>NZ_JBMVFU010000020.1:0-136228 GCF_049538315.1 Nocardia sp. AB354 | reverse complement strand
CCGTTACCGCGCCGGATTCACACTGGCTCTCATCGTCGAATGGCTCACACCATTGGGAGACACGACCTCGTCGAGATGTCCTGCAGCCACATAACATTCAAATCGCGCAACGGCCCGCACGGATTCGGGACCGCCACACGTCCAGGCTGTATCGGTAACGCCTGGGCGGACAACGCTGGCAGGCGCGCCTGCAGTTTCAGCGGATCATCAAGACCGGAACAGGGTTTCGGTGTTCGGTTCGGGACGGTTATCGGCGGCGACCGAGGGCGCTACAACGGTGGCGCCTCGGCGCTCCGACGCTGATTCGGGCTTTCGCGTAGCGTCGCCGGTCTTCTTCTCCGAGGCCTGCGCGGCGGAATGCTCGGAGTCCGGGGTGTGTGCTGCGTCGGCTGTATCCGCAGTCTCGGCGGGCCGGTCGGTCCGCCAGGGCGCCGGTCGCGCATCCGGCCGGGCGAACACCGTGGGCTCGGATTTCGGCGGGACACCGCGGGCGGACCACGGCGTTCCGGAGGAGGCCGCCTTCGGGGTGGTCTTCTTGCCAACCGCCTTGCGGCGAGCGCGCTTTCGCCAGGGTGTGACGTGCTGGTTGGATCCCCGGACGGCACGCGCCCCGGGGTTCGACCGGCTCGGCGGCGACGGGTCATCGGCATCGCCTGCCACCTCGAGGAAGTTGTTCGCCCGATCCTGCCCCATCGCCGAGGAAGGGCGCTCCTGGTCGGGGCTCCACGATGATTCCGGGTCGGACACCGGAATCTGCGGGCCGTAGCGTACGGGCGTACCGCGGGGGTCGTGATGGGCAGCGACGCCGGAGTCGTCCCTTGCCGCCGGTGGTTCGGAACTCGTCCCCGCCGCGGCATGCACGGGACTCGGCGCCCCACCATCGGGACCCGCTACCGCATGACCACCATCAGCGCCCGAGGTGGTGGCGTTGATTTCCGGATTCGGTTGCACACCACCGATTCCCGTGTTCGACGCAGCATCCGGCCCCGGCAACCGGCCGGTGGCATGGTGCGCCGGATGCCCAGTAGCCCCAGTAGGTCCGTTGGTCATGTGCGTGCCGGAGTGATCGGGCGGATATCCAAGGGAGAGCGGATATCCGGAGGAGATATGGGCAGGGCCCTGCATGTCGGGCGTGACGCTGAGTGGGGTCGTCGGCGAGGTATTGGCCACCGGCGCAGGTGCGTGGTCGTTCGTCACGGTCTGCGGTCCCAATCCCCTGGAAGGATCCGTGCCCGGATCCACGGCAGGCACCCCTCCTTCCCCGCCGTCGTCGAAGGTGGGAGAGGTGAAGTCCAGTCCCGCGACCTTGTCCGCGAAATCCGATGCCTGCCGCAGGATGTCATCGGCCAGCCCATCGAGGACATGGGCGTAGTTGATGACCTCGTCGGGCTCGATGTGCAGCGTCTGATCGGCCGAACCGGGCGGCGGACCCAACAGCTCGCCCGCGGCGTCGTCCACGATTCCCCGGACCATGCGGTCGATGACATGCTCGAGTGGCTCGATCGCCTTCCCGAGCACCTCGACCAAAATATAGCCGATCAGCACCTGCTCCATCACCTGGCAAATCTTGCGCGCGGCAGCCACGACCGCCTGCTCGACCGCGACCGACAGACCGTCGGTGACGATCGTCGCGGCCATCGCGGCGGCGTAACTGGCTGCCAGCGCGGCGAGTTCGGCCAGCACCGCGACCTTGGTCACCTTGATCACCACAGCAGCCGCATCCAGGGCTTCGGCCACCACACGGCACGCCGTATCGAGATCAGCCATATGCGACTTCGACATCCGCGCCCAGGCCGCGACCAACTCCTGGTAGGAATACCCTGACCAGGCGTTCCTCATATCGGTGATCACACCGGTCGCGGTATCGTGCGCATCGGCCACGCCGTTCGCGAAATTCCGCACATGAGTCGCCAGCGCGCGGACCTGATCCTCATTGATATCCGGATACGGCACACCGGCGTAGTTGAGAAACAACGCCACATCGTGCGGAATCTCTATAGCCATCGATCCCGCGCTTTCCCGGCCCAACTCACAGGACTCGAGCGATCACGACCCGACGGGGCATGCGAGACATGATAACCCTCGCCCCGGAATGCGGCGCCACCCCGGGGTCCCCGGTAGAACTCGCGCGAAAAACGACGACAATGGATTGACCAGCAGTGATGGCAGATTTCCGGTTCTGAATTCATAGGGCTACACGGGCTACACGCGCGGGGCAGCTGTCGGGGGCGTCAGAATGCCTGCCGTACGGGGTGTGTCCGATGAGGACCAAACAGGAGCGGATTCGATACTCCGGGCGCACCACATAGGCAGAGACGTCCTCATCGCTGTTATAGACGCTCACCACGACCGTCGGCAGGTCCCAGCCCTCGAAGACGAGGCGTTCCATGGTCTTCCCCCGGCAGCAGGGCCGACCATCTCGGAACGCGCCCGGGACTGTCGATCAACGGAATCAACTAGCAGGAACCAACTTTTCCCGCCCGGTGCTCCTCGGCGCCGTAGGACGCGCTCGGGATCGCGGAGCACGTATCGTGGGCGCATGGCGGGATACTCCGGCGCCCCGTTGGCCCGCAAGCTCGGCATTCGGCCCGGCAACCGCGTGCTGCTCGCCCAGGCCCCGAGCGGATTCGTGCTCGAACCGCTGCCCGAGCACGTCTGTCTGCAGCGGCGCGCGGGGCGCGCGCAGTATGACGTGATCGTCGGCTTCTGTCCTGACTACCGGTCCTTGGATCGAGGATTCGGCACATGGTGCGCCCGCCTCACGCAGGCGGGTGGCCTCTGGGTCGCCTGGCCCAAGAAGTCGAGTGGGGTAGCTACCGATCTCAGCGATACCGTCGTGCGCGAATTCGGCTTGGCCGCAGGACTTGTCGACAATAAAACGTGCGCTATCGATGAGACGTGGTCGGGTCTTCGCTTCGTGGTCCGGCTGGCCGATCGGCACTGAGTCAGAGGCGGACGCTCCGACAGGGGTCTGGTAGTGAGCTCGCGGAAAACAGCGTCGAGGGCTCACCCAACCCGGTGGGGGAGTGCGAGATCGGAGCCTCGCGGCCGCATGGCCGAGGAGACCCGGCAGCTGTGGCGGATCGTCGACCGGACCCGCGATCATGAGATCCCCGCCACTGTCGAGGGTCTGCCGGCGACCACCACCGGTCCTGCCGAAGGAGCTGGAGCCTTCTCAAACTAAGTACGCATTGACAGATCATCTGTCCAAAGCGATGATAAGCGAACGCGTATTAAATCGATACTTGCCGGTCGCAGGGCGTCGCCGAAGTGCGCGTGAATCGAGCGAAGGGATGCGGAATGGGCCACTACAACAGCGACGTTCGCGACGTCACCACCTTTTCCCGAACGGTCCGCACGGTTCGGGCAACATGGGCTCACCACCGTGATTCCGGCCGATCGTTGTCCGCTCTCGTGATCAACAGCCGGTGGAAGCGGGGCCCGGCGTCGAACTCGGGCGGCCCGTTCATGGTCAGTCTCACGCAGTACACGCCGCGCCACCTCACGGATGTCGCCGACATCTGGCGCGCCTCGGAAAAGCTCGGTGATCAACTCGCCGAGATCGACGGCGCGGTCGGAGTGATGACATATGTACAACCGGGCCGCCGCCACGTGGGTTCGCTCTCGATCTGGGCCGACGACAACGGGCTGACACAGTTCATCAAGCTGCCGTACCACCTCGAGATCATGGACAAGTACCGGCCGCGGGGTTTGCCGATCAGGTCCGCCAAATGGTGGACAAGCGAATTCCGGGTCCACGCCGCCTTGAACCACAGTCTGCAGATGCTCGACACGGAGAATGAACGTCGTCGTGTTGTCGGGCCGAAGCTGAAGGATCCGGAGTGTGGCGGCAAGTGACGAAGATCCCCGAGCCTCTTTGCGGCGCAAGGGCTCTCGCAGTCCCGGGCCCCCGGGCTCGCGATGCAAGCTTTCCGGGTGCCCGATCGATACGATCGCAACCGTGGGGCTGATCGGTGAAGCGGAGAAGCGAGAAATCAAGGTCGTAGCCTCCGCTCCGCTCGGCCGCAGGGATTTGCCGGTGAACGCACCCCTGATCGCCGCAGCGCTCGGCGTCGAGGCAGTGCACTCGAATGCGATTGCGGAAACCGCTGTGCTGGATGGAATTCTCTCGATCAGCGACCCCGCCGCTTCGCGGCCCGGGTCGCTGATGGCCTGATACCGTCGCAATCCGTCGTCGGACACCCGCACGCACTTCACCAGGCTGCGCACCGAGGTGTGCCCGACCACTTCATCGACACCGGAGTCGACGCGCCTCCTCCGCAGCGTGGGTGAGGCGGGAATGACGCAACTGATGCAGCGTGTAGAGACCATCGGAGTAGTCGGCGGTACGCGCTTCGAACAGTTCGGCCGCGCGCCGGCCCGGAACCCCGATAGGCCCGCCTGACGGACCGCTCGTCCGAGCGATTCGCCATTGATGGGAAGGTTCGCCGGAGCTAAGGGGCGGCGGTGCGGGATTATCCGTCTTCGGAGCCTGACCCAGTTTCTCGGATGGAAAGAGATCGAATATGGACATTCAAAGCATCATCAGCTTGCTGCTCAGTGCGGGCAGCAGCGTTCTCGGCCTCGGAAGCAGCGTGCTGAGCCTCTGACCACTTTCCGACGCCCGGCGTTTCCGCGTCTGCTCCCGCACGGCCTCGGTTCTCATGACCTTGGCCGGCATCCGCGGATTGCCGGCGTCGTCACAGACCAAGACCCTCCGCGGTATCGCCACCGCTGGTCCATCGACTCCCGGCGAGACTCCACTCTGGTAGTCAACGCGCTGGACATGGCGATCCCCGTGGGGCAGAGGCGGAGCGCTTGTCATAGCGCGAGGCTGGCGCCCCATCGTTGTGCGTACGGCAATCGAGTGTCGCGCCAGGGTTTCCAGTCAGCCACGGTGTCATGGCGAGCGCACCCGGCACGGTGTCGCCCGCTCGCGGCTTATCCAGCGACACCGCCGCGTTGTTCGTATCATGTTGGGCGCCTGCAATATTCGCGGCGCAGGCGGGGAAGCGCCAGGCAGGCACACACCGCAGTGACACCCCATGGGAGTGACTTCATTGTGGCTCCTCTCGATCGGGGGAGTCGTCGCTGCGCGGCGGTGTCGCGGTTGGTTCGATCTCTGGTCGGGGCGCGACAGCGGTCCGAGGGACGCTGTGGCCGGGTGCACTCGGGCGCGTGCGTGGCGGCAGGCCATTCAAAAGCGCCAACCGTGCGTTGTAGGCGTCGAGGGCAGCTTGTTCGTGGTCGACATCGGCATCGATGGTGGTCGTGCCGAGCAGTGCGCGGTGGCGGATGCCGTCGAGCCAGGGGCCGAGCCCGGTATCGCGGTCGGCGATGCGGATCCATTGTCCGACAACGGCGATCATGATCAGCATCATCAGTCCGTCACCGCCGAGCCACATGATGATCCCCGCGAGGTTCTGGTCGGCCAGCGCGCTCGGGCCCCAGTCGCGGGAGCCGGCATAGGCGGGGGCGAGCACGGTCGACGACATCATCAGCGTGACGCCCACGAGGGTGTCGGGTCCGACGCAGATGGCGAGCACTACGAAGCGCAATCCGTGCGGCCACTCGGGCTCGACGGTCAGTTCGTCACCCGCGAGGGGGAGTAGCAGCAGATATCCGGTGACCACGTAGAGCGCGAGCTCGGTGTCGTGGATCCACATGTGGGTGGACATCGCCTGCTGGAATCCGGTCAGGTGGGTAAGCAGCAGGACAGCGCTGTAGAGCGGCACAGTGAACCGCGCGGAAACCAGGATCCGGAAGGCGCGGCTCGCTCGCATCCGGTCGATCCCGCCGGCGGTGGCGGGGCCGGCGGCGTCGTGCAGGAGACGGATCGGCTGTGCCCACACCAGCAGCGCGGGAATGACCATGATCAACAGCAGGTGCACCACCATGTGCACCGAGAACAGCGCGTGCGAGTACGTCGCGAGCGCACTGTCGACTGCCACGATCACCAGCACCAGTGCGGCCGGCCAGCACACCGTGCGCAGCAGAGGCCAACGCAGCCCTCGGCGCGCCGCTCGCCATGCCAGGAACAGGTAGCCGGCCGCGGCGGCCACGACGAGTGTGTCCACGACAGGCGACCACGTCCAGGTGCCGAAGATCGTGGCCGCCGTGGGCGCGGGGATGCCGGACATGCCGGTCACTGTCGGTCGCCAAATACGAGCATTCTACAATTGTTGCACTGTGCATGTTTCGACTGGTGCGAGGGTGGTCGGTATGGGTGTGAGGCCCTCGGAAGTAGCGGGCGGACGGTGGTGGTCGCTGCCGTTGCCGGGGCGGACACCGTGGCGAGAGTGGCTGCGGGAAAGTCGCGGCGGCTTGGTGGTGCTCGCGCTGGTCATCGGTGCGGGTGCGGGTGGCGGTGCGATCGTTTTTCGTTGGCTGATAACGACTTTCACTCGGATCCTGTCCGGGTATGCGGACTATTCGGCCGCCGGGCACGTATCGAATCAGCATGTGGAATTCCTCGGGCCGTGGTTCGTGGTGCTGGCTCCGGTGGTGGCCGGGCTGGTGTATGGGCCGCTGGTGTACCGGTTCGCGCCCGAGGCCCGCGGCCACGGCGTACCGGAGGTGATGTATGCCGTCGCCGAGCGGGGCGGGCGGATTCCACCGCAGGTGACCGTCGTGAAGGCACTGGCCTCAGCGCTGTGCATCGGCGGTGGCGGTTCGGTGGGCCGGGAGGGCCCGATCGTGCAGATCGGCTCGGCATGGGGGTCGGGTATCGGGCGGTTGACCCGGATCTCTGAGCGGCGCTTGCGGATACTGGTGGCCTGCGGCGCGGCGGGAGGGATCGCCGCGACGTTCAACGCGCCCATCGCCGGACCGTTCTTCGCGATGGAGTTGATCCTGCGCGATTTCGCCGCCGAATCCTTTGGTGCGGTGGTGCTGTCGAGTGTGACCGCGAGTGTGATCGGTCGCGCCGCTCTCGGCAGCGAGCCGTTCCTGGACCTGCCGGCCTTCGGCCTGCGCTCCGGCTGGGAATACGGCGCATTCGCCCTGCTCGGTGTGATAGTCGGTCTGGTCGGCGTCGTTTTCACGCACGTGCTGTACCGGATCGAGGACGTGTGCGATTGGGTCTGGCGGGGGCCGGAGTGGCTGCGGCCCGCCGTCGGTGGCCTGCTGTTGGGGGGCGTGCTGCTGGTGTTACCGCAGATGTACGGCGTCGGCTATCCGGTGCTGGGCAACGCCATCGGCGGTCACTATGTCCTGTGGATGCTGGTCGTACTGATGGCCGGGAAGATGCTCGCGACGAGCCTCACCATCGGGATCGGCGGTTCCGGTGGAGTGTTCGCGCCCTCGCTGTTCATCGGCGCGATGGGTGGCACTGCATTCGGCGTCGTTGTCCATCATCTGTTCCCGGGTGCGACCGCGGCGCCCGGTATGTACGGACTCATCGGAATGGGCGCCGCGTTCGCGGGCGCGACGCGGGCCGCGATCACCGCGGTCATCATCCTGTTCGAGCTGACCGGTGAGTATTCGATCATCCTGCCGCTCATGCTGGCCGTGGTCGTAGCCACCGGAATCTCCCGGGCAGTATCGAAAGAGACCATCTACACCCTCAAGTTGACTCGACGTGGCGTGGATCTGGATGCGGCACACGCGGGCCCGGCCGGTCGGCTCGACCGGATCCGGGTCGGGGAGGTGATGGAGCCGTGTCCGGAACCAGTCGAGGCCGACATCACCGTTGAGGGCGTCAGTCGCATCGTCTGGACATCGGCCCATTCGATGGTGCCTGTCGTGGGGGCGGACGGAAGATACCGCGGTTGCGTCACCGCCGCGGCGGTGGCCGAAACACTCGCCGACACCGAATCGGCGGACACCACAGTCGCCGATCTGGCGGTGCTGCCTCCTACGGTCGTCGAAACCGCCACGCTCGCAACCGCTCTCGACGCGCTGACTGGACAGCCGGGCACCGGGATACCGGTCGTCAACGATGTCGGTGACACGGTGATCGGCTGGCTCACCCACAGCGCAGTACTCGGCGCACTGCACGATGGGTCTGCCGCAGATCGGGCCCAAGCGTCGCAGTCGGCGTCGCGTGTGCAGCCCGGGCCCGCCGACGTCGGCGCAGCGCGCACCGTTTCGGGCGGACCTCAGAGCTGATAGCCCTCGATATCCTCACCGGGAGGGGGTTCGCCACCAGCGGCGGTGAAGGCGGTCAGCGCCTGCACCAACCCTGCCCGGTCGGCGACGGGCATCTTGGCGGCCACGGCGGCGATCTCGTTACGCCGGTGAGCGGTAGCGGTGTCCACCACATGCCGTCCACGTTCGGTGAGTGCAACGATCTGCTCCCGACGCGAATTCGGATTCGTCCGCCGGTCCAGCAGACCGCCGGTGACCAAGCGGTCCACCATGCGAGTGGCTGTGGAGGGCTGCACATTGAGCAAACCGGCCAGCGTGGCGACATTCGAAGGCCCCCGGCCGGACAGGATCACCAGCGTCCGGAATTGCGGGATCGTGATCGTCTCGTCGACCGCCGCGATCGACCGTGCCGACATCGCCACCAGCAGCCGAGAGGCCGTCAGCAATGCGTCGGTCAACTGATCGATGTCGTGTGCCGCGTCGGCACCGGTCTTCGTCACGGTCACCTCCCTCCGCTGCATCCGTTCAACCCGTTTTGGTGAGATATCGGCCGATAGCCGAATCATATTGTCCGGTCCTCGGTAGTCGCGACCGGCGTCATCCCTGCCGCTGGGTCGATGATGGTGTAAATGACGACCAGATCGCGTGCCCAGTCTTTCAACATGGCCGCCGCCGAGTACGCGGCCAGTCGACCCTCCTATCCGCCCCAGCTTTTCGACGCGATCGAAGAGGTGATCCGGCGTGCCCAGGCAGCCCGGCAGAAAGTGGGTACGACCCGGATTCGAATCTGCTGGAGCGGCGGCTATCCGCATTCTCGATGTCGCCCCTCGGCGGCCACGATTGACAGGAGCGGAGCATGCGCCAGGCCCGACACGATCACCCGGATCGGCCGGTACGGTTTTCGATCGGCGACGAGGTGCTGGTTATCGATAGTCGTTATGAAACGGCATCCATCGTGAACGACGTGCTCATCGCGTTGTGGTTCACCATCGGCAGCGCATTGTTCCTCTCCGAGCCCACTCAGGTCGCGGGCACCTGGATGTTCCTGATCGGGTCGATACAGTTCCTGATCCGCCCGGTCATCCAGCTCGGGCGTCGAATTCACTTGCGGCGCTTGGGCAGCGACGCCGGACATCGGGCCGCCGACTATGATTATCGAGTTCAGCGCGGTCCCGTCCAGCGCCGTCGATCGGCAGCGCGCCCCCGGTGGACTGCGGTACCAGCTTCGTAATCGGTCGGCCTGTTCGGCCACACCAAGGGGCGACGCCAACGAAACCGTCGCCTGCCTCCTCGACGACGTGCCCACCCTGATTCCCGCGATAGCAGCCGACCCCGGCGACGTTCTGAATTAGCTTGCGGCCCAGGGTGTCTTGTTCACAGCATGAGAGGGGCTGGTATCGACCCATCGCCTTCGGCAAGGGCGGTGTCGGAAAATCCGGTGTGACCGTGAATCTCGCCGTGGCCTGGTCTGTTGAACGGCTACTTGCCGTTCGGAAACGATGCCGAAGTCGCCAGGAATGTGTTGTACCTGCGCCGCCGCGTTTCCCAATCGCGGATCGCACGGACGCGGTGGCAACCGCGCATGATCGAACACTCGTGCCGCCGAGAACGGTGCTGCGCGCGGCGGTGTGGACTCCCACTCTTCTGATCCGCAGTCAGCCGGGATTTACACCTTATCTCCGGCGGCGATCAGCCGTGCATGACCACCTCGAGGCGGGAAGCGTCGGGGAAGTGGGTACTGAGCGTGGTCAACTCGATCGCGATCCGCCCCGGGCCGGGGGCGAAGGATATCGAGTTGGTCTCGTTGTGGAACATGTGCCGGGACACGCTACCCGCCCCACCGCTGTCCAAATTACGCCAGTTGACGACCGCGACCAGCGACGACCCGCATCCCGCGCTGCCGGTGCCGGCGATGTCGTCGGTTTGGTAGCCGATGGAGACCTGGTTGCTGTCATCGAAGATGTTGGCCTTGGCGTCGATGGTCGTCGCGCACGGGCCGCCATCGAACTGTGCAGTCAATGTCGGCATACCGGTGTGCGACTCGGCTGAGGCCGGCGTGGCCTGAAACAGAAGCGCGCTACCGACGGCAGCGAGGATGGAAACAAGGGAAGAAGCGTGCATGGTGTCCTCTCGCAGTTCAGGCCCTACACGCTATCGACACACGGGTTCGGGTTCCATCGACCGCACCATCCCGAGTCCACTTTGGCCGGTAGGCGCCGGCGCATCCGTGCAACTTGTGGGTCAGCCCGAAGATGTCCTCGGTGGGTGCGTCGGATTGGGTTACATCCCGAACCGACACTGTATGAATGGGTTTCAGCCAACTCCATACCCGGCGGATCCGCGTAGTCCTCAGGTTGCAGGAGTTCTCGCGTGCATTCGAATCGAAGGCGGTCGTGTCCGCTACCTCGAAGCCGACCTCATCGACTGGCTGCGGCACCTGGAACAGCACGGCGGTAGCTACACCCGCACGTCGGCGCAGGGCCGCACGATCGATGAATGCCTGCAGGCGTTCGAGCGACAGTGGGCGGTGAACCGACGCAAGGGCACCGTGCGTCGCAACAGCAAGCACCGGGAGAAGCTGAAGCTGAAGCTCACGAACAAGATGAGCGCGGCCTTCAAAATGTTCGCCTGCCAGGATGCGATCAAGCTGGAGACCGAACTTCCTACATCACCGATATCGAGTATCTGTCGCCGTCGGTGGCGTATCGCCATCACGTCATCCTCGGCATGATCTTCCGGGAGCCAACCCTGCAAGGGCTGTTCGACGTGTGTCCGATGACCGGGGTGCCCGCGCCGGACACCACCGCCGCGAACGGACAGCGAGCGTTGACCGCGGACGAGTGTGCGGAACTGCCGAACGTCTTCGGAGACGCCGGATCTCAGCCCCGCGGGCACGACTACGTTCTGCCCATTTCTCTGCTGCTGCTGGGTACCGGTGTGCGTTTTGGCGAGGGCCGGCCGCACGGTGGTGCGATATGCCCGGGCTCGACGACCCCGCAGTGGAACGCGCGGTTTTCATGTCTGTTGGACGATCGTGAAGCGGGACAACATGCCGCCGTTCCGGCAGGACGGCCGTAAGTGTGGTGCGCGCAGTGATTACTACATTGTCATGCCGAAGTGGCTCACGGCGGAGATGAGGATGTGGAAACGGGTGTGCAATCCGGCGAGCGAGGACGAGCATCTGTTCATGAGCGGCGACCGCATTGTCTACACCGTCTCGCCCACTACGCGCTGGCTGTGATGCGGGAGGGCACCGCGCTGGATTGGTTCTGCTGGGCCCCCTGCGTGACACCGGCGTGACACCGCGGCCACCGAGGTCGCCGGACGCAGCGGGGACAAGGCGAGGGCCAGTGCACAATTGGGCCATTCGGAAGGGTCGTCGACCGCAACGCATCACTACATCGACAAGCGCGGGTTCGAGCACAAGGCCGTCGACAACTCCCAGTGGTTGGAGTACCTGAATCCCAAAAGTGACGGTAAAGTAACGAATCTGGCTCGATTCCCACAGTCGGCAGCCGCCTGACCTGCGGAAATGTTTCGAGTCAGCGCAATCCGATCGGTACGCTCTGTAGGGCGTTCTGGATACACCGGACATCACTGGAGTGCATGCGAATCGCTTGTGACCAGTGCGTTCGGTTCGGCATCGTGTCACAGAGGCGCACGGGAGTTCGTGCCAGCGCACCGCGGACGCGCGATGAAAATGGCACCGAAGGTTGGAGAGGGAACACGGCTGTTGCCGGCTGCGTCCGGCCCTGATCTGGTCGGGCGGCTTGGTCGTCTACGCGTTCTGATTCGTGCTGTTGCGTGTCGCGCAGTGGGGTGGTGAACCGTCGGCGCGTCGCCCCGCGACACGCCGACGGATTTTCCGGTCCGGCAATCGGGTGGCAATCCGACTTCTTGTCGCTGAACGAAGCTCCGCGCCGATTACCGGCTCTGGCGTCCAGAAGAGTGTCCGGCCTGTTCATCTCGTCGACTCAGGCAGCACCTGGTGCCAGGAATGCCGGCAGCATGAACGTTTCGAGCAGACGCCGATGCGCCGGGTCGTTGGGGTCTTCGAAGTCGAGACGGCCGACCAGGATCAGCTGGACCAGGGCCAGCCACTCGCATGCTTCTTCGTTGGTGATGTCCTGGCGCAGTTCGCCGGTTTCGCGGGCGCGGTCGAGGATGGGGCCCCACATCTCAAGGGTCAGGTCGCTGGCCAGCCGGGAGGTGCCGACGACGGCGGCGGCCAGGTCCATGTGTTCGGGGCTGACGATCAATCGGATGAGCGGGTCTTTCCGGCCGTGGTCGACCAGGAATATCAAGCCGTCCACGATTTGGTCGCGGAAGCGCTCGCGTTCCAGGACGTATTTCGTTCCTTTGACGAAGAGCTTGCGCGCCCGCAACCTGATCAGTTCAGCGATCAAGGTGTCGCGGTCGCGGAAGTAGCGATAGATGGTCGGACGGGATACGCCGGCGGCTTTGGCGATGTCGTCCATTGTGGTTTTGGCGACGCCGAAATGCAGGAAGGTCGATTGTGCGGCTTCGAGGATCTGCCCGCGCGCCTCTTCGACGTCCCCGCTCAGGACGTTGCTGTTACGTCGAGCCATTCTCTGATCCTGCCCTCCATGGGAATTTCTGCGTGTGTTTGCACAGCTGATGACACCATGGACAATACTCGTCATTTGTTGTTCGTTCGAAGCCGTCGCCGTCCACCGGGCAGGCCGATGGCGCCGCGCGGAGCGAAAAGCATTGCGCTCGAACGTGTCTGGAGCGCAACGACCAGCGGATATCAGTGGTCGCCGCCCGCGGGTCGACGGGACAGTCGGTGAGCACTCTCACATGACGCTCACTCGGCTTCCCGTTTCGGCGCGGGCAAGACGAGTGAGGGCCGCGCGGTGCGGCCCTCACTCGGTTGTTCACTTGTTCGGAGTGAAGGTGATGGGTAGTCGGGCGCAACCGCGCACCTGGCTGGCGTGCATGACCGGCGGGTCGCCCTCGATGAGTGCGTAATCCGGTATGCGTCGGTGGATTTCCTCCAATGCCAGTCGCAGTTCGATGCGCGCCAGATGCGAACCGAGGCACCGATGTGCGCCGGCGCCGAACGACAGGTGCCGGTTGGGCGTGCGGTCCAGGAGCAGCTCTTCCGGATCCTCGAATTCGCCGGAATCCCTGTTCGCCGAGCAGAGCATCAGGATGAGCTGATCGCCCTCGGCGATCGTGACGCCGCCCAGCTTCGTGGTCCGGGTGGCTCGCCGGCCGGGCACGACGGCGGCCTCGATGCGCAAAATCTCCTCGACTGCGGAGGGGATCAGGCTTTCGTCGGCGATCAGCTGCGCGCGCTGCTCCGGATTGTGCGACAGATGGATGATGCTCCAGGCCAGCGAGCCTTGCACGGTGTGCAGTCCCGCGATGAGCAGCAGGAAGAACATCCGATTGAGTTCTTCGTCGGTGAGCAGGCGAGTGCCGTCTTCGAGCGCGACCTCGGTGTGGATGATCTGTGAGGTGATGTCGTCGCGCGGGTTGGCTTTGCGGTCATCGATGATGTTCTGGAAGTAGGCCAGCATCTTGAACGCCGCTTCACCGCGGGCCTGGTTGGACTCTTCCTCTGTTGCGCCGGGAATTCCGGTGAGCAGAACATCGGTGGCGTGGGTAAACATGGGAGCGTCCGCCAGCGGCCAGTCCATCAGGGACAGAAAGACCCGGGTGGGCAATTCGTGGGCGAAGTCGGCGATGAATTCCGATGTGCCCGCGGCCGCGAATCCGTCGATCAGCTCGTTGACGACGGCCCGGATATCGTCCTCGAGCGCTTTCATGCGATTCGGGCTGAACAACGGCTGCAGGGCGAGCCGATAGCCGGTGTGTTCCGGCGGATCGAGTTCGAGCGGAATGAATTTGCCGAAGCCCGCGGTGGTGGTCGTCAGATTGTTCGGATGACTGGAGAATGTTTCGGGGTCACGCAGAACCTCGTGAATCTCCTCGTATCGGGTGACGATCCAGTGTCCGCCGTGTGCGGTGGAATAGACAACCGGCCCGCGGCTCGCGAGTTCTGCGACTCGAGCCTGCACGGTGTCTTCGGGGAACGCCAGCGACTGGTCGTAGATGTCGAAATCGACGACCAGATCGGCGGAAACCTCTGCGGTGGTGGTCATAGCGGTGATTCCTCGGATAGGGGAAGGGCGCTCGTAAGTGTCAGTGCGCGTTCGGGACATGCGGCTGTCGCGCGATGTGCGGAGTCGAGTTGCTCGACCGGGACCGGATCACCGATGACGACCGGATTCCCGAAATCGTCGCAGTCCAGTAGTTCGGGCGCGGTGGCGTAACACAGCCCGTGCCCGGCACAGGCTGTCCGGTCGACGACCAGGTGTGTGGGCGAATCGGCCATCACAGATCTCCGGGCGAACCCTTGTCTTCGGCGAACCACATGCCGACGCGGGCGAGGGTGCCGCCGTCGGTCGAGGGCAGCACGAGACCGGACAGATACTGCGAGTCGTCGGAGGCCAGGAACAGCGCCACTTTGGCGTTGTCGAGCAGCGACGGCGGTCGGTTCAGCTTGAGCGGGATGGGGGAGATCGACGGATCCCACGGACCCGCGACCTGCTCGTAGGACTGTCCGACCACCGGCGATCCTGGCGGCATCAGGAAGTTCGGCGACATGCCGTGGGTGGGGCAGATGGCGTTGACCCGGATGCCGTATTTTCCGAGGTCGAGGCTCAAGCCGCGGACCAGGCCGTTGACGCCCGCCTTGGTGGCCGAATACATCGCGATGTTGTGGTAGGCGACCAGCGACGCCGCCGAGGAGGTCGCCAGGATCGTGCCGCCGCCGTTGTCGCGCAGGTACGGCACCGCCGCCTTCGCGGCGTAGACGACGCCACTGAGGTTGACGCCGAGCACGTGCTGCCAGTCCGCGTCGGTCAGGTCCTGGAATTCGATCTCCTCGCCTCCGGCCACCGACGGCACTCCGCCGCGTGAGACGACGCCCGCGTTGGCGAACATGATGTCCAACTTGCCGAAGTGCTCCACGGCCGCTGCGACGGCCGAGTTCACCTGCTGCTCGACGCTGACGTCGGCGGTGATGGCGATGGCCTTCCCGCCCTGCTGCTCGACGAGTTCCACCGTTCCGGCGGCCCGCTCGGGGTCGATGTCTACGACCGCGATACTGGCGCCCTCGGCGGAGAACAACTGGGAACACTGACGGCCGAAGCCGGAACCGGCTCCGGTGATGACGGCGACTTTGCCTTCGAGCTTCATTGGGGACTCCGATTTGCAGAAGGATGCGGCCGGCGCGGAGAGGCCGGTCCCGACGGAGGCGACAGCGAGCCGGCGAGTAGGCGCCGGAGCGTACCCCTCCGAAATTCGGAGTGCTGTGCCTCACATTCGAAAGTACGTCATCGGACGACTGACGTCAATCGTAATTTGTCAGCTAACGCTCGCCGAACGATTGACGTCTTTCGTTTGCTGTATCTACCCTGGTGGCAACGCTGCGCAGTAGCTGTGCGCCGGCTGTGCGGCGGTCGACGGATTGTGATGGAGGCAGTGACTGTGAGTCGTGTTGTGTATCAGCTCCCATTCGACGCGCTGGGGCTTGCGTCGTTCGGCCTTACAGGTATGGAGGCGCGATGACGGCCGCAGTGGTGCCGTCATGGCCGTGGTTTCCAAAACGTTCTGACTCGCAGGGTGATTGCGCGACGGTGCCGACCGGGATGACGGTGGAAGCCGCGCACCGGATCATGCAGCAGCATGCACACTGGTCCGGCGCTTCGTGTGCTCGCCGAGCCGCCGCATTGCGGCACCTGGTCGAGCTGGGGCGGTACGTCCTCGACTCGCGCCGATGCCGCGTGCGGGTGCGGTTCGCGCAGTCGGAGGTTGCCGTGGATTATCAGTGCACTCGCGAGATAGGCGAGGCGTTCGCGGCGCGAATGCGCCGCCGTTCCGATTCCCTTGTGGTGATCGACGATCGAGTGCATCCCGATCTGCCTCCGTTGCCGTGTGCCCGCCTCTGGATGTCATAAGGACGGCTGCAATAAACCTACAAGCTATAGGTATATTGCGGTAGGTCGGCGACGTCGTCGACGGGAAGCAGAGAAAGGACCTCGTATGAAGCTCGAGAATGCGGTCGCCGTGGTCACCGGTGGCGCGTCGGGTCTGGGCCTGGCCACGGTGAAGGAGCTGCACGGCCAAGGCGCCGAGGTGGTGATCATCGACCTGCCGTCCTCCACCGGTGAGGCGATCGCCAAGGAGCTGGGCGACGGTGTGGTCTTCGCCGCGACCGACGTCACCAACGAGGAGCAGGTGAGCGCCGCGCTGGATGCCGCCGCGCAGCTGGGCACCCTGCGGATCGCGGTGAACTGCGCCGGTATCGGTAATGCGATCAAGACGGTCGGCAAGAAGGGCGCGTTCCCGCTGGCCGACTTCACCAAGATCATCAACGTCAACCTGATCGGCACGTTCAACGTGATCCGGCTGGCCGCCGAACGCATCGCCGCCGCCGAGCTCGAGGGCGAGGAGCGCGGTGTCATCATCAACACCGCCTCGGTCGCGGCCTTCGACGGCCAGATCGGCCAGGCCGCCTACTCCGCCTCCAAGGGCGGCATCGTGGGCATGACCCTGCCGATCGCCCGCGACCTGGCGAGTGTGAACATCCGCGTGAACACCATCGCGCCGGGCCTGTTCCACACCCCACTGTTCGAGACCGTCGGCGACGAGGTCATCGCCTCGCTGGGTGCTCAGGTGCCGCACCCGTCGCGGCTGGGGCAGCCCGGTGAGTACGCGGCCCTGGCTCGCCACATCGTGGAGAACCCGATGCTGAATGGCGAGACCATCCGCCTCGACGGTGCAATTCGTATGGCGCCCCGCTGAATTCGCGCGGACCCGCGCCGCGGGTCCCATAGCCGCACAGCGCCCGAACCGTATCGACAACGGTTCGGGCGCTGGTGTATCGGCGACCGCTCGAAATTACAGTCGCTCGATGATGGTGGCGTTGGCCATCCCGCCGCCTTCGCACATGGTCTGCAGACCGTAGCGCCCGCCGGTCTGCTCGAGGTGGTTCAGCATCGTGGTGAGCAGGCGGGTGCCGGAGCCGCCGAGCGGGTGGCCCAGCGCGATCGCGCCGCCGCGCGGGTTCAGTCGTTCGGGGTCGGCGCCGAACTCGTACTGCCAGACCAATGGCACCGGCGCGAACGCCTCGTTGACCTCGTAGGTGTCGATGTCGTCGAGCGATAAGCCGGCTTTGTCGAGCACCTTCCGGGTGGCGGGCACGACCCCTGTCAACATCAGCAGCGGGTCGCTGCCCGTGACCGCGAAACTGTGGAACCGGGCGCGCGGGCGCAGTCCCAAGGAGTTCGCCTTCTCTTCACTCATGATCAGCACGGCCGACGCGCCGTCGGTCAATGGCGAAGAATTGCCCGGCGTGATCCGCCATTCGATCTCGGGAAAGCGTTCGGCGAGGCTCTCGTCGTAGAACGAAGGCTTCAATCCGGCGAGACCCGCCACGTCGGTGGACGGCCGCACGGTTTCATCGGCGCTGGCCCGGGAGTCGGTGCCGACGGCGATCGGCAGGATCTCCGAGGAGAAGTCCGCGGCCGCCGCACGGGCATGTGATCGGGCCGAGAACTCGTCCAGCGTCGTCCGGTCGAGCTTCCACTGCGCCGAGATCAACTCGGCGGAGATCCCCTGTCCGACAAGACCTTCGGGGTAGCGGGCGGTGATTCCGGGCCCGAAGGCGTTCTTGCCGAGTGTCGCCGTACCCATCGGTACCCGGCTCATCGACTCCACGCCACAGGCGATGGCGATGTCGTAGGCGCCGGCGATGACGCCTTGGGCTGCGAAATGGGCGGCCTGCTGGCTCGAACCGCACTGACGGTCGATCGTCGTCGCCGGGATCTCCTCCGGGAATCCGGCGCCCAGAACGGCGCTACGCGTGATGTTGAGCGCCTGTTCCCCGGCCTGTCCGACGCAGCCGCCGATGACGTCGTCCACCAGGGCCGGGTCGAGTTCGGTGCGGTTGATCAGTCCGCGCAGTACTGCCGACAGTAATTCGGCGGGATGGAGATCCGATAGTTGGCCGCCCGGTTTGCCCTTGCCGGACGGGGTGCGGACGGCATCCACGATGACTGCCGTTGTCATAGGTGATTCCTCTCTTTCGGGTCGCCGAGGTGTCCACGGGCTATTGCGTGGCGCCCGTCACTCAGCGTATAACAAATTACAAATAACGTCAGTAGTACGGTGTTCTGCCTGTGAACGGGTCGAGGTGCCGTGGATCCGGAGGAGAGATGGCGCACGTCATCACCCAGCCCTGCTGCAACGACGCCGGTTGCGTGTCGGTCTGTCCCGTCGACTGCATTCGTCCCAGGCCCGGCGAACCGGGCTTCGGTCGCGCCGAACTGCTGCACATCGATCCGGAGACCTGCATCGACTGCGGCGCCTGCATCGATGAGTGCCCCGTCGACGCGATCGTTCCCGAAGGTGACCTCACGCCGGAGACCGAGCCGTATCGGGAGGTCAACGCGGTGTACTTCAGTAGCGGGCTGGAACCGGGGCTCCCGGCAGCGGACGCGCCGCGGCTCGAGCTGACCGATCGCGGGCCGCTGCGGGTCGCGATCGTAGGATCGGGCCCCTCGGCCTGCTACGCGGCGGAGGAGCTGGTCACGCGGCGCGACATCGAGGTCGAGGTGACCATGTTCGAGCGCCTGCCGACCCCGCTGGGGCTCGTTCGTTACGGGGTGGCGCCGGATCATCAGCACACCAAACAGGTTGCGAGCACGTTCCTTCGGACCTTGAGTCGCAAGCAGGTGAGCCTGCAATTGAACGTGGAGGTTGGGACTCACGTCAGCGCCGGGGAGTTGCTCGACCACCACCACGCGGTGATCTACGCGACCGGGGCCTCGCAGGGCCGTTCGCTCGCACTGCCCGGCGAAGATCTGACCGGCGTCCACACCGCGACCGACTTCGTCGGCTGGTACAACGGCCATCCCGATCACGCGCAGCGCATATTCGACCTGTCCGGCGACCGGGCCGT
The DNA here is from genome assembly GCF_049538315.1 of Nocardia sp. AB354. Taxonomy (NCBI): domain Bacteria; kingdom Bacillati; phylum Actinomycetota; class Actinomycetes; order Mycobacteriales; family Nocardiaceae; genus Nocardia; species Nocardia sp. AB354. Next base: position 117,144 of record NZ_JBMVFU010000020.1, on the reverse strand, counting down.
GGTGATCGGAAACGGCAATGTCGCCCTCGATGTAGCCCGCATCCTGGTCACCGACGTGTCGGCCCTGGCGCGCACCGATATCGCCGATCACGCGCTGGATGCATTGGCGGCCAGCCGAATTCGCGAAGTGGTGGTCGTGGGACGCCGCGGACCGGAGCGCGCGGCCTTCACCACGCCCGAACTGCTGGGCCTGGGGCAGGTCGACGGACTGGACGTGCACTGCGACGAGTTCGGCTCGCCGGCCGGGCTGGACCCCGTCATTCGCCTCAAGAACCGGGTGGCACGGCAGCTGGCCGAACGTGCCGCCGATACGAACAACCGACGCATCGTCTTCCGATACTTTCTGTCGCCGAGAAGTTTTCACGGGACTACGGCCGTCGAGGCGGTGGAATTCGCGCGGACCGAACCCGGCGCAGTGGGCGTTGCGAGGGAGAGGGCCGCAGGTGTGGTGGTCGACTGCGCAGTGGTGTTCGGGGCGGTCGGCTATCGCGGAATCGCCGTGCCGGGCGTGCCGTTCCGCGACTCCGACGGAACGATTCCCCACCAGGGCGGGCGCGTGATCGAGCCCGAAAGCGGTAATCCGCTTCCGGGAACCTACGTGGCGGGCTGGATCAAGCGCGGCCCATCGGGAGTGATCGGCACCAATCGGTACTGCTCTCAGGAAACGGTGCGGGCGCTGGTCGAGGATTTCGCCGCCGGTCGGCTGCGCACGCCTGCTCGTTCGCGCGAGGATCTGGAGAATCTGCTCGACCAACGCCGCCCGGAGCGGCTCGGGTCGAGCGGATGGAAGTCGATCGATGCCGCGGAGCGCCGAGCGGGCCGTGCCGACGGCCGTCCGCGGATCAAGTTCGTCGAGATCGCCGAGATGCTGTCGGCGGCCGGTGCGGCGTCCCACTGACTCGAAACACTCTCCGGCACAACGACTACGGCCGGCGCGGACATCCGCGCCGGCCGTCATCTCAGGCACGCATGAGATCGCGATGGATGATCTCCTTCATGATTTCGTTGGTGCCGCCGTAGATGCGCTGGATGCGGGCATCGATGTAGGCCTTCGCGACCGGATACTCCATCATGTAGCCGTAGCCGCCGTGCAGCTGAACGCCGGCGTCGATCACCTTGCCCTGCAGTTCGGTGGCCCAAAGCTTGGCCTTCGCGGCATCAACCGCGGTCAGCGTGCCACGGTTGTATTCCCGAACGCAACGATCGATATAAGCGCGCGACACCTCGATGGCGGTCTGCACCTCGGCCAAGGTGAAACCGAGCCCCTGGAATTCACCGATGGGCTTGCCGAACGCGCGGCGCTCCTTCACGTAGTCGAGGGTCCAGCCGAGCACCGCCTCCGCGGAAACCTGTGCGGCGATACCGATTCCGAGCCGCTCCAGCGGCAGGCTCTGCATCAGGTAACCGAATCCGCCCCCGAGTTCACCGAGCAGGTTCGCATGGGGAACCCGCACATTGTCGAAGAACAGTTCCGCAGTGTCTTGCGCGTGCAGTCCGACCTTGTCGAGTTTGCGGCCGCGGGTGAAACCGGGAGTGCCGTCCTCGACGACGAAGAGGCTGAAGCCGCGTGAACCCGCCGCTCGATCGGTGACCGCGAACACGATGACCAGGTCGGCCAGCATGCCGCTGGTGATGAAGGTCTTGGATCCGTTCAGTACCCACTCGTCGCCCTCGCGCACCGCGCTCGTCTGCACCGACCGCAGATCACTGCCGGCGCCCGGTTCGGTCATCGCGATGGCGCCGATGGTCTCACCGGTGACGAAACCCGGCAGCCATCGGTCGCGCTGCTCGGAATTCGCGTGCCGCAGTAGATAATTCAGGACAATGTCGTCGTTGGTGGAGAACCCGGACTGGAGCGCCGAGGCTCCCACTCGTGCGATCTCGGTCTGGATCACCACGCGGAAGCGGTAGTCCGTTTCGCCGGGCCCGCCATACTGCTCGGGCACCGACAATCCGAGCAAACCCTGTTGCCCGGCCGCGCGCCAGGTGTCGCGGTCGATGAGCCGGTCCCCGTCCCACTTCTCCATCTTGTGGATGACGTGGCGTTCCACGAATCCGCGCACGGTCCGGCCGAAGAGTTCGTGATCGGACTCGAAGAGATCTGTTTTCACTGCAATCCTCCTGTGCCGGGACAGCCGTGTCCCGACGCTGTGGTCATTTCTGCGTCAGCAGCTTCTGCGTCTCGCGACGGAAGACTTGATTAGCGACTTCGTTCTGCCCCAGCACCATCCGTCCCGCACTGGCACTGGTCATCCCGCGCTGCGAATCCCGCAGCAGGGGAAAGTCCTCCGCGTGCAGCACATCGAGCAGGATCTGCCAGTTCTTGTCCCACAGTCGCGTCCACTTCTCCTCGCTCAACTCGGTCTGCTCGACCGGCGGGACGATCAGCCGCATTTCCATGCGACTGCGCTGCGGATCGGACGGATGGGGGCGGAAGGTCAGCAACTGGAAATGGTCGGGCTGGCGCAGCAGGGTGCTGTTGGGCAGCAGAAAATGGGTTTCGGTGATGTCACCGGCCAGACTGCGGTCACCGGGATCCTCCTCGATCCAGCGGTCGATCGATTTACGCGGCGCGATGAACCGGCAATGCCGGCCGAAATCGTCGAACGCCATCACATTGGTATGGATGTGCTTGGCAGCGGTGTTGGGATGCGCGTACTGGATGTGATAGCCGTCGAGGAAGGCGTCCTGCATGATCTTCCAGTTGACCGGCTCGTCGAAGCCCTCGCCTTGGACGCACACCTTCGATTGCAGGTCGTAGGAGGCGAGCACGGCATCCATTTCCGGACCCAGCCAGGAGGCGACGTCGATCTCGGCGTCGGCGTCGTCGACCACCCAGATGAAGCCGTGGCGTTCCTCGGTCGGTAGCTCGATCAGGCCCAGTGTCGCGCGTTCCGGCTCGCCGAAGGTGTTGTCGCGGGTGATGGTTCGCAGGCTGCCGTCCATGTCGTAGGACCAGCGGTGATACGGGCACGAGAACAGCCGGCACCGGCCCTTCTCCTCCTTCTCCAGCAGTGCTCCACGATGCCGGCAGAGGTTGACCAATGCCTTCACGCCGCCATCGCGCTGGCGCACCACGATGATGTTGTTGCGGGGCATCTGCAGCGTGAAGAAGTCGCCCGCGCGGGGGATCTCGGAGCCGTGCGCGACGATCGACGGTACCCGGCCGAAGATGAGATCGCGCTCGCGCTGGGCGACGCCGGGATCGGTGAACTCCGTCGGCTCGAACCAGGTGACGTGGCCGAACTCGTCGGTGGTGTCGTTGCGCAGATGGGTCAGTGCGCGACGGATTCGTTCTTCACGGGGGGCCCCGACCTCGGTCATGGCATATCTCCAATGTTCTGCAGCTTGGCTCGGGTATGAACCCGAGCACTCCGGATATGGTCCTGAGCTGTCGATATAGCATCTTAAATCTAACCCATGTAGATTTACGTGTAAACCGGCGCAGCGAAGAAGGGCGGGACGATGATCGACTACACCTGGTGTCGGCGGCTCGGCGAACAGGACCGCGACGAGGTCACGGCGCTGGTCGAGGCCGCGGCGCGCTACGACGAGGAAGCCGGCTTCTCGGTGGTCCCGCCGCGCGCCGTGGCGGCCGTCTCGGACGAGGTGCGGTCGGTCTGGCATCTGCCGATCAGGGCGCGCCGAGACCTGAGCGCGCGCCCGGATGCGCCGATGGTGATGGTGGCCTATCTGAACCTGACGATCGACGCGGACGGTCAGGGCACGGTCGCCTACACGGTTCATCCCGACTACCGCTCGCGCGGGGTGACGACGCTGCTGGTCGAGGAGCTGGGCCTGGACGTCGATGGGCCCGACGGCTGGTGTAATCGGGGAGCGACGGCGCTGCGATGCTGGGCCTACGGCAGCCATCCCGCCTCCGAACGGCTGACGCGGCGATTCGATATCGCGCCGGTCGCCCGGCAGTGGACGATGCTGCGGCATCTGGCCGGACCGTTCGCGGTACCCATGGAGCCGGTCGCACTCCCCGGCGGTGTGACCGTGGACGGGCCGGTCGACCTCACCGACGACACGGTCGTCGCGGCGGCCGGTGAGGTGCTGGCGCGGCAAGGGCTGACCGCAGCTCAGTTCGACCGATTCCGTTCCGAATTCGCGGAGCGTAGCGGCCGGATGCTGCTCGCGTCGGCGGGGTGTGCGCGCCCGGCAGGCCTGGTCTGGTTCGATCCGCGCCCGATTCGGCATCTGGAATTGCGGGCGGCATGGGTGCGGGCCCTGATCGTCGTGCCGGAAATTCGTGGTGGCGGTCTCGGCGAGGCGCTGCTCACCCGCGCGCTGGACGAATTGAGCACGGCGGGAGCGCAATTGGTGCTGATGCGTATCGACCCCGACGATCACGGCGCGGTCCGTCTGCTGCGGCTGTTGTCCTTCGAACAGGAGGAGGCGCACGCCTGCTACCAGATCGGCCAGTGGCGTGATGTCCCTGCCTTTCCGGCCCGATGACAGCTCTCCGCCGGCGATCTTCGAGGCGGCGGCGTCGCGTCACTACTGTCGCGGGGGCGGGCAGAAGATCCCGCACGGAATCGGGGGAAGCCCCGGGATGTAGATCATCGGTGCCGGCGTGGGTGTCGGTGTGGAGGGTGCGTCCCCGGGAAGTGGAGCGGTGCCGGGTTCGTCATTCGCCGGATGGGCCGCATCGCCGGTGGGCATGGGGTCGGGGGAAGTATCCGGCTGCGGCCCAACGAGTTCAGGAGCGGACCAGGCCTCGCCGGCATAGATCTGTGACCAGGTGAGCACAGTCGAGGCGTAGGACATCGAGTGGTTGTAGCGCAGCACGGCCCGCATGCTCTGTCCCGGATCACGTAGGTCGGCGCCGCCCGCGCACAGGTACCTCCCGGCCGCCAGTGCCGCGTCGTAGACGTTATCGGGATCGGCGATTCCGTCGCCGTTACCGTCACTGGCCCAGCGTTGCCACGTACTCGGCAAGAACTGCATAGGGCCGACGGCCCGCACGTAACCGCTGCGGCTTCTGATGATTTCGTTCCCCGGAAGCGTTCCGTCCAGTGCTGGACCGAGTATCGGGGAGTTGGTTCGGCCTTGGGCGTCGACATCGCCGGAACGGGCGTGGCCGGATTCGATCCGGCCGATACCGGCCAGGAGATTCCAGGTGAGACCGCAGCTCGGCTGCGACCGAGCGAGTATCAGCTCGGCATTGCGGTAGGCCGCCAGCACCGGTTCCGGGATTCCCCCGGCTGCGCCCCGAGGGAGTTCGGGCGTCGGCGGCAATGGCCTCGTGGTCGCCGACGCTTCCAGCGGTGCCGGGGGCGCGGCGTGGGGGCGAAAGGCGGCGACGGTGGCCGGCACCAGCATCGGTCCGCTCGCGGACTCCGACGGAATATGCTGTGCTGCAATGCTTTCGGAGGTGTGGCCGGTGTGGCCGGGTCGTTGGGATGCGGGTTCCCCGCCGGCGGCCGAGGATGCCGCGACGAGCATTCCGGTGACCGCGATTGCCGACAGTAGTGCCGGGTTGCGTCCCCGTAGGTTTCGATCCGTACTTCTCGATTGCGCGCGACGATGTGACCGCATCGGGCAACTCCTGGATTCGCGGATTTCGCTGTTCGCCACCGCGACGAGCGGTCGAGCCGCCCGGGACGCGGTGCCCCCTCCGCTGTGGTGAAACGCCTCGTCGAATGAGGTGCAACAGCTATCCTTGCACAGAAATTGTGATCCGTCTAACGTTGGACGAAGTACGTTCTGTGTATCACAGCTGGAACTGTCTGTGGTTGGCCACCGGTGCCGCTCTCGCGCCGGTTTCTGCTCAGGAGTAGGTATGGGTGTCGAAGTCAGCACTGTCGGAATCACCAAAAGCTTTGGTTCCCAGACTATTTGGCGAGACGTGACATTAACGCTGCCGGCCGGCGAGGTCAGCGTTCTGCTGGGCCCTTCCGGTACCGGCAAATCGGTATTCCTGAAATCGCTGATCGGCCTGCTTCGTCCCGAGTGTGGATCGATCTATGTCGACGGCACCGATATCACCACCTGTTCGACCTCTCGGCTCTACGAGATCCGGAAGTTGTTCGGCGTGCTGTTCCAGGACGGCGCCTTGTTCGGCTCGATGAACCTGTTCGACAACGTGGCGTTCCCGTTGCGCGAGCACACCCGCAAGGGGGAGTCGGAGATTCGGCGCATCGTCATGGAGAAGTTGGAGATGACGGGCCTGCTCGGTGCGGAGGACAAGCTCCCGGGTGAAATCTCCGGAGGTATGCGCAAGCGCGCGGGGCTGGCGCGAGCACTGGTTCTCGATCCCGAGGTCATCCTCGTCGACGAGCCGGACTCCGGGCTCGATCCGGTGCGCACCACCTACATCAGCCAGCTGTTCCTCGATATCAACGCCCAGATCGACGCGACCTTCCTGATCGTCACGCACAACATCAATCTCGCGCGGACCGTGCCGGATAATATCGGCATGCTGTTCCGGCGCGACCTGGTCATGTTCGGTCCACGGGAGGTGCTGCTCACCTCCGACGAACCGGTGGTCCGGCAATTTCTGAACGGCCGCATGGTCGGCCCGATCGGCATGTCGGAGGAGAAGGACGAGGCGCAGATCGTGCGCGAGCAAGCGTTGGCCGACGCCGGGCATCACATCGGCGGGGTGGACGAGATCGAAGGAATCGTCGCGCAGATGGCAGCCACGCCCGGAATGCCGGAGCGCCGAGCGGTAGCGCGGCGGCAGGCCCGCGTTCGCGAGTTGCTGCCCACGCTTCCGGCCGCGGCGCGGGCGGCTGTCGAGGCGAGTTTCGCGGATCGGCCGTCCCTCTCGGCTCCTGGTCGGTGATCGGGCTGTTGTGGGGATGGCAAACGTAAACCGAGCTGTTTTACAAATTACGATTGACGTAACGCGTAAAACGCAGTATGTTTGCTGTGAGCCACAACACGTGGTGCACTGTCCGGAGATGCGGGTCACAACGGGGTGATCCGATTTCATTTCCGGATTTCGTGCGTGGCTCCACTGCCCGCCATCAGCGGCGAATGCGGTCTCGTGAATCGGAGTATCGAACAATGACGCTCGAAGGCAATGTCGCCGAACCGATCTGGAATGCTGCGATCTCTTTTCCGGTCCCCGAACTGATGGCGGTCACGGCACCGGCGGATGCGGGAGAGAACGGAACGCGCAGATCTCCACATCGTCCGACACGGGACCGCGCAGGAACTTTCGCGACGCCCCGCTACTCGGCATCTCGTATGCGGAATCGTGCTTTGCCGTCGTCGGCGCACCGGCGTTCGCCGAGTGATGCGCATTCGTTTCGCGGACTCACGAATGGCAATCGGCGCGCGAAACTTTGAGCGATAGTCGATTTCGTCTTCGGTGATTGTCGTTCACCGGAAGGGAAAAGGCTCTCGTACGTCATCCATCGATAACCCGGCAACAACCGGCGCAGTTGTCGCATGCGCCGATATCCACGGAGGGAGGTGCCACCGATGAGTATTACGCAGGCACCGTTGATCGCCCATGCATTACCCGGCCCGAGCGGCCCGATGCCGAGCCACCGGGCCGGGTCACCACCGTCGGCTGTGCTCTCGCGTGGTCGCCGGGTACTGGCCCACCTGCGGCGCGCGCCGCTGGACAGCCTGGCGACGCTGGGCCGGTCCGCACACCTGACCGCAGCGGTAGTGCGGTACTCGGTGGTCGACACCGTTCGCCTGCGTATGCCGGTATACGAACTCGTCGAACAGATGTGGTTGCTGCTGAAGGTGACCGCCCTGCCGGCACTGCTCATGGCGATTCCGATCGGGGCCGAGGTGTCGGTTCAGGTCGGCGGAATCATGAACCAGGTCGGTGCGAATTCGCTGGCGGGTGCGGCGAGTGGACTCGGCGTCGTAGGACAGGGCGCGCCGATGGCGGCCGGGCTGTTGATGAGTGGTGCGGCGGCCTCGGCGATCGCCTCCGATCTCGGCGCCCGCGCGATTCGCGAGGAGATCGACGCGATGCGCGTCATGGGCGTGGACCCGGTCGAGCGGCTGGTGATGCCGCGTTTCCTGGCGATGATCGCGATCGCGCCGGTGTTGTGCATCATCATCATCGCCGCGGGCGTCTTCGCCGGCCTGATCATCTCGGCAAATGTCAATCATGTTGTACCGGGTAGCTTCTGGCAGTCCTTCGGTGCCTTCGCCACGCCCACCGACTTGGCGTTCTCGGTACTGAAGGCGCTCGTCTTCGCCGCCATCGTGGTATTGATCGCGAGCTTGCGCGGCCTGGAGGCCAAGGGCGGCCCGAAGGGTGTGGCGAATGCCGTCAACGCCTCGGTCGTGCTGAGCGTGTTCTGCATCTTCATGACGAATCTGCTCATCAGCCAGTTGCAGATGATGTTCTTCCCGGCCCGATTGGCGTGATCATGAGTACACCTTCGCAATCCTTTTCTCTCCGGCCCGCATTCGCCGCCCGCCCGATCCGCGCACTCGTTCGGGGCGTGCGCGAATTCGTCGGCGAAATCGGCCAGGTCGCGCTTTTCGTCACGAAAACCCTGTATCTGCTTCCGGTGACGATCCGTCACTATCGGAAACAGACCGTGAAGACGATGAACAATATGGCGTGGGGCAGCGGTTCGCTGATCGTGGACGGCGGCGTCGTGAGCCTGATGTTCTTTCTGGGCGTCGCTGTCGGCGCCGTCGTCGCGATCGAGGCGTTCATGGCGTTGAATCTGCTCGGATTCGGTGCGCTGACCGGAATCATCGGCTCGTTCGGCAATATTCGTGTGATCGCGCCGATCATCACCGGTATCGGATTCGCCGCCCAGGCGGGATGCCGCATGACCGCCGAGATCGGAGCCATGCGCATCTCGGAGGAAATCGATGCCACCGAATCGATGGGCCTGCGTGCGATTCCGTTCGTCGTCGGCACGCGGCTGGTCGGCGGGATGCTCGTCGTGCTGCCTGGCTATCTCATGGCGCTGGTGATCGCCTTCTTCACCGGTGGGGTCATCGTCAAGGTTTTCCACCATCAGCCGCCCGGCACCTACGACCACTATTTCGCACAGTTCCTCAGCTGGCCGGATCTGACGGCGTCGGTGATCAAGGCTGTGACCTTCTGTGCCGTGGTGACGCTGATCCATTGCTACTACGGCTATTTCGCCACCGGCGGCCCCGCGGGCGTCGGTGCCGCATCGGGACGGGCGATCCGCGCCAGTCTGGTGGCGATCGTCGTGCTGAATTTCGCGATGACAGTGGCGATCTGGGGACTGTCCCCGCTACTGGTTTTCAAAGGATAGGGTGATGGCCAAGACACGCAACCAGGATTTCCTGCGCGGCACCGACCGGCACCAGAAGCACATGGTCGAGATGGCGGCCGCCGCGGTCGCGCTGGTGATCGCCGTTGTGCTCGTGATCGCCTTGTGGGTCTATCCGCGTCTGCACAAGCCGGCGGGCCTGGCGCTGAATATCGAGGTGCCGTATGTCGGGCCGGGTGTCGGCACCGGCACGAAGGTCATCCTGCACGGCGCGGAGATCGGCGAGATCACCCGTCTGGAGAAGTCCGACCCCGGCACCGTGCGGATGAGTGTGCGACTGCGCCCGGATGTTTCGGCCGGTCTCACCGACGCCTTCGATCTCGATTTCCGGCCGCAGAACTACTTCGGCATCACCGCGGTCGATCTCATCTCGCGTCCCGAAGGAAACCGTTTGGTGAACGGCAGCACGCTGAACAAGATGCCCACCGGCGACTTCACCATGTCGACGATGCTGGAGAAGGGATCGCTGGCGATCGACGGCACCCTGACCCAGTCGATGGTCACCACGCTGAACAAGGTGGTGCGCTACACCGACGGCCTGACTCCGCTGATCCAATCGGGCATCGTCTTCGCCGACCGGGTAGCGGCCACGCAGCGCGCGCTGCCGACCGAACTGATGCGCCGAGCCGACGACATCCTCGAAGTGCTGCCGGCTTTCGGAACACAAGCGATCGACGCGCTCTACAACGTCTACGACAGCCCATACAACCAGCGCCCGGACGGTTCGTTCGGCGTGGACGACGCGTTCATGGACAAGACCGACGCCGGACTCGGATTGGCAGCGAACAGTTTGTTCGGCAAGGCCGGACATCTGCTGGCCTCCCACGGCACGGAGTTGACGCCCGTCACCCAGCTCGTGCAGGCGATGACCGATACCGTGCCGCAGATCCTCGGCGGCGGGACGGTGCCCGACAAGCTGTCGGCACTGATCGACCGGTATAACGCCGCGTTCAGCGACCGTATCGGCAAGAAGACGCTCAACCTGCGCATCGTCGTCGACGATCTGCCGATGTTCGCCACGCCTCTGGCGCTCACCGGGATTCCGACGACACCGGTGGGGGAGGGACATCGATGAGTCCGCGCACGAAACTGTTCGTCACACTCGGAAAGCTCGGCGTCGCCGCAGTGCTGGCGGTGGTGCTGTTCTCGATCATCCTCAGCGCGATCAAGAACCCGGTACACGGTGATACGCGCAGCTACTCCGCCGAATTCACCGATGTCTCCGGGCTACACGTCAACGGCGACATACGGACCAAAGGTGTCCGGGTAGGAAAGGTTTCGGCGATCGATCTCACCCGCAAGAACGGGGCGAGCATCGCCGAGGTGACCTTTTCGCTGGAAGCACCGTATCGATTGCTGGACAATACGGTCCTGGCCGTGAAGTACCAGAACCTCACCGGCATTCGATACGTCGACCTCGAGGAACCGGAGCAGCCGGGCCGCCCGGTAGGACATCTGGGCACCGACCGCACCCGGCCCTCGTTCGACATCACGCAACTGTTCAACGGTCTGCAGCCGGTGCTGAGCACGATGAGCACCGACGAGATCAACACCTTCATGCAGAACGCCATCACTGTGCTGCAGGGCGACGGCTCCGGCCTCGCACCCATGCTCGACAGTGTGCAGAAGCTAGCCGATCTGGCGCACGACCGGGAACAGGTCATCTCCGCGCTGGTCGCCAATCTGTCGCGGATTTCGGATTCGATGGGCGGCAAATCACCACAGGTCATCGAGTTCATGCGATCACTGAGCTTTCCCATCGCGAAGGCTATGACGGTGCTGAGTGAATTCCCGAAAACGGCGAAGTTCGGACCGGAATTCCTTACCCCGGTCCACCAGCTGATCACCGAACTGGGTTTCTCTCGCGACGTCGATGTCGACAAGTTGCTGACCCACGCCTTCGTCTCGCTGCCGCAGGCGGCCGACGCGCTGCGACTGTTGCCCGTGGCCTTCGCCGGCCTGCAACTGCCGCAGGTCTCGGCAGCGCCGACCGCGATGAACTGTACACACGGCGTTGCCCAATTGCCCACGGAGGTCAAGGTTTTGCTGAACGGGAGCGAGGTCGTGGTATGCGCCAAGTAATGCGCCGGATCGTGGCGAGTGAAACCCTGCTGGGGACGGTCGTCGTCGTGACCGCGGTCGTCGCCCTCGGTGCGACCACACTCTTCTACACCCACCCGGTCGGACAGCGCACCGTGGCATTCGAGACCACCGACGCCGCGGCCCTGACCACAGGCCAGGAGGTGCGAGTCGCCGGCATCACCGTCGGCAAGGTCACCAAGGTGTCCTTCCGCCCGGACACGGTCCTGGTAGAGGCGCAGGTCTCCGACGACACCTTCATCGGCGACGACTCCCATGTCGAGGTCCGGATGCTGACCCCCGTAGGCGGATACGCGGTCACCATCGTTCCGCTCGGCCGCGCTCCCCTCGGGTCGCGCGTGCTTCCCGCCGATCACGTCACCGTGCCCTATTCGATCGGCGATGTGTTGCAGGCGGCGCCGCACGTGACCGACAAGGTCGACGGCACCACTGTGGACGCGAATATCGACCAGGTCGCCCAAGCGTTGCAACACAATTCGACCTCGGTCGGTTCACTGATCTCCGGGATGAACAGCATCGCCGCGGTGATGGATCGTCAGCGCAGCCAGGTCGAGCAGATCACCGGACTGGCCTCGGAATATCTGAAGTCGTTCGACGCCAACCGCGACTTCGTCTTCGATCTCATTCGCCAGATCGATGTCGTCGTATCCACCTACGACAACGCGCACGTCGGATTCAACGAGGCCTACAGCCTGCTCGGCGATGTGCTGATGCGGGTGCAGCCGGAGATGAAGTTCTATCTCGATCACAAGGATCAGGTTCGCGCCGTGGTCGATCAGGTGAAGAAGTCGATCGAAAGTCTGGACACCACAATGGGTCCCGCGATCGACAAGTTACAGGGCCTGCGCGCACAACTCGAGGCCTGGCTCACGCCGCAGGGGCTCGCGACGGTTTCCGGAGGCACGATTCTGGCCTCGAATGTCTGTATTCCTCTCCCTGGGCGGACGTGCTGAGATGAAGGTGAACAGGAAATATCTGATCGGCACCGGTGCGGTCGTATCGCTGGCACTGATCGGCGGCGTCGGCTTCACCGTCGTCGAACCCGACGGCCCGCAATCGCAATCGGGATTTTGCGCACAGATGCCGGACGCGGTCGGGCTCTACCCCGGGAATCCGATAACCCAGATGGGTTTGCAGGTAGGGCGAGTGGACCGGATCCGGCCGGCGGGCGACCACGTCGAGGTGACGTTCTCGCTCGACGGCGGCCGCCGGTTTCCTGCCGATGTGCGGGCGGTGACGCGGTCCAAGTCGATTCTCGCCGACCGCAGCGTGGAACTGGTCGGCAACTACCGGTCCGGTCCGGAACTGACTGCGGGACAATGCATTCCCGAAGATCACAGTTTCACGCCGAAGAGCATCTCCGAAATCGCCGGATCGGCCGCGGATTTCATCGACGCGCTGAGTCCGAACGACAGCAAGGAGAGTTTCGAGAAGGCCGTCGCCGGGTTCGAACAGGCACTGCGCGGCCAGGGTGAGAATGCGCGGACCATGATGCTGCACGCCTCCGCGGCGGCGGCGAGCCCGGACCGGTTGACCGCCGATATCGGCGCCATTATCCAGAACATGGCGCCACTCACCGACGACGCGCTGCAACGGTGGCCGGCGATCCGATCGATCCTGGACCAGATGCCGGAAGTGGTGAATGCCGGCATCGACTTGTGGCCCGGTGTGGTCGACGTCTGCGTGGGCGTCGGCTGGCTGGTGAACGTGCTCCACGACATTCAGACCAACTACGGCGGGGACCTCTGGCCGCTGCTGCAGGGTCCGGTCGCCGACGTCATCCACCTGGCTGCGAGTCGCTCCAAAGATATTGCGAGCCTCCTCGATTCGATTCCGCCGGTGGCGGCGATGCTGCGGCAACAGGCGGCGAACGACGGCGGGATGTCGATCGCCTACCGCGCGCCCACGGTGCAGCTCGATTCGCCTGCCGCTCCCGAGTTGTGCGCGGCGGCGAACCAGGCCGCGCCCGGAAGCTGCTCGGCCGACCAGGGCCACGTGGAGGTACCGATCGCGGGCCTGTTGGACATGGTGCTCGCGAAAGGTCAGCGATGAAGACGACCACACGATGGAAGACTGTCGCCGCCGCGGCGCTCGGCTGCAGTTTGCTGGCCACCACCGCCTGTTCGGTCGGACCGGACGACCTGCCCTCGGTCCGGGGCGGCGTCGGCGCAGGCTACCAACTCGACCTCCAGTTCGTCAGCACGATGAATTTGCCGACCGGGGCCGATGTGATGATGGACGGGCTTCGGGTCGGTGAGGTCGAAAATCTCACCGCATCAGGGAAATTCGTGAAAGTCAGCACTCACGTCAAGGACGGGACCAAGGTGCCCGCCGACGTGCGCGCGGTAATCCGGCAGAACACGCTGCTGGGGGACACCTATATCGCGCTCGACCACGGACCGGTCGTCCAAGGCCCGTATCTGCGGCCGGGCGCGACCGTGACCGTCGGCCACACGAGTTCACCGCCGCAGCTGGAGGACACCATGGCGGTGCTCGCCTATTTCGTCAACGGCGGCAGTATCCAGAAGATCGAGGATGCCATGACCGGTATCAACACCGTCATGCCGCAGCCTCACGACGTGCAGCGATTGGCTTCGGTGGTCGCTGGCGATATGCGGGATCTGGCCGGCGATACCAACGAAATCGATCGCATGCTCAACGGTTTCCGCGACACCGGCGGTGCGATCGATGCCAAAGGACAAACCTTGGCCACACTGTTCGGGCCAGAGACCGAACACTATTGGCGGCGGACCGCCGTGAGCATCGTCTCCTACATCAGCCAGATCCTTCCCTCGGTCGGGAGCGTGTACGAGGGCGGATTGTGGTTGGTACCGCTGTTCGATTCGCTGGCCGAAACCGGCGGCATCGGGCGCGACATCTGGGATCGCGCTCCGGCGGATACCGCGAAGCTGTCGGAGTTCCTGCGCACGACCCTGTTGCCGTTCGTGCAGGACCCGTCGGTGAACATCCGCTCCATCGATACCGATCACGGCGACCGGATCGTGGCTGATGTCGAAAATCTGCTGCGCATGCTGGGGGCAGTGAAATGAATCTGAAAACCGTCGCATCGGTCGCGGGAATGGCGGTCATCGCCGCGTCCTCGTTCGTGTATCTGGACCACATCGGGTTGGAAACCGGCGCGTTTCGACATATCCGGACCGCCGGCATGTCCGTGCCGGACACCAATGGGCTCGTGGTCGGTTCGCGGGTGCTGCTGCGTGGCGTCGCCATCGGGCATGTCACTGCGGTGACGCCCTCGGCGGACCACGCCGAGATCTCCTGGAACTACGACGACGGCTATCGCATTCCGGTGGACAGCCGATTCCGGGTGGACAATTTATCGGCGCTGGGCGAGGCGTATCTGGCCGTGCAACCGACCACCGAGCGGGGTCCCTACCTCGGGGACGGCGCGAAGGTTCCCACCGCGCACGTCGTGGTGCCGACCACCTTCCAGGAATTGTCGGCCCGCCTGACCCGGATGCTCGAACAAGTCGAGCCCGAACGTATTCGGGAGATATTCGAGACTGTGGACGTCGCGCTTCCGGAGGACCCCTGGGTCCTGAACGACTTGTCGCGGGCCGGTGAACTACTCGCGAAGACACTGACCCAGCGATCGGGCGATCTGACCCAATTGCTCACGGCGCTGCAGCCGCTGCTGATGAGCACCGACACCATCCCCGGTGACCTGGCCGGTGCGACACCGAAGCTGGCCGAGTTCGGATCAGGATTCACCGATGTGCTCGGCGGTGTGTACTTCGCCGCCTCCTTCGGACCGCTGACGAGTATCGAGGACGGTGCGGCGCCACTGCTCGACGCGCTGCAGTCGTTCCTGGACAAGAGTTCCGGCGATCTGCACACCCTGGGCGTCGACCTGCTGCCCGGCGTCCGTGCCGGTGCCGCGGCGATGTCGACCGTCGACCTGGGACGGTTCCTCGACAACGCGCTCGCCTCCACCGAGTCGGGTGACGCCGTCACCGTGCATATCCGACCAGCGGGGAGGTAGCCCCTGAACCTGCGCCGACCCCGCACTCAGTGACCATCAGCGTTCGAAGAAGGCCATCATGACCAATTCCCCCTCGGTACTGACCGATCCCGAGCTCACCGACACCGCGACTACGTCCGCCGAGGCGGAGCGAGCCGGCGGCCGGCACTCCGCCCCGCTGTCCTCGATCCTGCGCCGAGGACGCCGGACCGGAGAGTCGTCGATCAAGCTGAAGACCCTCGCCGTCGGGGCGCTGGTCCTCGTGCTCGCCGTCGCGGTCGCACTACTCGGTTGGCAGCTGAGCGACAAATCCGATCAGATCGCCGCCGCCCGGGCCGAACGCGCCGACACCGCCCACGCCGAACAGATCGCGCTCGACTACGCGACCGCGGCGGCGGAGATGAACTTCCAGGATCTGGCCGCGTGGCGGACCCGTCTGACCAAGGGCACCAGCCCGGAACTGTCGAACCGGCTGACCCAGGCCGCAGGCTCGATGGAGCAGATCATCACCCCGCTGCAGTGGGTGTCGACGGCGAAACCCGTTGCCGCCAAGGTGCGTTCGACCAACAACGGCATCTACGCCGTGGATTGTTTCGTCAGCGTGCTGACCAAGAACAGTCAGGCGCCGGAAGGGATCCAATCCACGGCGACCTATCAGCTCAGCCTGGACAGCCACCACAACTGGACCATCACCGATATCGGCGGTGTCGGGTCCGCACTGAGCGGTGCGAACGCTCCACGATGATGAACAACCGGGTCCGGCGCGCCGACCGGACTCCGGCGTCGCGGCGCCTTCACCTGTCGAAAACGGGTGAAGGCGCTACGTCGTAATGGTCGGCCGCGGATGGGATTTCGGCCGGTCGGGCAGTAGCGCGGGAAGCAGGAAAGTGCGCAGTTTCCCACGTATGTGGTCGAGGTCTTCGGCGTCCGCGGTCGATCCGCGACTGATGTAGTAGATCTCCAATTCCGATATCCATTCGCACAGCAAGCGGATGTCGAGATCGGCTCGCAGCGTGCCGGCGGCCCGGGCCTCGGCGAGAACGGGCTCCCACAATTCGTAGGTCAGGTCCACGGCTCGTCCGGATTCGGTGAGCAATCTCGCCGCGAGCACCATCTCCGCCGGAGAGACCAGTCGATGCACCATAGGGTCGCGGCGGCCGCGCCGGACATCCGCACAGATGCCCTCGACGATGCTGGCTTCGATGGTCGGGTGGCGGGCGATGAATGCACGCGCGGAATCCATGTTGGCGCGGGCTCGGCGGACCACCGATTCGGTCACCAGGGCGTCGCGATCGGCGAAATAGCGGTACACCGTGGCGCGGGAACTCGACGCGGCCTTCGCCACATCCTCGATGGTGGTGCCCGCGATGCCCAAGCGGGCGAAACAGGATTCCGCCGCGGCCAGGATGGCCGATCGAGTATCGGCCGGGCGCTCGATGTCCGTGCCGCGTCCAGTCACGGGAAGCACCGTACCAAGTTCTCGAAGAATCGAAAACCTTTAGATAAGACACTAGACAATGATTGTATCGTGTGCCACCCTCGGGGTATGGATCGCGACGAGAAGATCAGGCTCACGCGGAGGCTCATCGCCCACGTGGACAACAACACCACCGATTACGCGGAAGAGCTTCTGCGCATTTCGTTTTCGGTCTTCGATGATCCTGACCTCGCGGCCAAGGAGCGCGATGTGGTGCGCCGTTTTCCGCACATCGTGGCGCACGTCGACGAGCTGGCGAAGGCGGGCGATTTCCTGACCACCGATCTGATCGGCACACCGTTGCTGGTGGTCCGGCAGAACGACGGCAGCGTCAAGGCCTTCGCCAACGTCTGCCGGCACCGTGGGTCCCGCGTCGAATTCGCCGAGTCCGGATGTAAGCGCGTCTTCGCCTGCCCGTATCACAACTGGGCCTACGGCAAGGACGGATCGCTGCGCGGTATGCCGCACGCCGAGGGGTTCGACGGTATGGATCGCGGCGAGTACGGGCTGGTCGAATTTCCGTGCGAGGTGCGCCACGGGCTTGTCTGGGTCGTGCCCACCGCCGGCGCCGAACTGGATATCGCCGCGATTCTGGGTGACAAGCACGATGCCGAGGTCGCCGATACCGGCATGGGGGCGTCCTACCAGGTGCGCAAGGAGACCTGGCGGCTGGATATGAACTGGAAGATCGCGGTCGACGGAGTCCAGGACTCCTACCATCTGTGCCAGTTGCACACCAAGACGGTCTGCAACTATCTCGAGGGCAATATCACCGCCTTCGATCCCGTCGGCCGCTCCTGGCGATTGGTGGTGGCGCGCAAGTCCATCACCGAGGTGCGTGACGCCGATCCGGACGCCTTCGACGTCCGCGACTATTCGCTGGCGAATTACACGATCTATCCGGGCACCATGCTGGTCACCGAGCCCAATCACTTCGAGATCTGGACGATCGTCCCCGATGCCCAGGATCCGAATGTCAGCTACTGCACCATCCGGCTGCTGTCGCCCGCAAAGCCGCAGACGCCGCGGGAGGAGCGGATCCTGCAGAAGAACTGGGATCTGCTGATGGAGACGCTGCACGCCGAGGACTGGTTCGTCACGAAGACGATCACCGCGAACGCGGCACACGGACAGGTCGACGAGCTGATCTACGGACGAAACGAACTGCCGGGTCAGGTTTTTCACAAGATGGTCGCCGACGATGTCGCCGCGCTCGACGCCGAGCGCGCCGCTGCGCCGGTCGTGGCGCGATAGCACGGCGATGGTTGCCGACGAACTGCGCCGCGACCGCCCGGCGCCCGGTGTGCTCAGGCTGACCCTCGACCGGCCGCACACCCACAACGCGCTGTCGATAGCACTGCAGCGGCAGGTGGATACCGCGCTCACCGAGGCCGCCACCGACGACTCGATCCGGGCGGTGATCGTGAGCGGTGCGGGTGGCCGGGCATTCTGCGCGGGTTACGACCTGAAGGAACTCGACGCGATGACGCCGCAGGCGCTGGCGCAGTCCACCGCCGAGCGGGAGGACATGTTCTGGCGCTACCTGCGCTACCCGAAGCCGACCGTGGCCGCTGTCGACGGTCTGGCGTATGGGGCGGGGACGATGTACGCCGCGTGCTCCGATCTGCGGGTCGGCGGCCCGCGGACCACGATGGCGGTGAGCGCGGCCAGGTACGGCGGGGTGAACCTGAGCTGGCTGCTCGACACCCTCATCGGCGGTGCCCGCACGCGAGATCTGCTGATGACGGCACGAGCTGTCCCGGGAGACGAGGCCTACGAGATGGGTCTGCTCACGCGCTATACGCCCGACGTAGCCGGGGAAGCGGTACGGATCGCGCAACAGATTGCGGCACAACCGCCGGACGGGCTGCGCCATATCAAGCAACTGCTGCTCGATGGTCCGGGGCACGGCTTGCGCGAGCGCTATGAACGCGAGAACGCGGTCGTTCGAGCGACACTCGGACAACGGTCGATCACCGATATGTTCTCGGCATTCTTCGGCCACGAGCCGGCGCCCGCCCCGGGAGGTGCCTCGTGAATCCGAATATCTGGCAACCGACCTGGGACGATCCGTTCGCCCCGACGGTCGTCACCGACGACGAGTTCACCCGGCTCATCGACGCGTTGCGCGCGGCCCAGGAGGCGGTCACCCGTAGCCGGCCGACACCGAGAGCCGCCGCCGACGCCGCAGCGCGCCTACGTGAGATCGCCACGACCCTAGCCGGTTTCGAGGTTGACGAGGACGAACAGATCGCGGGCAAGCGCTGGGAATCGGCCGGCCACGGCCAGGCGCTGGCACCGCCGGTGCACCTGGATCGGATCACCGAGACCACCGCGATCGGCCGGGTGACGGTCGGCCGCTTCCACTCGGGACGCTACGCGATGAACGGCGGTGTCGCGCCGTTGATCTTCGACGAGATCCTGGCGCGGCTGGCCAATCATCGCCGCCCGTGGGCGCGAACGGCCCGGCTGCAGGTCGACTTCCGGGCACCGGCACCGTTGCACACCGAACTCACCGTCACCGCGCGACTGGTCGGGCAGCAGGGGCGCAAACGGTTCTTGCGTGGGACGTTGCATCACGAAGCGGTGCTCGTCGCGAAGGCCGAGGGTTTGTGGATCGAATTGAAACCCGAACAGACGCATAATCTTTCGAAGGAACTGGAAGGGGCCGGCGAATGAGTGGATTCTCGTTGCTGAACGGTGTGCGCATTCTGGAAGTCGCGCAGCTCGCGCCTGCCTCGCTCGGCGGGCATCTTGCCGACCTCGGCGCCGAAGTGATCAAGGTCGAGTCCGGACCGCTCGGTGACCCGGTACGCGTCGGCGGTAGTCGCGCCGTCGGCGATCCGGACGGGCCGGCCTTCATGCATCTGCGGTGGAATCGCGGGAAGAAGTCGGTCGCACTCGATCTGCGCTCGGCAGAGGGGAAGCAGGCGTTCCTCGATCTCGCGCGCTCGTGCGATGCGGTGATCGAGGGAATGCGCGGTGGTTACCTGGATTGGCTCGACCTCGGATTCGATCGCTTACGGGAGATGAACCCGAAGATCGTGCTGTGCACCGTCTCCGGGATGGGCACCGACGGCCCGTATCAGGGGCTCGGCACCGGCGGCCCGGTTTTCGATGCCTATGCCGGGCTGCGCGAGGTCACCACTCCGGACGAGCCGCCGGTGGACGGGATCGCGGGCTCCACCAGCCCGCCGATCGCGATGTACGCCCTCGGTGCGTACGGGGCCATGGGATTGCTGGCGGCGCTCCATCGTGCGAACGTGACCGGCACCGGCGGCCGGGTCGAGGTCTCCGGGATCGACGTGGCCGCGGCATGGATGCCGGATCTGGGCGACGCGGAATTGAACCGGGACCGATCGATCCCGCGTCCGACGTGGTTGCCCGACGGGCGACTGCCGGACTGGCCACGACTCGAGGCGTATCGGACCGAGGACGGCAAGGCCGTGCTGTTCGGCTCGCACGTGGAGAAATTCTGGTGCAACTTCCTCGTGGCGGTCGGTCGCGAGGATCTGGCCGATATCGACCTGACCGCCGCCGACGAGGAGGCGCCGCAGCGCGCGGAGCACGTGTGGCGAGAGCTGCGGCAGATCTTCGCCCAGCGCACTCGCCAGGAATGGATGGACTTGTTCCTCGCGCACGGTATCGCCGGCGGACCGGTCAACACCGTGGCCGAGATGTTCGACGATCCACATTTCCGGGCCAGGGACACTACCTATCGGGTCGACTACCCCGGGGTGGGAGAACTCGAATTCCTGGTGAGTCCGGTACGGGTGGCCGGGGAGAAATTCGCTCCCGCACTGCCGCCGCGGGCCGGGGCGGACACCGCGCGGGTGCTGCGGGACATCGCCGGATACGACGACGCGCGCATCGCTGCGGTAGCCGATCGCCATCTGTATGCGAGGACCGTCGAAAAGGTGGAATGAATCTCGCTGGAGCAAACGACACTCACACGAAACCCATTGTGTGGGTGTCGTTTTCATGCCTGCTGTAGGCGATTTCGGGGGCTTGCCGAGATATTGCGCGAAAAATCTAAAGCTGTTAGGTTTGACGACACGCAGTGAGGGCGGTCACATCCGCTGGTGCTCGCGGCCGAACGGTCGGCGAACGAGGAGGTACTCGAATGAATCTGGCGGATCTGACGCGCTATTGGGGTAAGACCCGCCCCGATCAGCAGGCGATCGTCTTCGGTGATCACGCCGAGACGTGGGCCGAACTCGATGCGGTGACCGATGCGCTCGCCCGCGGCCTGGTGGCGCGTGGCGTCGGCAAGGGTGATCGCGTCGCGGTCATGATGCTCAATCGGCCCGAGCTGGCGCACGTCATCCTGGCCACCCTGAAGATCGGCGCCATCAGCGTGCCGCTCAATTTCCGGCTCACCGCAAGGGAATTGGCGCCGATGGTGGTCGATTCCGGGCCGCGGGTGGTGGTCATCGAAGACGAGTTCGCCCCGTTGCTGGAGGTTGCCGCCGAACAGATTCCGCTCGACATCTTCGCGATCGGCGGCAGTGCGCATCGTCGGTACGACACCCTGATCGACCCCGGTGTCGCGCCGCGAGTGGATATCGCCGGCGATGACGCGGCCTTCATCTGCTACACCTCGGGTACCACCGGTGTGCAGAAGGGTGCGGTGGTGACCCACCGCAATGCGATGGCTCCGGGCATCGCGCAGACCGTCAGCCACGGTTTCAGCGCGCGCGACCGGGTGTTGTGCGCCGCGCCGCTGGTCTACACCGGATCGGTGCTGTCGATCTTCATGCAGTTGGTCGTGGTCCCCGGGGCGACGATGGTGCTGTTGCGTGAATACGATCCGCAGATCGCCCTGGACACCCTCGAGCGCGAACAGATCACCGCGACGACGGTGGTGCCGGTGATCTGGGAGCGGATGACGACCCTGCCCGACTTCGGCGCGCGCAAACTGGCGAAGTTCACCTTCGCCGGAACCGGCGGCGCGCCGGTGGGTGTGGATCTCGTGGATTTCTATTGCGCACGGGGCATTCCGCTCACGCAGGTGTACGGGCTGACCGAGGCGTCGGGCATGGTCTCGACGTTGAACTACGCCGACGCGTCCGCTCGTCCCGGCTACGCCGGACTGGCGCTGGTGGGTACGCAGATCACGATCGGCGACCCGAGTGCGGACACGCCTCCCGGGGAGGTGGGCGAGATCCTGGTTCGCGGTGAGCACGTGATGCGCGAGTACTGGCACAAGCCGGAGGCCACCGCCGCGACGCTCGTGGACGGCTGGTTGCGCACCGGCGATCTCGGCTTGCAGGACGAGAGCGGATTCCTCAAGATCGTCGACCGCAGCAAGGACATGCTGATCTCCGGTGGCCTGAATGTCTATCCCGCCGAGATCGAACGGGTGTTGCACGTTATCGACGGCGTCGCGGATCTGGCGGTGATCGGCGTCAAGGACGACCGCTGGGGCGAGGTGCCGATGGTCGTGTTCCACAGCGATCGTCCGGCCGCCGAAGTGGTGGCCGAGATCGAGCTTCTCGCGGCTGCGAATCTGGCGAAGTTCAAGCGCCCCAAACACGCTGTGGCGCTGGACGAGCCGCTGCCCCGGACGTTCTCCGGCAAGATGGCCAAACCGCTGTTGCGGCAGCGGTTTCCCGAAGCGCCCACCCACGCCATCGCCGTCCGCGCGACCCCCGCTACCGCATGAGCGCCGAGGCGACGCGCGTCGCGGTGGTCACCGGCGGCGGCCGGGGAATCGGGGCGGCGATCGCACGCCGCCTGGCCGCCGACGGAATGGCCGTGGTGGTCAACTATTCCGCGAGCGACGAACCGGCGCGGCAGGTGGTCGGGGAAATCGCCGACGCCGGCGGCAGGGCCGCTGCCATCCGCGCCGACGTGTCCGACGCCGATCGGGCGACCGACCTGATCGAACAGGCCACCGCCGAATTCGGCGCACCGACCGTGTTGATCAACAACGCCGGGATGAACCTGTTCGGTTCGGCCCGGCAGCTCTCGCCCCAGCACTGGGATCGTGTGATCGGCGTGAATCTCAGCGGCGCGTTCTACTGCACCCATGCCGCCCTGCCCGCGATGTACGAAAAAGGCTGGGGCAGAGTCGTGTTCGTCAGCAGCCCGTCCGGCGGACGACGCCCCTCGCCGGGGATGAGCGCCTACGCGGCGGCCAAGGCCGGACTGGCCGGAATGACACGCGTGATGGCGCAGGAACTCGCCCGGCGCGGCGTGACGGTCAACGCGGTCATGCCCGGTTTCGTCGAGACGGACATCATCGACTCGGGCGGAACGGATGCGGCGCGGACGCTGGCCCGACACTGGCCGCGGATACCGGCCGAATCGATCGCCGACACGGTGTCGTTTCTGGTCAGCGATGCGGGTCGGCACGTCTCCGGCGAGGAGATCGGCGTCTGGCTCGGGGGACCGGTCGGGATCTGAGCCGCACCGGGCGCGGGCGGTCGCCAGCCGCCCCCGCCGCCCGGCATCAATATCTTCAGCCGCCTTCCGATTGCGTCTCTACCTTGTGTTATTAATCTAAAGGCGTTAGCTTTATATAGGGTGGCAGCGCTTTCTGCGTGACCGTCCGCCGACGATTCGAGGAAGTCAGACACATGTCCGATGTGATCCAGACCGAGTATCCCCGGCCCGGCATCCTGCTGATCCGGATGAACCGGCCGGAGGCGCTCAACGCGATGAACGCCGAACTCATCGAGGCGCTGCACCGGGTGCTGGCCGAGGCGCGCCACGACTCGGAAGTCCGGGCTATCGTCCTCACCGGCAACGGCCGAGCCTTCTGTGCCGGCCTCGATCTGCGCGGATACGGCGCGCCGCCCGGTGCGGCCGAGGACGAGGGACGGGCGCAAGCGGGATTGCGCGTGCAGCAGCACATCGCCGGATTGGTCGAGGCGTTTCGCGGTGTGCGGGCCCCGGTGATCGCGGCGATCAACGGGGCGGCGGCGGGCGGCGGTATGGCGCTGGCACTCATGGCCGATATCCGGATCATCGCCGCCGAAGCCGCGCTGCACGCCTCGTTCATCAACCGGGGGCTGTCCAACTGCGATATCGGGGTCAGCTGGCTGCTGCCACGGATGATCGGATTCGCCAGGGCCGCACAGATCCTGCTCACCGGTCGGTCGGTCACCGCCGATGAGGCCGAGCGGATCGGCCTGGTGTCCTCGGCGGAGCCGGCCGACCGGCTCCTGGACGCCGCACTGGACACCGCGGAGGCGATCGCCGGCAACAGCCCGTTCGGGGTCTGGATGACCAAAGAGGTCATGTGGTCCAACCTCGAGACGCCGAGCCTGCGCGCCGCGATCGACCTGGAGAACCGGACGCAGATTCTGGCCGCCACGACCCGCGACCATCGCGAGGCGGTGCGGTCCTTCCTCGACAAGCGCGCCCCCGTCTATCGGAACCACTGACAGGACAACAGCTTTGACGACAGTATCGAACGACGGGTACCTGCGGTGAAGGTCGGCGTGATGGCCGGATACTGGGGAGCGCAACCGCCCCGGCGGATGGAACAGACCATCGCCGAGGCCGAGGCACTCGGTGTCGACAGCTTCTGGACCGCGGAGTCCTACGGCTCGGATGCGCTCACCCCGCTGGCCTGGTGGGGCGCCAAGACCGGCCGGATCGCCCTGGGAACATCGGTATGCCAGATCTCGGCGCGCACCCCGACAGCGTTGGCGATGGCCGCGCAGACCATCGACCATCTCAGCGGCGGACGGCTGATCCTCGGTATCGGCGCCTCCGGTCCGCAGGTGGTCGAAGGATGGTACGGCCGTCCCTACCCCCGGCCGCTGGAACGGACTCGCGAATACATCGCGATCATGCGGGCGGTGTGGGAGCGGACGGAGCCGGTAACCTTCGCGGGCAAGCACTATCAACTGCCGTACCACGGCGGCACCGGGCTGGGTAAGCCGCTGAAGTCCATCGTGCATCCGCTGCGCCGCGACATTCCCGTCTATCTCGGCGCGGAGGGGCCGAAGAATGTCGCGCTGGCCGCCGAGATCGCAGACGGCTGGACACCGCTGTGGTTCTCCCCGAAGTCCGACGAGTTCTATCGCACCGCCCTCGCCGAGGGGTTCGCACGCGAGGGTGCCCGCCGCGCGGCCGGGGACTTCGAGATCGCCAACGTGTGCTGGCTGTCGGAGGGCGACGACGTGGATCGCGCGGCGGCCCGGCTCAAACCGGTGGTCGCGCTCTACGCGGGCGGGATGGGCGCGCAGAGCGCGAACTTCCACAACGACGTATTCGCCCGCATGGGCTGGGGTGAGGTCTGCGCCGAAATTCAGCGTCTCTATCTCGGCGGCCGGGCCGATCTGGCCGCACAGGCGGTGCCGACGGCGATGGTGGAAGACGTGGCCCTCGTCGGACCGGTCGACAAGATCTGTGAGGACATCGTGAATCGTTGGAAGCCAACCTGTTTGACCACCATCATCCTGGGCGGGTGGCCGAAACCCGAATCCCGGGAGCGAATCCTCGAGGCGGTGCGCTCATGAACGTGGACCCACGCACTCCGGTCCTGGTCGGTGGCGGTCAGATCAACGAACGCGAGGGCGGATGTGAACCCGTCGACCTGATCGTCTACGCCGCCTCGCGCGCCGCGACCGAGGCCGGCACCGCGCGCCTGCTGGAACTTGTCGACTCCGTGCGGATCGTCGGCATGCTGTCGTGGCGCTACCGTGATCCCGGCGCGCTGGTCGGCGAACGAATCGGCGCCACACCGCGCCACACCGGCTACACCGGTAGCGGTGGCAGCACGCCACAGGTACTGGTCAACCAGGCCGCGCAGGATATCGCCGCCGGCCGCTGCGATGTGGTCCTGGTCGGCGGCGCGGAATCCTGGCGCACTCGAATGAAGCTGCGCGCGCAGGGAATTCGGCCGGACTGGACCGTGCAGGACGACACGGTGGCCGCGGCGCCGATGCTGGTGCCCGAGGTGCCGATGCGTTCGGATGCCGAGAAGCGGGCCGGACTCGACCGCCCCGCCTACATCTACCCGCTGTTCGAGCAGGCGTTGCGATTATCCGCCGGGCGCTCGGTGGGGGAGCACCGTGCGGCGATCGGTGCGCTGTGGTCGCGTTTCAGCGAGGTCGCCGCGAACAATCCGCATGCCTGGACCCCACGCGTGCATACCGCCGCGGAGATCGTCACGCCCAGCGCCGCCAACCGGTGGATCGCCTCGCCGTATACGAAGCTGATGAACTCCAACAACATGGTCGAGCAGGGTGCGGCACTGCTGCTGTGTTCGGTGGAAGTGGCTGCCCGACTGGGGATTCCGCGAGAGAACTGGATCTTCCCACACGCCGGAACTGAGGCGCACGACACCTACGACATCGCCGAACGCGGCGCCCTGGACCGCTCGCCGGCGATCCGGCACGCGGGGGCGCGCGTGCTGGAGCTGGCCGGAATCGGCGTGGACGATCTCGCTCACATCGACGTGTATTCGTGCTTTCCCTCCGCTGTGCAGGTGGCGGCGCGTGAACTCGGTCTGCCGGCCGACGATGCTGCCCGGCCGCTGACCGTCACCGGAGGACTGACGTTCGCGGGCGGGCCGTGGAACAACTACAGCACCCATGCCATCGCCACGCTCGCGACCCGGTTGCGTCGTGCACCGGGCAGCTTCGGATTGCTCACGGCGAACGGCGGTTACCTGACCAAACACGCATTCGGCGTCTACAGCAGCGAGCCGCCGCGCGCGGGGTTCCGGCGAGTCGATGTGCAGGAGCGTGTCGACCGTGAGCCGACGGTACGGGCGCACCCGGGCTATGCCGGGCCTGCCGCGGTCGAGGCGTGGACCGTCGTTTACGACCGCGCCGGCAATCCCGAGGCCGGATTCGTCGCGGCGCGGACTCCCGACGGTGGGCGCACGCTGGCCTCCACCCGCCGGCCGGCGGATGTCGAGCATCTCGTGAGTGCCGAAGTGGCCGGGGCGGTCGTAGAGATCGGTGCCGACGGCGACCTTCGATTCGACGGCGACTGAAACCTCGGCGACCGGGGACGGATCCGTTCCGGCGGGGGTCGCGCATTGACCGCATAAACCTAAAGCCTTAAGGTAAAAGTCATCGTGACGCCTCGCGTCGCATCAGGGGAGCTAGGAGATTTCCAATGCCTGATCAGGACTTTCGTGAACTGTACGAACGTCATGTCGGTGCCGTAGCCCAGGGTGATTTCAAGGCCGCCCTGGCCGATATGGTGCAAGAGAATCTGCCCGCGGTGTTCGACGGTGTCACCGTCCCGCGCGGAGAGGTACACCGATTCCGGATCCGCGATGTACGCGCCGATGGCGACAAGCAGATCGGGGAAACCGTCTACGACACCCCGGAGGGCACCATCGGCTTGCGTTCGATCTGGGAACTGCACGACGGTGCCTGGAAAGCCGCGGCATTGGAGAACTTCCCTGTGGCCGGAGAATCGGCATGAGCGAGACACCGGAGCTGGAACTGCCGTGGGGCCCCGCCGACGACGGACTGGATCGGCCCTACTGGGACGGTCTTATCGCCGGCGAGCTGCGATTGCAGCATTGCCGGCACTGTGGCGAATGGATCTGGGGCCCGCAATGGATCTGCGCCTCCTGCCACAGTTTCGATCCGGACTGGGAGCAGGTCGAGCCGGTCGGCACCGTCTACAGCTGGGCTCGCAGCCACTACCCCTTCATCACCGAACTGGCCGACCGGGTGCCGTACGTGACGGTCCTGGTGGAACTGCCCGGCGCCGGAAACCGAAGGGTCCTGGGACTTCTCGTCGACGAGGAGACCGACACCGTGCGCATCGGCGACCCGGTGGTCGGCCGGATCGAACTCGATCCGGGGGCGAAATGGCCCCTGCTGCGGTGGCGCCGAGCCGACCTGGAAGGAGCGCGAGCATGAGCGCGAGAATGCTGCGCGGCGCCGCCGCGGTGGTCGGTGCGGCGGAGTTGCACTACAAGCGCGGTGAGGCTCCGCACGGTGAGTTGCGGATGACCCTGGAAGCCATCGTCGCGGCCTGCGCCGATGCCGGTGTCTCGCCGCATGAGCTCGACGGATTCGTCTCCTACGCCGGCGGCGGGCACGACGGCGCTACGCTCGGCGGCGCGCTCGGGGTCCGCGACGTGCGGTGGTCGAACATGATGTGGGGCGGTGGCGGCGGTACGGTCGCCGCGGCGATCAACAACGCCGCGGTCGCGATCGCCACCGGCCAGGCCGAGACAGTGGTCGTCTACCGCTCGATGGCGCAGGAGGACACGGGCCGCCTGGGCTACGCGAAGTACTTCTACGGACCGCATTACCTCGCCCACGGTGTCGGTTCGCCGGCTCAGGTCTGTGCCCTGCGCACCCAGCGATTGCTCGAACACGACGGCGTGCCACGCGAGGCGATGCGCGCGCTGGTGCTGGCGGCCTATCGGCACGCGCAGAACAATCCCACCGCGGCCGGGTACGGCAAACCACTGGACGAGGCGACCTACGAATCCTCCCGCCTGATCACCGAGCCGTTCCATCTGTTCGACTGCTCACGCGAGAGCGACGGAGCGGTCGCCCTGGTGCTGGTATCCGGCGAACGCGCTCGCTCGATGCGGCCTGATGCCG
Source organism: Nocardia sp. AB354 (assembly GCF_049538315.1). Classification (NCBI taxonomy): domain Bacteria; kingdom Bacillati; phylum Actinomycetota; class Actinomycetes; order Mycobacteriales; family Nocardiaceae; genus Nocardia; species Nocardia sp. AB354. Next base: position 88,803 of record NZ_JBMVFU010000020.1, on the reverse strand, counting down.
CCTATGTGCTGGCGGGGGCGCAGGGCGCGCCCGGCGGCTACTCGGCGATCATCGACAACGACGACCTCTACACCAGTGCGGGTTTCGCAGGCCGTCCCGGACGGCCCGGCGTTGCCGACCGGCTGTGGGCGGCCGCCGGTGTGACCCACGACGACGTCGACGTGGTGCAGGTCTACGAGAATTTCAGCGGCCCCGCGGTCGCCGCGCTGATCGATCACGGGTTCGCGCCCGCCGGTCCGGCAGCGGGGGAGATCCTCACCGTCGACAACCTGACCGCCGGGATCGGGAAGCTTCCGGTCAACACCAGCGGCGGCAATATCGCCGACTCCTTCGTCAACGGCATGGGCCTGGCGGTGGAGGCGGTACGTCAGATCCGCGGCACCTCCACCAATCCGGTACCGGGCGCGCGGATTTCGCTGTTCATCGGCGGCCCGATGGCGCCGCTGGTCAGCTCGACGCTGTTCGGGCACGAAGACACCCTCTGACCTATCCGAGGACGGACTATGGACACCAACCAGGATCGAACCAGCCTGTTCGTCGACGGGCAGTGGGCGGCACCGGCGACTGGCGCGACGGTCGAGGTGATCGAGGCCGCGACCGAGAAGGTGCTCGCAACGGCCGCGCTCGCGGCACCGGCCGATATCGACGCGGCCGTAGCCGCGGCCCGCCGGGCACTGGACTCCTGGCGTTCCCTCGACCACGCCGCGCGGGCCGACCATCTCGATCGTTTCGCGGCGGCGCTGAAAGCGCGGGCCAAGCAGACCGCTGTGCTGGCCAGCCGGGAGAACGGCATGCCGATCGCGACGTCGATCAACGTCAACGGCTATGCCCCGGCGCTGATGGTCGAGTACTACGCCCGCCTGATTCGCGATGCGGAACGAGACGAGGTGCGCCCCAGCGCGTTCGGGGGCAGCACGGTGGTACGGCGCGAGCCGGTCGGGGTGGTCGCGGCCATCACGCCGTGGAACTACCCGCAGTCGCTGGCGGCGATGAAATTGGCGCCCGCGCTCGCCGCGGGATGCACCGTTGTCCTCAAGCCCGCACCCGAAACCGCCTTGGACGCTTACGTATTCGCCGAGACCGCCGAGGAGGCGGGCTTGCCCGCCGGTGTGGTGAACATCGTGCCCGCGGGGCGGGAGGCGGGGGCGTACCTGGTCGAACATCCGGGCGTGGACAAGGTCGCCTTCACCGGCTCCACACCGGCAGGCCGGGCCATCGGCGAGGTGTGCGGGCGATTGCTGCGTCCGGTGACACTCGAACTCGGCGGAAAATCGGCGGCGATCGTGACCGACGACGCCGACCTGACGGAATTCGCGGCGAAACTGCTCGAGGTCTCGCTGGTGAACAACGGCCAGACCTGCCACGCCAGTACCCGCATTCTGGCCCCGCGTTCGCGCTACACCGACGTGGTCGAGGCGGTCACCGAAACCGTCCGTGCGCTGCGCATCGGTGACCCGCTGGACAAGACTACCCAGATCGGGCCGCTGGTCAGTGCCGCACAACGCGACCGGGTGCTCGGTTATATCGAGTCCGGGCGCGCGGACGGCTACCGGATCACCACCGGCGGCGGCACTCCGGACGATCAGCCGGTGGGCTGGTTTGTGGAACCGACGGTGTTCGACGGCGTCGACAACAACGCGCGCATCGCGCAGGAGGAGATCTTCGGTCCCGTCCTGACCATCACGCCGTTCGACACCGAGCAGAACGCGATCGCCCTCGCCAACGACTCCGCCTACGGCCTCGGCGGCACGGTGTGGACCACCGACGAGGAACGCGGTCTGGCGATCGCCGACCGGATCGAGAGCGGAACATTCGGCGTCAATCACTATCTGCTGGACCTGGCAGCCCCGTTCGGTGGGGTGAAATCCTCCGGTCTGGGGCGGGAGCTGGGGCCGGAGGGGCTCGCGCCGTATCTGCGCACGAAATCGGTGTACTTCGGCGGTCCGGCGTCGACCACAGGAGGCCGGCGATGACTCTGCCGCTGGCCGGAATTCGCGTTCTCGACCTCACCGACGGGCTCGGGGAATCATGCGGCCGCTACCTGGCCGACCTGGGTGCGGAGGTGATCCGCGTCGAACCTGCGGGCGGAGCGCGCTCGCGTTCGGAGGGGCCCACAGTCGCGGGTACGAGTATCGCGTTCGCATTGCGCAACGCCAACAAACTCGGCATCACGATCGACTTTGCCACGCCCGCGGGCATCGATCGCTTCCGGGAGCTGGCCCGCGATGCCGATATCGTCGTCGAATCGACGCCGCCGGGGTTCCTGGCCGAGAGGGGGATCGACGCGGCCGATATGCGTTCTGTCGCACCGGGTCTGGTATGGATGTCGATCAGCCCGTTCGGCCGGACCGGCCCCTACTCGGGGTGGTCGGCCACCGAAGAGGTCCTGTACGCGATGTCCGGTGTGCTGTCGCGTTCCGGTGCCCCCGGCGCCGAACCGCTGCTGCCACCCGCGGGCCTGGTGGAGGAGACCGTGGGTGCCCACGCGGTGTGGGCGACCCTGTTGGCCTACCGGCTCCGACTGGAGACCGGTCGCGGTGAGACCGTCGATCTCTCGGCGTTCGAAGCGGTTGTGCACGGCTTCGATCCCGGCTTCGGCACTCAGGGTTCCGCGGCGGCCGGGCGCTCGGAGGACTTCCCGCGCGGCCGCCCGAACGCCGCCGACTTCTATCCCGTCTTCGCCTGCAAGGACGGACACGTCCGGATCTGTCTGCTGGCCAAGCGCCAGTGGCGGGCAATGTTCGAATGGCTGGGGGCACCAGCGGAATTCGCTGACCCGAAATATGACACCATTCCCGCCCGCTTCGCTGCGGCGGGCACGTTGCACCCGTTGATCGGTGCCCTGTTCGCTACCTGCACGCAGGCGGAACTGGTGGCTGAGGGCGCTCGCCGGGGCGTGCCCGTCGGTGGCGTGCACACCCTGGCCGAGGTGTTGGCCACCCCGCATTTCCAGGAATCCGGCGCATTGATCGAGACGGAGATTGTGCCGGGGGTGCGAGCGAAGGCGCCCTCGGGTTATGTCACCATCGACGGGCACCGGGCCGGAATCCGCGTGCGAGCGCCGCGACCCGGCGAACACGACGACCTCGTGCGGCCACGTGGTGGGACCACGGTGGTGGGCACCGTCGATCCGTCGGGCGCCCCACTCGCCGGACTCCGGGTCCTCGACCTCGGCGTGATCGTATTCGGTGCGGAGCTCAGCAGGCAGTTCGCCGACTACGGCGCCGACGTGATCAAAATCGAGAACGCGAACTTTCCGGACGGTCTGCGCCAATCGAAACGCGGTGCGGCCCTTGCGGCTTCGGTCGCATGGGGACATCGCAACAAGCGCAGCCTCGGCCTCGACCTGCGCAACCCGCAGGGTGTGGAACTGTTTCGCCGGCTGGTGTCCGATGCGGATGTGGTCCTTGCCAACTTCAAACCCGGCACACTCGCGGCCATGGGCCTGTCCTATGACAGTCTCGCCGACATCAACCCCGGCATCGTCGTGTCGGAATCCAGCGCATTCGGCGCGACCGGACCGTGGCGCACCCGGCTGGGTTACGGCCCGCTGGTTCGCGCGTCGTGCGGAGTGTCGGCACTGTGGCGTTATCCCGGCAACGAAGAACTGCTCTGCGACGGGCAGACCGTCTACCCCGACCATATCGCCGCGCACATCACCGCCAGTGCGGTGCTGGCGGCGCTGATCGCCCGCGCGAGGACCGGCCGGGGCGCCGATATCCGAGTGGCGCAGGCGGATACCGCGCTCGTCCAGTTGGGGACCCAGCTCGTGGAGGAGAGCCTGCGTCCGGGATCGGTGACCGCGCCCGGCAATGCGGATCCGCACCGGGCGCCCGGCGGCGTGTACGCATGCGCGGGGGACGACGAATGGTGTGCGGTCACTGTTCGCGACGACGAGGACTGGCGGCGGTTGTGTGAGGTCCTCGGGCGCCGCGATCTGGAACACGACGAGCGGTTCGCCACTGCCGCGCAGCGGGTTCGCGCTCGCGAATCGTGCGACGCGCTCCTGGCCGAGTGGCTCGGCGAGCGCGATCCGCACGAGGCGGCAGCGACCCTGCAGGCGGCGGGGATACCGGCCGGGCCGATGCTGCGCTTACCGCAATTGCTCACCGATCCCCAGCTCACGGCCCGCGCGACCTACACGCTTGTCGAGCACGAGTTGCTCGCTGCGGGCCTGCCCGCGACCGCTCGTGCGGCTGATTTCGGCGAGATCGCCGATCCGCCGATGCGGCCCGCCCCGCTGCCGGGGCAACAGACTCGCGAGATCTGCTCGGAGTTGCTCGGGCTGGGGCCGGCCGAGATCGACGAGCTGGTGAGTGAGGGAGTGCTGCAATTGCCGTCCGGAGACCTGGAGACGGCACCGGTACGAGGCTGAATAAAACTATCTGGGATAGATTTACTTCGGGCTGAAATGCTCGCGAATGCGCTGACGGATTACCGAACTGTCGGCGCATTCGTGCTGTTCACAGCCTTGTGGCAGCGGCGGTAGACGTGCTGGCGATATATATGACAAAAAACGTCCGTTGTTGACTATCAACTCATTCGGCGCTACTGTCATGTGACGCCATTCACAGGCTCTCCACTCGGTAGACGAGCCGCAGCCAGAGCGATTCGGTACGCGAGGGCGCATCCCGGCGCCCGCAGGCGTCCCCGCCGACATCAATCGGCGGTCGGAAAATGCAGTGAGAGAAGGAATTCCATGAGACGTCTCGAAGGCAAGGTCGCTTTCATCACCGGTGTCGCGCGCGGGCAGGGCCGCTCGCACGCGGTGCGGCTGGCGCAGGAGGGCGCCGCGATCGTCGGCATGGACATCTGCGCGCAGATCGACTCGGTGTTCTATCCGATGGCCACCGAGGAGGACCTCGCGGAGACGACTCGTCTGGTGAAAGAGACCGGCGGGCACATCGTCACCTCGATCGGCGACGTCCGCAACCGCGAGGACGTCCAGCGTGCTTACGACGCCGGCGTCGAACAGTTCGGATTCGTCGACGTCGTCGTCGCGAACGCGGGCATCATGCCGGTGATCGACCAGGGCATCGAACCACAGGCGTGGCACGACGCCGTCGACACCATGCTCACCGGGGTGTGGCACACCCTCGAGGTGGCCGTCGCGCCGATGATCGAGCGCGGCGAGGGCGGCTCGATCACGATCACCAGCTCCGCGGCCGGGCTGACCAGCATAGGACTCAACACCTTTCCGGGACAGGCCGGTTACTCGGCCGCCAAGCACGGCGTCGTCGGGCTGATGCGGCTGTACTCCAAGCAGCTGGCCAAGCACTCCATCCGGGTGAACACGATTCACCCGACCGGCGTGAACACGCCGATGGTGGCCAATGCCGAGTACGGCGCCTTCGTGAATGCCCATCCCGAGGTCATGAACGACGAGGCCTACAAGAACCCGATGCCGGTCGAGCTGATCGAGGCCGTCGACGTCAGCAACGCGCTGGTATTCCTCGCCTCCGACGAGGCCCGATACATCACCGGCGTCACCTTGCCCGTCGATGCCGGCTACAACAACCGCTGAGAAAGGAACGTCGATGACCACCACCGACACCGCCGTCGCCGCGCCGACGGTCGCCGACCGGGAACGGGTCTTCATCGGAGGGCGCTGGGTCGACTCGTCCGGTGCCGAATGGATCGATCTGATCGACCCGTGGAGTGAGCAACGCGCCGCTCGGATTCGCAGCGCCACCGCCGACGATGTCGCGCGTGCGGTCGAAACGGCCCGGCGCAGTTTCGATTCCGGCGTCTGGTCGGCGAAGACCATGGCCGAGCGGGCCGACGTGATCGACGAGATCGGTACCCGTCTCGAACAACGGATCGAGGAATTGACCACCATCGGGGTGCTCGAGGTCGGGGTCCCGGTGAGCGTCAGCGGGCCGACCCAGCAGATGAGCGCGGGACTGTTCCACGCGGTGGCCGCCGAGGCGCGCCGGTTCGACCAACGCGAGGACCGGGTGCGCGCCGACGGCGGCGTATCCCGAATTCTGCGCGAGCCCACCGGTGTGGTCGCCGCGATCATCCCGTGGAACGGGCCCATCGGCACCATCGCCTTCAAGGTTGCCCCGGCCCTTGCCGCCGGATGTTCGGTGGTCCTCAAGGCCGCCCCCGACGCACCGTTGTCGCCGTCGGTTTTCGCGGACGTGATCGCCGAACTGGTCGACGAGGGCTTGTTGCCTGCAGGCGTGGTCAGCGTGCTCGTGGCGGATCGTGAGGTCTCCGAGAAACTGGTCACCGACCCCCGCGTCGACCACATCACCTTTACCGGTTCCACGGCGGCCGGTCGCCGGATCGCGGCGCTGGCGGGCGACCGGATCGCCCGGGTCTCACTGGAATTGGGCGGCAAATCCGCCGCGATCGTGCTCGACGACGCGGACCTGAATCACGTGCTGCAGTCTTTGCCGATGGGCGGATGTATGCAGTCGGGGCAGGCATGTATCGCGCTGACCCGCGTGCTGGTGTCCCGGCAGCGTCACGATGAGGTGGTCGCGGCGCTGGCTGCGGCATATGGGGCACTGCCTATGGGAAATCCGTGGGAGCCGCAGAACTTCCTCGGTCCGCTCGCCGGCGCGCGCCACCGCGACCGGGTACAGGGCTACATCGATTCCGCGGTCGCCGACGGCGCCCACATCGTGGTCGGAGGAGGCGCACCCGAGGGCGTCACCCAGGGATACTTCGTCGCCCCGACGCTGCTCGACGGGGTGCGCAACGATATGCGCATCGCCCAGGAGGAGGTGTTCGGCCCGGTGATCTCGGTGATCACCTACGAAGACGAGGACGACGCGGTCGCGATCGCCAACGACTCGATCTACGGCCTGTCGGGCGCTGTCTACACCGAGGACATGGACCGCGGTTACGCACTCGCGCAACGGATTCGGACCGGAACGGTCAGTGTGAACGGTTCGGTCATCGACTTCACGCTGCCCTTCGGTGGATACAAGCAGTCGGGAATGGGCCGCGAAGGCGGCGTCGAGGGACTCGAGGAATTCTTCGAGACCAAGACCGTGCACATGCCGGCCCCGCAGCAATAGCTCGAATACGCTTCGGCCACAGCGCAATACGGAGCCCGGTCGGTCTACCGACCGGGCTCCGGTGAGCGGGTGGGTGGCCCTAAGCAGACACCGAGGAGGTTTCCGAGTCCTGGGTCACCGCGGTGTTCTCGTTGCGCATCACGCCGTAGAGGAAACTGCGCACCATCTCCTCGTACAGGCCCTTGGAGGTCAGCGTGTTCTGCGCCAGCGCCCGCGCCAGCACCGGCTGCGATTCGGGGTCCACGTGGGGGAAGATGGTGGTGCGCGTACTGGCGCCGCGCACCGCGTCGGTGAGGGCCGCCCCCAGTGCCAGTCGTTCCATCCCGTCGAGGATCTGCACGTGCAGGTGCGTCGGAACACCGGAGGCCTCGAGGAATCGAGCCGTCTCCTCGTAGGTGCCGATGAGCAGATCGCGTGGCAGGTACTGCAGCAGAATCGGCGCGGCATTGGGGTGACGCAGAATCGACCGGCGGAAGTTCAGCGCGAGCTGGACGAAGAATTCCGGCCAATCCGGCCCGGGTTTGCGACGCGGAATCGAGCCCGCACCGGCGATGTGGCGCGCGACCGCCGACAGGATCGCCGATCGGTCGGCGAAATGGTGGTACAGCGAGGGCGCGCTCACGCCGATGTATTTGGCGAGCTTTGGCAGGCTGAACGCATCGAGACCCTCCGAATCGATGATCTCGATGGACGCCGCGATCACGGCGGAGCGGCTGATCAACGGTTGCGACGGTCGGGGCATCTGCGGCTTTCCACTCGGGGGCGCACCAGGTCAGTTACCTAGCGCCTTTAAATTTGATGGTAGCCGGTGCCCGAGCGGGGCCGGGGGTGCGCCACCGCGTCGGCGAGAAATTCGAGCAGACCGCCGGTCAGGACGTCGTTGTCGTCCCCGCCGACCATATGGCCGGCGCCGGCCACGTCGATGTGGCGCGCGCCGGGAATCAACGCCAGCAGATCGCGGACGCCGTCGTCGCCGACCACATCGGACCGATCGCCGCGAAGCAGCAACGTGGGCACCGAGATACGGCGCGCTGCCGCCCGGGCGCGCTGCTCGCGCACGCCGGCGCGGTCGGGGCCGTTGTCGCGATCACTGAGGATGCGCGGATCCCAGTGCCAGTACCAGCGGTTGTCACGCAGCCGCAAATTCTTGCGCAGACCGTCCGGGCGAGGCGGCCGGCGCCGGTGTGGGTTGTAGGCGGCGACCGCGTCCGCGGCCGCGTCGAGTGAGTCGAATCCGGCCAGCCCGTCGCGCATGAAGGCGGTGATCCGGTCGACACCGGCCGGTTCGGACTTCGGCGTGATATCGACCAGCACCAAGGCGCGGGCCAACCGGGGATGCTCGCCTTGCGCCACGAGCGCGGCCAGCCCGCCCATCGACGCGCCGACCAGCACGACCGGCCCGGCGAGTGCGCCCGCCACCGCGACCACGTCCCGTGCATGCGCGGTGATCGCGTAATCGCCGTCGGCCGCCCAGTCGCTGTCGCCGTGTCCCCGGGCGTCGACTGCCACTGCATGCCAGCCGTTTTCGGCCAGCCTGGCCCCGGTGCGCTGCCACGAATGCCTGGTCTGCCCGCCGCCGTGCAGCAGAACCACGGTGCCCGGCGCGTCGCCGTCGGCGCGCCAGTGGTCGGCGACGAGGGTGACGCCGTCGCCGGGCAGTCGGACGACGGTGGCGGAAGCTGTCATAGGTGTCGGGCTCCTCGGTCGCGATGCGCGAATGGTTCAGTGTCCGGATGTTCCGCCGTCGACGGCGAGCGTCGACCCCGTGATGTAGCCCGACGCGGGGCCGGCCAGGAAGACAACGGCCGCGTCGATCTCGCGTTGGGTGGCCGTGCGCCCGAGCGAGCAGTCCCGCAGAAATTCCGACAGCGTGTCGTCGGCCATCTCGCCGATCATGTCGGTGTCGACGAAACCGGGGGCTATGGCGTTGACGCGGATGCCTTTGCGTCCCGACCACTGGTGGGACAGATCGCGGGTGAGTCCTATCACCCCGGCTTTGCTGGAGGCGTAGGCGGCCTGCGGCAGCACCGATTTGATCAGGCCGAGCATGCTCGCGACGTTCACGATGCTCGATCCGGGGAGCATGACCCGGGCGCAGGAGCGAGCGGCCCAGTACGCGCCGAACAGGTTGACCTCCACGACCCTTCGGTAATCGTCGGGATCTTCGCGGGTCGCCGGTGCGGCATGGGTGACCCCGGCATTGTTGACCAAGATGTCCACCCGGCCGAATGCGTCGATCGCAGCCCGGGCCAAGGCGTCGCACTGGTCGGGGTCGGTCACGTCGGTCGGCACCACCAGGCACCGCCTGCCCAGTGCCGCAACACTTTCCGCGACGTTCTCGAGCTTGTCACGCCTCCTGGCGGCGACGACGACATCCGCACCCGCCTCGGCCAGCGCACGCGCGAAACCCGCTCCGAGTCCGGTGCCGGCCCCGGTGACCACCGCGACGCGGTCGGTGAGCCGGAAGAGGTCGAGAACCGATCCGCCGCGATGGTCTGCCGTGTCCATGTGCTGCTCTCCCGTCGGGTTCTCGCTGTCCTATCGCCTATAGGTTTTATACGGGTATCTGGCGAGAAGCAAGTGGCCATCTAGCTGGGTATTGCGTACTGTAAAACTAATAGCTTAAGATTTAGCGAATGGCTGTAGTGAACGGATCGGTTCGATGAGCGAAGATCGGGCGCCCCGCGGGATGCGGGTGATCGGCAAGGAAGTGGCGGCCGTCGGGGTCGTCACGGTGACGCTGGCCGACCCGGACGGTGGCCCGGTGCCCACGTGGGAACCCGGTGCCCATATCGACCTCGTCCTCGGCGACATGACCCGGCAGTATTCGTTGTGCGGTGATCCGTCCGATCGGGGATCGTTGATGGTCGCCGTCCTGCTGGAGCCGGACGGTCGCGGCGGCTCGGCCTATGTGCACGACAAGCTCGAGGTCGGCGACCTGATCACGATCGCGGGTCCGCGCAACGCTTTCCGGCTGTCCGCGGCCGAGTCCTACCTGTTCATCGCCGGCGGTATCGGCATCACACCGTTGCTGCCGATGCTGCGCTCGATCGACGCCCGCGGGCTGCCGTGGCGGCTGCTGTACGGCGGCCGCACACGCACGAGTATGGCCTTCGCCGACGACCTGGCCGCAGCGCATCCGGATCGGGTCGACGTGCGCCCGCAAGACGAATCCGGCCTGCTCGACCTCGAGGCCGCGCTCGACGGCCTGGGCGCGGGCGCGGCGGTGTACTGCTGCGGGCCGGAGCCGCTGCTGCGGGCGGTGGAAACCGCCTGTGCCGCACGAGATCACCTCACCTTGCATGTGGAACGGTTCGCGCCGAAGGCGGCGGATCCGAATGCGGTGTCCGACTCGTTCGAGGTCGAGCTGGCGCGCACCGGCTCGGTGATCACGGTCGGTGCCGATGAATCCGTACTCGACGCGCTCGAACGCTCCGGCGTCGACGCCGAGTTCTCCTGCCGCGAAGGAACCTGCGGGACTTGCGAGGTCGCGGTGCTCGGCGGACGGCCCGACCATCGCGATTCCGTTCTCTCCGAGGACGAGCAAGCCGCCGATGACGCGATGATGATCTGCGTCTCTCGAAGCCGGACACCCAGGCTCATTCTCGATCTCTGAAAACTATTCCGCCACTACCGAATCCCCACGTCAGGAGATGACCGTGCCCCAGCCGGAACCTGCCGCACGCTACGAAGTGAACGGCCACATCGCGGTGGTGACCTTGAATCGCCCCGACGCGCTCAACGCCGTCAACTCGGATCTTTCCGCGGCGGCCGGAGCGGCGCTGGAGAGCGCGGCCGGCGACCCGCAGGTCCGGGTCGTGGTCGTCACCGGCGCCGGCCGGGCGTTCTGTGCCGGAGCCGATCTCAAGGAACTGGCAGCCGGAAACAACGTCTACGACCCGGAACATCGAGAATGGGATTTCGCCGGCATCGTGCGCCACTGGATTCCCAAACCCGTGATCGCCGCGGTCAACGGTTTCGCGCTCGGGGGTGGCACCGAAATCGTATTGTCGGCGGACCTGGCCGTCATCGACGAAACCGCGTCGCTGGGGCTGCCCGAAGTGACTCGCGGACTCATCGCCGCGGCCGGCGGGGTTCTGCGCATGCACCGGCAGGTGCCGCCGAAGGTCGCGGCCGAGATCGCGCTGACCGGCCGGCCGATCTCGGCAGCGCGGGCATTCGAACTGGGCCTCGTCAATGCCGTCGCTCCGGCCGGCGGCGCCCTCGCTGCCGCGCTCGAGCTGGCCGAGGTCGTCGCCGCCAATGCGCCGGTGGCGGTGCAGGAGAGCAAACGCGTCATGCACGAAAGTGCCATGGCGCACAACGGCTGGGCCGAGGGGGATTGGAAACTCAGCCGCGCCGCTACCCGGGTGGTGATGAGCAGCGGCGATGCCAAGGAGGGGCCGCGTGCCTTCGCGGCGAAACGGAAGCCGAACTGGAGCGGGCGGTAGCGGTAGACTGCTCGTGAAACATATGACAAATATCGATTGACGTAATATGTAAACATATGTAGTGTGGGTCACACCACCGGACGAGACGGCGGCGAGCACCCCGCGTCGTATCCGGTGCCCATCGCGAATCATCCAGAATTCCGACGCCGGATCGCCGGCCGTCCCGGCTCGTGAGTCACCCGGAGTAGCGCTCCGGAACCACTGAGCCCGAGGCCATTTCACAACGAGAAGGACCACAATGGCTGCGACAATCGCCTCCGCCCTGTACTGGTGGGCCGACACCACACCGGGCCGGCCCGCCCTGATCGTCGAGGACGAGACGCTCACCTACCGCGAGCTGCAGGACTGGTCGAGCCGGGTGGCGCGCCGCATCACCGAATCGGGAATCCAGCCGGGCGAGCGGGTCGGCGTGCTGGGGCCGAACTCGCTCACCTGGCCGGTACTCGCGCTCGGCGTACTGAAGGCTGGGGCGGTGCTGGTGCCGCTCAACCCGCGGCTCACCGCGGCCGAGTTGCGCAAGGTACTCGACGACTCCGGCGCCGTACTGACGATCGCACCGGTCGAGTTCGCCGAACGGATAGAGCAGACGCGGACGCTGGGCGGTGATTTCCGGTCGCTGTCCTTCGACGACTTCACCGCGCTGCGATCTGGTGAACGCGACGATTTCCGCATCGACGTCGAGCCGGACGAGCCCGTCGCGCTGCTGTTCACCAGCGGTTCCACCGGGCTGTCGAAGGGCGTCATCTGCACCAACCGGACACTGCTGAGCATCGTCTTCGAGGCCACTCTTACCGAGGAAGGCTTCCGGCCCGGGTGCACCTCGCTCCTGTTGCTTCCGCTGGTGTTCACCCCGGGCCTGGTCTGGGGCCTGCTGATGTCTGTGGTCCTGGGCAACACGCTCGTCGTGGAAAAGGAGTTCCGGCCGGGACGCGCGGTCGGGCTCATCGGACGACACCAGGTCAACGCTCTGTTCGGCGTGCCGCTGATCTGGGAATCCATTGCTCGCAGTGCGAAATTCGCCGATACCGACCTGTCGTCGCTGCGCACCGCCATCGTCGGCGGGGCGGCGGTCGCGCCGGCGCTGCTGCAGGCTTGGGCGGACAAGGGCGTGGCCCTGCGGCAGATCTACGGCATGACCGAGGCGGGCGGCGTCGCGACCGCGACCACCCGTGACGAGGCCTTCAGTCACCCCGAAAGCTGTGGGACCGGCTCGATTTTCACCGAGTTGAAGGTGGTTCGTCCAGATGGCACCGAAGCCGAACCGGAGGAGGAGGGCGAGATCGTCGTTCGCGGGCCGGGCGTCACCCCCGGCTATTGGAACGACCCGGAGACCACCGCGCAGGCGCTGCGCGACGGCTGGCTGCACAGCGGCGACCTCGGCGCCCGAGACGAACAAGGTCGGGTGAAATTCGTCGATCGGATGAAGGATCTGATCATCACCGGCGGCATCAATATTTCTCCTGTCGAGATCGAGCGCGTCATCGCGGATCTGGACGGAGTCGAGGAAGTGGCCGTGATCGCCGCGACGGACGAGCGATTCGGCGAGACCCCCGCGGCCATCGTCACCATCAGCGGCGATGTCGACGCCGCCGCCATCGTCGCGCACTGCGACGCCCTGGTGGCCGACTACAAAGTGCCGCGCTACGTGATAATCCGGGATGAGCCTCTGCCGCGCCTGCCCAGCGGCAAACTGTCCAAAACCGCGATCCGCGACGAATACCGCGATGTCGCAGAGCGATTCGAGAAGGTGCGATGAGTGTGAACACCGAAACGGTGACCGTCGACGACAATCCGGTCCTGACCGAGCGGCGCGGCGACATCGCGATCGTGCGCTTGCATCGCCCGGACCGGCTCAACGCGTTCACCGATGCGATGTGCGAGCGCATCATCGCCGCATTCGACGAAACCGACGCCGACGATACGATCCGCGCGGTCGTACTCACCGGCACCGGGCGTGCATTCTGCGCCGGAGCCGACCTGGCCGCCGGAGGTGACACCTTCGTGCTGGGCGACGATCCGGACACCGGGGGCGCGCCCGCCGACCAGGGGGGCCGGGTCACACTGCGAATCTACCGTTCGCTCAAGCCGGTGATCGCCGCGATCAACGGGCCCGCTGCCGGTGTCGGCGTAACCATGACCCTGCCCGCCGACATCAGAATCGCCTCGGACACAGCGAAATTCGGCTTCGTGTTCACCCGCCGCGGGCTGGTTCCCGAAGCATGCTCGACCTGGTTCTTGCCTCGCGTCGTCGGCATCTCCACCGCATTGGAATGGACTTTGAACGGTCGCATGGTGAGTGCGCGACAGGCGCTCGACTCCGGTCTGGTTCGTGAACTGGTGTCTGCCGACCGGGTACTGGACCGTGCGATCGAGCTGGCTCGGGAACTGGTCTCGGGCACCGCCCCGGTCTCGGTCGCGCTGACCCGCCAGCTGATGTGGCGCATGCTCGGTGCCGACAGCCCCGAGACAGCGCACCGGGCCGAATCGACGGCGATCTACCTGCGCGGCGTATCCGATGATGTGCGAGAGGGCGTGGAATCCTTTCTGGCCAAGCGGGTTCCGCAGTTTCCGGATCGGATCTCGGGTGGTTTGCCTGACTTGTTCGACTTTCTGCCCCGCTGACCCGGAGCGAGTTCGGCGAGTCCAGCACCGGAGCCGCGGGTTGATGCCTCACGCGCTCCGTAGACGTGAACGAATGTCCCATCTGCGTCAGTCCGAGGGACTCTGCGACTTCGCGCCTCTCACGTGAGAGGTCGCTGGATCGAAACCAGCTGGGACCACTCTGTTTATGCTGGTCAGCGACGTTCTTTATCAGCGCTGCCTGTCATCGTGCGATATACGTGCAATAGCTGCGCGTTCTCGTCGTGTCGTTCAACGCAGTGGACACATGATCTTGTCGATGTACTAACACGTAGCGGCTCGGGGGCTCGGCATCGGATGGACGATGGAGCATGGCGGAATCCCTTTGCTTCCGGCATCCCCCTTCAGGCGAGCACGTCCACGCGGCTCCCCTGTCACCGCCGGAATGTCGCATCGAACTCAAGTGCTGTGCTTATCCGGCTGATGTTCCGCTGCTGAAGAGCCGTAGTCTGTTCCGCCGTCGAGCAGCACGCACGCTGAACGGGTGTGGTGCGTAGGCGGGCGATGTCCGGGCGCGCACCGACCCGGCCGGCGGAGCTGACGCAACTTTATTCGCGCCGTGCGGGCCCGCATCGACTGTGCCCGGGAAGGTGGCCTTATTCGCTGGCTTCCGGTGACTATTCCGTGCCATTCAGGAGATTTTGCGAAAGTTCGGCAGGGTTGTGTGTGGGGTTTCGCTGGCGCGGACTATGGTGCCGAGCAGGCGTGGGAGTATGAATTGGTCGCGTGGTAAACGGCCTGCTTCTGGGAGCCAGTTGTGGACGAGTCCGACGGACAGGCCGGTGTTGGGGTCGGTCCACCCTCCTGATCCGGCGAGTCCGATGTGTCCGAAGCCGCGCGGCGCGCCGGGGGCGGGGATGGAGTGGTAGCCGAGTCGCCAGCCCATGGGAAGAAGCAGGTTTCGGTCCGGTAGCCAAGTCTGTACGCGTGATATCTGCCGCACTCGTGACCGCGACAGAAACTGGGTGTCAGTGGCGATGGCGTTGTAGACCGCAGCGATGGCGCGCGCGGTGAATACGCCGTTGGCGGCGGGGCTTTCGCCCAGCAGGATCGCCGGATCGGCTCCACTGGTCAGCCGCTCGATCCCGTGGGTGTGGATGGCGCGGATGAATCCGGTACCCGGTGCTGGGATGCGTTTGACGATAGGCAGGACGTGCGCGGCATAGGGGATGCCGAAAGGGATTGGTGATCCGTGCGAGGCCGCGGTGGCGATGTTTTCCGACGGCGGCGGCGTGCCGAGGTGTAGGCCATGGATCTGCAGCGGGTCCGCCAGTTCGGTGCGGTACAGCTCGCCCATGCCCTTGCCGGTCACCGCGCGGGCGATGCCGGCGGCGAGCCATCCGAAGGAGATCGCGTGATATGCGGGTATCCCGCGCCATCGGTCGGGTGCGGCGGCCGCGATCCGTTCTTCCATCAGGTGGTGATCCACCAACTCGTCGACAGTCCGGGCGATCGGGCTGACGTGCGACAGACCAGCGCGGTGGGTGAGCACGTCGGCGACGGTGATGTCCTTCTTGCCGTTGGTGCCGAATTCGGGCCAGTATTCGGCGACCGGTGCGCGGTAGTCGATCAGTCCCTGGTCAGCAAGTCTGTGCAGCACGGTGGCGGTGATGCCTTTGGATGTCGAATACGACAGGGCGGCGGTGTTGCGTTGCCAGGGTATGCCCCGGTTGGGATCGGCGGTTCCGGTCCAGACATCGACCACGGGCCGGCCGCGGTGGTAGACGGCGAGTGCGCCACCACCGCGTCCGGCCGAGAACAGGCGCCCGAATGCGGCGATCGCGTCAGCGTAATCCGGATCCCAGGTGCCGTGCACGGCGATGCCGGACCGGCGAGGATCGCCGGGACGAGAAGAAAGCGATTCTACCACTTGTTGATCACCTCAGATGCCGTCGTCGTGATGTCACCTCTTCCGCTAGCCGATGTCGCTGATCATCCGTACGTTCTGTGAAGCGGCTCGACACACGCCGACTCGCGTGATGTTGCTTGCTTTGTCTTCGCCATCCTCTTTCGCATCCGGCGTTCCCGCGCGGGTAAAAGTACCTAGGTGTATACCTATTTTTTTCGGGCCCCGACGTGGCCACTGCTGGTCGCCGAGCGCCGGCGGACGCTGTGAGGGTATCCAGCGCACTGTGAATACAGCGTGCGCTGTCAGCAACGGCTACCGATGGAGCACCGAGGCCGTCCACCCCAACGGCAGAATCACCCTCACAAACCTGCGCTTCGATAAGACACTCGGCGCCGCCACCACGCTGCCCGCCGAATGTGTCGGCCTGCATGTGCGCCGGGATGCGCAATGGCCATCGACCTTGCCTAGGGAACCACGCTGCAGATGACTATCCTCGGGTGCGAAGGGAACACATTATTCGGTCAAGCGCCGCAATGAGCCACACCACGGGCGAAGCTGATGTATGTGCCGGCCCTTACTTTCGGGCAAAGCGAGCCGGTTCAGAGCCCGGCACCTGGACGACCAGGTCGCGAGCGACCAGGTGTCGCAGATGTGCCGCCGCCTCCGACAGCGCCATGTGCTTGCCCATGGGTGACAGTTCCGCCCAAGGCTTGTACCACTTCATGCGTTCGGCGACCTGCCACACCGTGATTCGATCATCACCGAAATTGCCGTACAGATGCTCCAGCCGCTGTTCATGGTGCTCGACCAATCCTGCGGCGCGGCCCGCGACGTCGTCGATAGGAAGCCCGTGAGCGCCGAGGCCCCGGGTGACATTCATCGATTCCACTCGTCGCAGCGAGTCGATGAATTCGGCCAAGGCATCGCGTTCCTCGAGCGGATAGATGAAATTCCCAACGTGCGGAGTCGTCTTCTGCAGAACGTGGTCACCGGTGAACATCACGTCGGAATCCTCGAGATAGAAGCACACGTGCCCCGGGGTATGGCCCGGGGTGTAGACCACTCGAAGAGTGCGGCCGGTCAGCGCGATGTGTTCATCGTCGACGAGCACGCGATCGGGAGACGACTCGTGACTTACGTGAACCTCCTGGCTCGCCGCGGCCACGAACGCATCCTGATCGACCGGGGCAGCGCCCGCTCGGGCCATGTTCTCCTTCTCGGCGGCCATCCAGTCTTCGTCCCGGTCGGCCGACATCTGGGCGAACAGATCATGATCGGCTTCGTGCATCGCGATCCATGCACCCGAGGCTTCCCGGACACGACCGCACAGACCCGTGTGATCCGGATGAAAGTGGGTGAGCACGACGCCTTCGACATCCGCTACCGAATGACCGATGGCTTTTAGCCCGGAGGTGAGACCGCTCCACGCGTTGTCGTCGTACCAGCCGGCATCGATCAAAACAAGACCGCCCGGCGACTCCAGGGCGTACACCAGGGTGTGCCCCAAGGGGTTATCCGTAATCGGAACCTGGATCTGAAAGATGCCATCGCCGACAGATGCCGTGTTCTCCATGCAATGCACCATATTCCTTAGGCAAAGCAACCAAATTCAGCGGCCCCGCCGGACCCGCCGTCGATCCGGCGAGACCCTGCCTGCTGCCCGTCAAGATTCGGGTCACGACCTCCACTGGAGCGAGAGACAGGTATGTATGCACGTAGTTCGACCCTCGCGCTGACACCCTGGCCCACGCGATCAGCTTCTTGTATCCAGCCAACGTGGCCTCGACACGGGTCTCGACCGATGTGCCCGAGCCACCGCCTGCCTGCCTGCGATAACGGTTCCGGCCGCGGCACCGGGCGCGGCTCCAGCGTCGAAACCACACCGGGGATCGCCGCTACCGCACGCTCCAAAACCAGAGACCGCTGCACCCACCGGAAAACGGCAGCACCTTGTCGAGATCGATATGTAACGTGCGCCCGGCCAACCAAGCAACCGACACTTCCGCCGGGGACTCGCCCCAGGCAGCCGCGGAACCACGCGCGCCGATTCGCGGAATCGCTTTCGGTGGGCTTCGTGGACCGGCCAGGTCAATGGCGGCGCAAGCCCTACGGTCGGAACGGCCGCGACCCAGACCGTGATCGGTGCGGGGCGGGCGATTGCGACCCCCTGACGCGCCCGATCCGCCGTATCTGATCAGGCTCTCCGGTTGATGAGTCGAGAATTCGGCCTTCCCCACGTTTACCTCCGGCAGGCCCGCGTTGAGTGCTCGTCTCAGACCGGTGTCTCGCTGACGAGCGCTACAGTTACTGCCTGGTTAAATGTCGCTCACGGGCCGTTTGGCGCACCTGTGAGATCTGTAGTCTCGGATCCGGATGCCACCCGACCCAGGGCACCCCCAGCCGCCGATCGATGACTCGCAGTCACTCGCGTTGTGAGGGCGGTTCGACTTCAGCTTTGCGGCGGGAGGGCACCGATACGATTCGGCCTGCCTGCAAGGAAGACCCGCACGATGACCGGTTACGCCCCCTCCGATCGCCGAATACCGTCACGTGACCAGCTACCCGACGAGTTCTTTGCGCTGTTCCTCGACCGGACTCGCACCTACAGTTGCGCATACTGGACTCGCCCGGATGACACCCTGGAACAGGCCCAGTCCGCCAAGATCGACCTCGCGCTGTCCAAATGCGATCTGAGACCGGGGATGACCTTGCTCGATGTCGGCTGCGGCTGGGGTTCGACGATGCTGCGCGCCATGGACACCTAAGGTGTCGACGCGATCGGGCTGACGCCGCACCGCAACCAGCACCGGTACGTACGAGACCGCCTCGTCGACCGGCTCGTCCGCGGCTGTCCCTACGGCGGTGTGCGACGGCAAGGCTGGCAACAATTCGACCGCCCCGTAGACCGCATCGTCTGCATCGGCGCACTTGAACACATGCCCCCACAGCGATACCCGGACTTCTTCGACTTCGCCTACCGGGTCATGCCCGACGACGGGGTGCTGCTGGTGCAAACCGTCGTCGCCCATGACCCGCACGCGGCGCAAGCGCACCGGGAATCCGGCCCGGTGACCGATACCGACGTGGCGTTCCTGCGCGGCACCGTCTTCCCGGCCGGCCGGCTCCCGCGATCAACCAGCGACAACCCCAGGGGAATCACCGAGTGCGCGCAGGGCGCCGGGTTCACCCTCGCCCGCGTTCAGGAACTGGGGTCCCACTACACCACCACTCTGGACAGCTGGGCGGTCTCTCTGCAGGAGCACCGTGACCGGGCGATCGAACTCGCTGGGCAACACACCTACGATGCCTACAGCAGCTATTTGACCGAGTCCGCCGCCAACTTCGGCCGCGGACACCTCGATGTGGTGCAGTTCAGCTGCACCAAACTCGGCGCAAAGCAACCCTCGCCACATTGATCCTGCCCGCGAAACTCGATTGAGTGCCTGGAACCGTGCGTCGTAGGCTCCAATTGTGCGCCGGCGCCCGCCGACGGTCGCGCTCGAAGAGGCCGGAGGCCCCGATGCCGGATCGGATTTCGTTGCCGTCGACGATTACCGCGTGCCTGTTCGATCTTGATGGAGTGCTCACTCGTACCGCGACCGTGCACGCCGCGGCGTGGAAGCAAGCCTTCGATCCACTGCTCGCGCAGCAGATCGAACCGCAGCGACCCTTCGATGCGGTCGCTGATTACGACGCCTACGTCGACGGCCGTCCCCGTGAGGACGGTGTGCGCTCTTTCCTGGCGTCCCGCGGGATCACATTGGCCGACGGTGGGCCCGGCGATCGGCCGGACGCGCGAACCGTGCATGTGCTGGCCGCGCGCAAGGATGCGATTTTCCTGTGCCTGCTGGCCGAGGATGGTGTGCATGTCTACCCGGAGTCGGTGCGGTTCGTGCGGGCGGTCCGCGCGGCGGGTCTGCATCGCGCGGTGGTCTCCTCGAGTGTGCATTGCGCGCAGATATTGTCGGCAGCCGGGATAGCCGACCTGTTCGAGGTGCGCATCGACGGAATCGTCGCTGCCCGAGATCATCTGGACGGTAAGCCGCAACCGGGCACCTACCTGGCCGCAGCCCGGGCGTTGGGTGTGCGGGCGGCCGACGCGGCCGTCTTCGAAGACGCGTTGGCAGGCATGGACGCCGGGCGCTCGGGCGGGTTCGGCTTCGTCGTCGGCATCGACCGGGCGGACCAGGCCGAGGCGTTGCGTGCTCATGGCGCCGACGTCGTGGTGACCGAGTTGAGCCAGTTGCTGGAGGCTTCGGCGTGATCACAGATCCGGCCTATGTGTGCGAACCGTGGCGAGTACGGGAGACTCGGCTGCAGCTGGATGTGCTGGCACAGAGTGAATCGGTGTTCGCTTTGTCCAACGGGCACCTCGGCTGGCGCGGAAATCTCGACGAAGGCGAACCGCACGGTGTGCCCGGCAGCTACCTCAACGGCTACTACGAGTTGCGTCCGCTGCCGTATGCCGAAGGCGGATACGGCTATCCGGAATCGGATCAGGCGATCGTGAACGTCACCAACGGCAAGATCATCCGGCTGCTGGTCGACGACGAACCGTTCGATCTGCGTTATGGGCGCCTGCACGCACACCAGCGAATCCTGGATCTGCGCAGCGGGCTGTTGTCGCGCGAGGCGGACTGGACCTCGCCGGCGGGGAGGCGGGTTCGTATCCGCACCACCCGGCTGGTCTCGCTGACCCAGCGAGCGGTCGGCGCCATTCGTTTCGAGGTCGAACCCGTCGACGGGCCGGCTCGGGTGGTGGTCCAGTCCGAACTGGTCGCCAACGAACCCGTGCCCGCGACCAGCGGTGATCCCCGGGTGGAGGCAGCGCTGGAGGCGCCCTTGGTGGCCGAGGAGGACCACGCGCACGGTAGCCACCTATGTCTGATCCACCACACCCGCGTCAGTGGACTGCGCGTCGGAGTGGCTGCCTACCACCACATCCACGCACCCGTGCATGCCGCCACGTCTGTCGAATCGGATCCGGACCTGGCGCGTTTCACCCTGACCTGCGTGCTGGCTGCCGGGCAACGCGTGCGTGTGGACAAGACCGTGGCCTACGGCTGGTCGGGGCATCGTTCGCTGCCGGCTGTCCGCGATCAGGTCGATGCGGCGTTGGCGGCTGCCCAGGACAGTGGATGGTCCGGACTGGTCGAGGATCAGCGCGGCTTTCTGGATGAGTTCTGGTCGCGGACCGATGTCGAGGTCGATGGTGATCCACAGTTGCAGCAGGCGGTGCGGTTCGGGCTGTTCCACGTGCTGCAGGCCGGTGCCCGCGCCGAGGAACGCGGCGTGCCTGCCAAGGGGCTCACCGGCCCCGGATACGACGGCCACAGCTTCTGGGACACCGAGACTTTCGTGCTGCCTCTGGTCACCCACACCACCCCGCGCGCGGCGCAAGATGTGCTGCGCTGGCGGCACAGTACGCTCCCCGAGGCCCGCGCCCGCGCCGCCCAACTCGGTCTGCGTGGTGCCGCGTTCGCGTGGCGCACGATCGCCGGTGCGGAGTGCTCCGGGTACTGGCCGGCGGGCGTCGCGGCCTTCCATCTCAATGCCGCTATCGCCGATGCGGTCGTCCGCTATGTCCGCGTCGCGGCCGACTCCGAGTTCGAACGCGGCGTCGGCGCCGAACTTTTGGTCGAGACTGCCCGACTGTGGGAGTCGCTGGGTTACCACGGGCTCGACGGTCGTTTCCACATCGATGGGGTCACCGGGCCCGACGAATACAGCGCCATCGCCGACGACAACGTCTACACCAACCTCATGGCTCAGGCGAACCTGCGCGCTGCCGCCGACGTCGCCGGACGACACGTCCAGGTCGCGAAACGCCTCGGCGTGGACGACGCCGAACGCGAGCGGTGGCGGGCCGCCGCCGAGGCCATGGCTGTGCCCTATGACGACGATCTGAAGGTTCACCAGCAGGCCGCCGGTTTCACCCGCCAGGCTGTATGGCCGTTCGACACCACCGGCCCGGACCGATATCCACTGATGCTGCACTTCCCGTACTTCGACCTCTACCGCAAACAGGTCGTCAAACAAGCCGATCTCGTCCTCGCGATGTATCTGTGCGGTGCGGCGTTCAGCGATGAGGACAAGGCACGCAACTTCGCCTACTACGAAGCGCTCACCGTCCGCGACTCCTCCCTGTCCGCGCCATGCCAGGCGGTCATCGCCGCCGAAACCGGGCACACCGATCTGGCCTATGACTACCTGCGCGAGACCGCGCTGTTGGATCTGGCGGACCTACAACACAACACCCGCGACGGCCTGCACATCGCCGCCCTGGCCGGTTCCTGGACCGCGTTGATCGCCGGATTCGGCGGACTGCGTCACGACACCGGCACACTCTGCTTCGCACCGCGCCTGCCCACCCAACTGTCGCGGCTCGCTTTCCGGCTGCACTACCGTCACCGCGCGCTCCACATCGAGATCACCCAGAGCCAAGCTCGATATGAGCTCCTCGACGGCCGGCCGCTTACCCTCGAACACCACCGCGCGTCGTTCACCCTCGCTCGCGGGGACACCGTCACCCACCCCATCCCGCCACCGATCTCGGTACCCCGCCCGAACCAGCCATCCGGCCGAGAACCGAACCCGCGCAGCGACACCGCCTGATCGTGGTGATTCCGCCGGAATGGCGCGAACAAATCGCGATTCCGGGCGATGTATTGTTCGACCCGCAATGTGAGGCCGATGGCCGAGCATTTCGCCGGGGCTGGCTCTGGCGCGTTGACGGGCCCCGGCCACTTCTGATTCGGGCTGTGACTCGGCAAACGCGCTGCATGGGAGAGTCAGCGGAATCGCTCGCGGTAGCGCGCCTCTGCGTCCCTGGCGACCGTTCGGCTGAAATTGAGGGATTCACCGCGCAGATAGCCGGCGATACCGAGGACGGTTGTCAGACAGCCCGATATCCAGGCCGTCCATGCGGCGCCTCCGCTGGTGAAGCCACCCACCCACGGCGCGAGAAACAATGCAAATCCAGCGACGGCCATAGCCAGGTAATCCCGGGTGGGATCGCCGGCGAGCAGCGACCACAACGCCGTGATCGCGGTGAGCCCACCCAGCCCGATCATGACAGCGGTTGCCACCGCCGAGGGGTGCACGAGCGTGGTGAGCAGAACCGTGACAAGTCCTACCACCAATGCTGCCCGGCTTATCCAGTAACTGAGGGCACTGCGCTCGGTCGGGCCGGTGCTGTAGTCACGGATGCCGGACGCTGTGGGCGGATTATCCCGCGTCCAGGCCACGCCTCCCAGTGCCATGGCGAGAAAACCCGCTACCCACGCTGTCCATGCCGCGCCACGATCCTCGACGAAGCCGTCACCGAGCCAGGGCAGCAGGAACATCGCGAAGCCTGTCGCGAACAGGCCCCAATGGTCGGGGGTCCGGTTCCGTGCCGGCAACGACAATAGCCCGAAGAACGCAATGAACGCCCCGAATCCGAACGTGAGTCCCTCCCCGACGCGAGTGGAACCCACTGTGAGTGATGCCACCACTGCGCCGATTCCCACCACCAGAGCTGCCCACCCCACCCACGTGGAATTTCTCATGAGTATCAGCTAACTCTCGGTGACGTGGTTGGCGCAATCATCCCTCGATCATCGGTTCCAACTCGCGATATCGACGTTGTCGGTCCGACAGGATCAATTTTCGAACGGATCGATATGCATCCCAAAGGCTTTCGGTTCGATGAAGAATCCACCATCTAAGTTGCCGTCCTCGCGGCCGATGCCGAATCCCCGATGCCGCCGAAAGGGTGCGCAGAGGCTGGAAGCATGGGCACCGCGATCGCTGACCTGGTCACCAGGGCGGGCCACAACGCCCAGCGGCTCGGAACCGGCGATCTGGAGCAGCCGGTCACTGGCACTGTGGTGGTCTTAGCTGTCCCATATCCAGCCGTTGACGATGTCCTTGCCCAACGTGGGAACCAGTTGAGCGGCCGCATCGTCGTCGACATCACCAATCCGGTGAACTTCGAAACTTTCGCCTCTCGCTACGCCCGAAACGGTCATGTCAGCGAAGATTCACCGGTCCGAAAATTGTGCCGCCGCGGTGCATACTGGCCCTCGTCAAAGCAACTGGCCCGTTGCGCGTCGGCCGGTGAATCCAGCCATTCAAGCGCTGATTTGTGTTCACTCGACGGTGGTCTTGTTCACGCCCTGGTCACCGGTGTCGCTCGAGCTGCAATCCACCACATCGCCGGCGAAACGGCCGACCGAGTCGTCGAGAGCGTTTCCCGAGGCTCAACGGAGTGATTTTCCATGTGTGCGCTGGTGGCGGTGGGGCAAACTATCCTTGATTCACGTATTGCGGTCGTGGTGCACACTCGGCGTGTTTCGGGGGCTTGGATTCTTCGGCAAGGGCATCGCCCCCGGCGGCGGGTAAGGCGGGCATAGGCAATTCGATGGGTGAGGTTGATCCGCTCAGGACCCAGCGGGCGGCTGCGGGTCCGTTGATCGAGGCCGAGTTGGCGAGCGCCGGATTCGGCGATGCCCATGTAATCGGCCGCGGCGGGTTCGGTGTCGTTTACCGCTGCACCGAGACGGCGCTGGATCGTACGGTTGCGGTCAAGGTACTGACCGCTGACTTCGACGCAGACAACCGGGAGCGGTTCTTTCGCGAGCAGCAGGCTATGGGGCGGCTGACGGGGCAGCCCAACATCGTCCCTGTGTTGCAGGTGGGTGCTACCGAGTCGGGGCGTCTTTTTCTGGTGATGCCGTATTTTCCGCGAGGTTCTCTGGAGGCCAGGATTCGACGCGATGGCCCGCTGAGCGTGGAGCAGACGCTGCAGCTCGGGGTGAAGATGGCTGGGGCGCTGGCCGCGGTGCACCGGCTCGGGATCGTACATCGGGATATGACGCCGGCGAACATACTGTTCACCGACGACGGCGAACCTGAGTTGACCGACTTCGGGATCGCGCACATCCCTGGCGGGTTCCAGACCGCCACCGGCACCATAACCGGGTCGCCGGCGTTCACCGCCCCGGAGGTCCTCAGCGGGGATCCGCCGAGCCCGGCGTCGGACGTGTACGGGCTTGGAGCCACCTTGTTCGCGGCCTTGACCGGGCATGCGGCGTTCGAGCGGCACAGCGGCGAAGCCGTTGTCGCGCAATTCCTGAGGATCACGAGTCAGCCGGTGCCGGACCTGCGCAAGCACGGCATCGACGCCGAGGTGTGGGCTGTCGTGGAGCAAGCGATGTCCCGCGACCCCCGACAGCGGCAGTCCGCCACCGAACTCGGCAACACGCTGCGCCGCCTGCAAGCCCGCCCCAGGTTCCCCGGCGACAAGATCACCGTGCCACCCGACCCTGTTCCGGACCATCCGGCGGGCGAACACGCACCGTCGGCGCCGTCAACCCCCTTTCCCTCCCAGCTGGGATCGGGCCGGCCCGCGGCACGGACATCCGGGGCGGCGGGGAATTTACCGCAGCAGCTGACCAGTTTCGTCGGCCGCCGAATCGAACTCGCCAAGGTGAAGAGCTTGCTCGCCGCGTCGCGGCTGGTCACCTTGACCGGCATCGGCGGGGTCGGCAAAACCCGGCTGGCCCTGCACGCCGCCGCGAAGCTGAGGCGGGGGTTCACCGACGGGCTGTGGCTGGCCGAACTGGGCGAGTCAGGTGACGACGCACTCGTAGCAGATGTGGTTGAGGCTGCGCTGGGGCTACGGGACGAAGCAGGCCACACGCCTTCAGATCTGCTGATCGAGCACTTCGCGACACGGAAGGCGTTGCTGGTGCTGGATAACTGCGAGCGGGTGATCGATGGTGCGGCCGAACTGGCCCAGACTTTGTTGCGCACCTGCCCCGATCTGCGGATCCTCGCCACCAGTCGCGAGGCGCTCGCCATTCGCGGGGAAGCGGTGCTACTGGTCCCGCCGTTGGCCGTTCCCGAACCCGGGCGTGAACTCTCCCAGAAGAGCGCAGCGAACTATGAGGCGCTGACGTTGTTCGCCGACCGGGCCGCGGCCGCGGTGCCGGGTTTCGAACTTACCGCGGACAACGCCACTACGGTGGCGCAGATTTGCCGACGACTCGACGGCCTGCCGCTGGCGATCGAGCTGGCGGCGGTGCGGTTACGGGTCATGTCGCCCGAACAACTCCTGCAACGGCTGGACGACCGGTACGCGCTGCTTACTCACGCCGCCCGCGGCACACCGACGAGGCAACAAACGCTGCGCTGGTGTATCGACTGGAGCTACGACCTGTGCAGCCCGGCGGAACAACAGCTATGGGCCCGTCTGTCGATCTTCGCCGGCAGCTTCGAACTCGATGCCGCCGAACAGTTGTGCCGGGTCGACGCAGGGCCGGATGATCTACTCGACCTGATCACCGCGCTGGTCGACAAGTCCATTCTGATCCGCGAACAAACAAACTCCACTGTCCGCTTTCGAATGCTCGAAACCCTGCGCGTCTACGGACACGAAAAACTTGCGCCGACCGGCGAATACCCCGAACTGGCGCGGAGACACGCCAGCTGGTACGCAGCGTTGGCTCGGCGGGCGGAGTCCGAATGGATCAGCCCCCGCCAGCTCGACTGGATTGCCCGCCTCGACCGCGAGCAGCCCAACCTCCGCGCAGCCATGCGATTCTGCCTGACCGACGGTGGTAATCGTGATGAAAAGACCACGATCGGCTTGCAGATTGCTGTGGCCCTGCTTCCCTACGGAGTTTCGCGCGGCATGCTCGACGAGGGACGATATTGGCTCGTTCGCTTCTTGGCCAGGTCGCACGGCCAACCCATCGTGTTACGGGCCGCGGGACTGTACGCAGTTACCGCAGTGGCCTCGCTGCAGGGCGACCTCGCCGCCGGAAGCGCCGCGGTCGTCAAGGGCCGCTCACTGACGGCACAAGCGCCCGACCCGACCGCGAGGGGGTGGATCGCCTACGCCGACGGACTGCTGGCGCTGTGCAGCGGCGATCCATCCCGAGCGCGGGAGAGCCTAGAGGCCGCTCTGGAGGCATTCCAAGCGGTACAGGAGCGTACGGCGCAGGTCGGCGCCCTGCACCTGCTCGGCCTCACATATGGTCATCTCGGAGACGCTACAAAGGAACTCGCATGTTACGACCGCGTACTGGAACTGACCGAGTCCCATGGCGAGGTCGTATACCGCGCGTACACGCTCTGGGCCACCGCGGTGGCCGTTTGGCGCCAAGGACACCGCGACCGTGCCGTGCGGCTGCTGGAAGAAGGCCTACGCCTGACCCGGCAGATTCACGACCCCCTCACTGTCACGATATCCCTGGAGACCCTGGCCTGGATCGCCGGCGCCGAGGGTAATGCAGTGCGCGCCGCGACACTCATGGGGGCCGCCGACGGGCGGGGGCAGTCGATGGGTAGTGTCTCCGTCTTCTACGCACATCTGCGCGGCTACCACGAGGAATGCGAGCGGACCTGCCGCCGAGCGCTCGGAACGCGAGCCTTCGAGACGGCCCGCGCCAAGGGTCGGGCACTGGACCTCGATGCCGCCGTGTCCTACGCACTCGGCGAACAGCCCCAGCCGGTCACATCCGCCCCGGATGCCGGCGTTCTGACCGGACGTGAGCGTCAGATTGCGAAGTTGGTCGCTCAGGGCCTGACCAATAAAGCAATAGCCGCCCGACTCGTGATATCTCCACGCACCGTCGATGGACACGTCGAACATATTTTGACCAAACTCGGCTTCACCTCCCGGGCACAGATCGCGGCCTGGGTCGCCGCGGAGGAGGGCGCTGAACGCCCCTGAAACCCGTGCGGCAGACCAGCCTCTCAGTCGAGCGGCGTTTCTATACAGTGGTGAGTAATTAGGGTGGTTGGTGATTCCGGGTGATCGACGCTGATCTTCAATGATCGTCTCTTCAACGGTCGGCGCCGGATGCCGATGATGGATGGCTGTTTCTCGCCGGAAAGGGGCACCTTTGAACGAATACAGGGTCGGCTACATCATTGGAAGTCTGTCCTCCACGTCGATCAACCGGATACTCGCGCGAGCGTTGATCCGCCTCGCCCCGGATGGCCTTGCTTTTGTCGAGATCCCGATCAGGGATCTCCCGCTCTACAGCCAGGACTATGACGCGGACTACCCGCCCGAGGGGCGGGCGTTGAAAGAGGCGCTCGGCGCGGTGGACGCGGTCTTGTTCGTCACGCCGGAGTTCAACCGGTCGATCCCGGGCGGTTTGAAAAACGCGATCGACTGGGCGTCTCGACCGTGGGGACAGAACTCGTTCGATCATATGCCGGCCGCGGTCATCGGCGCCTCCCCGGGCTCGATCGGCACTGCGCTGGCGCAGCAGAGTTTGCGCGCGGTGCTGAGCTTCGTCAACGCGCGACAGATGACAGCGCCGGAGGCATACATCACCTTCAAGGCGGAGATCTACGGCGAGGACGGCTCCGTGTCGGATGAGCCGACCGGACAGTTCCTGCGCGGCTACATGCGCGAGTTCCGTGACCACATCGAGCGGGTGCTCACCGTCCTTCCCCGCAGCCGCTGACAACCGTCCTCCGGCCTTTCGAGTCGCCGATACGACGATCACGAGGACGTTGCCGCGTCGGGCTTAGTAGCCGAGGAGGTTCGGTGAAGGTTGGTGTGATCGGTGTGGGAGGCGTCGGGTCGGCGGCGACTCTGGCGCTGCTGGCACGCGGATGTGCTCGCGAGATCGTGCTCGTCGACCGCAATCGCAGCCGCGCTGAGGGGGTGGCGCTGGATACGGACTACGGACTGCCACTGTTGCCGCCCGCGGACGTACGGGCGGGCGAGGTCGCCGACCTGGCCGATGCCGCGTTGCTGATCATCACGGCCGGTGTCAACGAGGCCGCCGGTGGCGCCACCGACCGGAGCGACACAGCGGGCCGGCTACGGCTGCTCGATCACAACGCCGCGGTCTATCGCGAGCTGGGCCCTGAACTGGTCGCGGTCGCACCCGACGCCACGATCATGGTGGTTACCGACCCACCCGACCCGTTGGCGGATCTGACGCGCGCCCTGGCAGGACACGGCCGGGTGTTCTCGACCGGCACCGTGCTCGACAGTCTGCGCTTCCGGGTACACCTCGGACGGCGACTACAGGTACGTCCGGCCGACGTGCAAGCCATGGTCGTCGGCGAACACGGCACCAGCGAGGTACTGCTGTGGTCCTCGGCAGCTGTGGCCGGTGTGCCGGTCCTCGACATCCTGACCCACCGGGGTGATGACATCGATCAGGTGCGTGAGCGGATCGAGTCCGAAATCCGGTACGCGAACATCACCATCATCGAGGGCATCGGTGCGAGCCAGTACGGGATCGGCGCCGTAGTGGCACGCTTGGCCGAAGCGGTACTGAGGGACGAACAAGCATTGTTCACGGTGGGTGCCTACCATCCGGACTACCAGGTGACGTTGTCGCTACTGTCGACGATCGGCGAGAGCGGAGTGCTGAACACCCACCGACCGGCCATGACCGAGAGCGAACAGGCCGCGCTCGAGCGCAGCGTCCAGACCCTGCGACAGGCGACGGCCACGATCACTCCGGCTACGGGTAATAGCTGACAAGCAGCGCGGTGATATCCGCGGCTCGCTACGCGTACGCGTATTGAGCGGGCTCACTGACGGTTTCGGCGAAGGCGAATTGAGCTTGTCCGGTTTCCCACAAGGGTGGGTGTGATGTTCACGCTGCCGCGTGAACGGACTCGTGTGCGGGTCGTTCCGCTCACATTGTGGCGAGCTCCTTTTCCAGCCGTTCGCGGTACATCTGCTTGGTCATGCCGGAGCGGGTGAATATCTCCTCTTCAGGCGGCTCACCGAAGGGGAGCCAGATCCCGGCGAGTCGAATGATCTCGTCGTCTCGTTATAGGAGTACGGGGCTGGCGCCTTGCGTGTTTGCCGGGGACGATCGCTGAAGTGGCGATAGCGCTGGATGCTGCGGGCCAAACGCGTGTGAGAAGGGGAGTCCGACGTTGGTCGATGGCGGATGTCATTCGTTTCGGGCGGGTTCGAAAGTATTGTGTTCGGCGTCGGTAACGTGGCTCACGGATATCTCCTCGATCTATCGGGTCAGTACGGTGCACGCGCTGACTCCGGGAGCGCCGCCGACATGGCTGAATGCCACCGGGGGTGTTCCGGGCACCTGCCGGCGGCCTGCGGCTCCCCGGAGTTGCAGAACGTTCTCGTGGATTTGGCGGAGGCCGGTCGCTGTGACCGCAGCGCCGTTGGGAAGGATGCCTCCGTCGGTGTTGATCGGTAGTCGTCCGCCGCGCTCGGTGGCCTTCGAGGCGATCAGTGTCGATTGTTCGCCATCCGCGCACAGGCCGGTTTCTGCCATGTGTATGAAATGTACGTCTCGCCAGCAGAATCCGCGCGGAGCCGTCCAGCATCAGAAACAATTCGGTCGCGGGATCGACAGTGTGGGCGATCGAGCTGACACGCGACAGACCCGCGCGGTGGGTGAGCACGTCGGTGACAGTGATGTTCTTTTTGCCGTTGGTGCCGAACTCGGGCCCGTATTCGGCGACCGGTGCGCGGTAGTCGATCAGTTCCTGTTCGGCAAGTCTGTGCAGGACAGTGGCGGTGATGCCAGGGCCTCCTGCGGATTGGGTTGGTGACGGTCGGGCCAGTTGTGTCGTCCCGCTGCATGGCTCTCACGAGGAGCAAGTGCACCGGCGCAATACTCTATGAATCAACTATAGATTCATATTGGTACTTTTGGGCGCAAGATGTACCGTCTTGATGTGACCAAAGGCCGAACAGTGCGAGAGCAGATCCTGCACGCAGCCCAGGAGGCACTGCGGGACGGCGGAGGCGATGCCCTACGCCTCCACGACATCGCGGACCGCGCCGGGATCGCGCGCCCGCATCTGTACCGATACTTCGACAGCAAAGCCGATCTGCTTCGAGAGGCGGTCCTGGCAGAGATTCGCAGGATCCATGACCAGCGCCGACGCGCTCTGAAGCGTGTTCGGACAGGGGAGGAGCTGATCGTGGAGTCGCTCGTGCTCGGTGCGCATCAGGCCCGCGCTGCGCACTCGGTGATCGCCATCGCGGGACCCGAGATGAAGGGGGTCGGACAGCTGGTTGCTCACGATACCGATCTGGTCGCCGTCGAAGCGGAGTACTGGACGCCCGTGATTGCGCAAGCACGGCGGGAGTGCGTCATCGACCCAGTGTTGGACGACTACCGAATTATCAAATGGTTTCTGACGAGCCAATTTCTGGTCGTGACTCAGCCTGATCTGGTCGGCCCCGACCTGCGGGAGTGGGTCGAACGCTTCATCGTCCCCCCGATTCGGATGAAGTTTGATGTGGACCCGAGGCCGCATGCCCCGTAATCGTCGGCCGGAACTGCTGGGCGAAAGAGGAAGCCTGATGCTCGGCATGAGTTCAGTTCAATCCGTTGTCACTTGAATATCTTCAAGCAAAAGGAAATGCGATGACGACATCACCATCGACGACCGGCACCGATTTCGAAAAGCTGGTGGCGCTGGAGGAGAGGCAGGTTAGGTGCCCGTTCGGTGCCTATAACCAGCTCCGAGAGAAGGCCCCGGTTGCGTGGGACGAGCGGCTCCGGGCATGGGTGCTGACCAGGCATGCCGACATCAAGGCAGTCGCCGGCGATTCCGAAACCTTCTCGAGTCGCAGCGCCAGCGGCAACAGTTCGGTGACGGCGCTCGCCCACCGGGTTATCGAAGACGACTCGTACAGCGAAACCACCAAGGCCCAGGCTCGACGCCGTCTCGACCTCAGCGCCTCGCCAGCGCTGCTCAACTGCGACCCGCCACATCACAAGCGGCAGCGTCGGCTTGTGCAATCAGCTTTCGCTCGCGGCCGCGTCCTCGAGATGGAGGACGATATTGCCCGCTTGACCCATAAGCTGATCGATAACTGGATCGACCGCGGCGAGGTCGACTTCATCCGCGAATTCACGCTGCCGCTGCCGATGACGGTTATTGCGAAAATACTCGGAGTTCCGCCATCTCGGATGGCCGAGTTCAAGGAATGGTCAGACGCTTTCACCAAGGGCGTGGGGTCACTCGAGCTTCCGACTAGCCAGATCGTTCAGCTGTTCCAGTCCGTCGATGACTTCTACTCCTACTTCACCGAGCAGTTGGAGCTGCGTCGATCGCACCCCTGCGATGACCTTCTAACAGGCCTGGTCGAGGCTCGCTTCGAGGACGATCAGCCGCTGACCACCGACGAATGTCTTCAGATGCTGGTTGTCTTCCTTGTCGGCGGGAACGAGACCACTACGAACCTGTTGGGGTCGAGCATCCTCCGCCTGGTCGTCGCCCCGGACCTGCGGGCATCGGTCACTGCCGACCGCGGATTGATACCTGCTCTGATCGAGGAGGTGCTGAGATTGCACTCTCCGATCCAAGGACTCTTCCGCACCGCGACTCGTGATGTGACAGTCGGCGGTCAGAGTGTCAGCGCCGGCGAAAACCTCTATCTTGCTTGGGGAGCAGGCAATCACGATGCTGACCGGTTCCCCGATCCCGACAACGTTGACTTGAACCGTGGACGGGCGACCGGTCATCTCGCGTTCGGGCATGGCGAGCACACATGTCTTGGCGCAAACCTCGCACGTAGCGAGACCAGGATTGCACTGAATGTGCTGCTGGACCGCCTGACCGACTTCGAGATCGGCGGGGTTGCAGACCATCCACGCCACCCTAGTTTCGTGCTGCACGGACCGGCAGCCATTACGCTTCGGTTCCGGAAAGTCGAAGCTCGAGGGCCTGTGTCCTCGACATCAGCGGTCTCGGAGAAACCGGCGGCTTCATCGCGATGACCGTCTTTTCGGACTACGTTTTCAGCCGTCTTGCCTTGTGTGCCAGGGATTCCGGTAAACCGGTTCCATCTTTGAAACTGCCACTCCGACTCGGTCCAGTGGCAGATTCAGTCCCTGTCAGCCCGTCGGACAGCTACTGCTGACCGCCGGTGTGCCGAACTGGCTGGGGCTCCGGATCCGGTGGCGTAAATGTCTAGTGATAGATAGTATATATTTCAGCTAACTGGTTGCTGCATGCGTCGGTCGGCGCGTGTCGTGTGCAAATCGGGTCTAACCCAGTCCTGCCGAGCGTTCGACGGTGCCTTACAGAGCCGCTTGCTTGTTCATGCGCTGCTCGTGTGCGCATCGTGTCCTTGAATCGGAGGGAGCTCACTGTGTGTGTCCGAACAACTGCTGGTCGACGGGATGGTCGATGAACTCACGACCTGCCACAGCTTCTGTGCTGCCCCGGCTTGCGACTCTCGACAACCTGCGCGATGTCGCAGGGGAAGGGGCGGGCTATCCCGCCGCCGAAGGCAGCCTTCGCCGCGGAGTCTTATATCGTTCCAACCGGATCGAGGTGTCGCCACAGGATCTCACCGTTCTCGAGGGGCTGGGGCTCGAGGCGATTCACGATCTGAGGGAGGAGCATGAGATCGCCGCCCATCCCAACACGCCGGTGGCCGGCGCGGCTTGGCACCATCATCCGGTACCAGGAATCCCTCAGGAAGAGGTCGCGGCCCTGTCCGATGCGGACGAGACGTACGCCGCGATGCTCGAGAACTACCGTACCTTCGTGAGCGACCCGCGGTGTCGACGTGGGTTTGCTGATCTGCTGAGCGCTATCGCCTCGATCGAGGGGCCGCAGTTGTTTCATTGCTCGGCGGGTAAGGACCGCACGGGTTGGGCGACTATTCTCATCCACCACATCGCCGGTGTCGAGCCAGGCGCGACGATTGTCGACTATCTCCTCACCGACGAGTACGCCGTGAACAGTCGCAAGGCGACACTCGATTCGATACTCGAGAACGTCGGCCCCGGCCGGGCGCCGGCATACGAACCTGCGTTTCGTTGCGATACGAGATATCTCGATACCGCGTTAGCGGAGGTCGAGAAGCTGTACGGCGATATGGACGGCTACCTCGAGATCGGGCTCGGGCTGACAGATCGCGAACTGCGAATCCTGCGCAGTCGCTTGGTACGCGCCCAGTAGAGCGCCGATTCGGTGTGTGGTGGCGGGCGCGGATTCCGGTTCCTGTGCACCACACCGCATGTCGACGCCCCGTAAGCGCTCGTGCATCGACGTGGCGCGAGCGCCCTTAGCTTCCTGTGTGGTGAATCCCACGGCGGCGCGGCTCTCTAAGCGCGATAGTCTACTGATAGACTATCGCAAAATAGACTTATGTACCGTTCTGATTGGGGCATTACCCATGGGCCCACACGCCGAAAACAGTTGTG
This sequence comes from Nocardia sp. AB354, assembly GCF_049538315.1. NCBI lineage: Bacteria > Bacillati > Actinomycetota > Actinomycetes > Mycobacteriales > Nocardiaceae > Nocardia > Nocardia sp. AB354. Next base: position 54,659 of record NZ_JBMVFU010000020.1, on the reverse strand, counting down.
TAGCGAGAGCTTTGCGTGGACCACAGGGGCGCCGGTGAGCGCCCAGTCGCTGTTCGTCCTTTCTTTGGCAATCGGCGCCGATATCACTCTGATAGCCCTGTTCGTTACCTGGCTCCGGGCCGACACGCGAGTGCGTCGCCCCGTCGACACGTCGGCGGGGTGCGGCTCGACGATGGTTGTCGAGCACAGCCCAGCGAGGCAGGAGCATCTCGGGCTCGGGCATGAGATCCCTCTCGAACCCTGCGATGTCGGTGCTGCGCACAGGGTTATGCAGCTACACCGTTCCTGCCGCTTGGACTCGTGTGCCAACAAGCGCCACGCATTCGAGACGCTGGTGGACGCGGGAAAGCTCGTCCCGGATGCACGTGCCGAGCGACAGCTTCACCGGATTTGAGCTGGTTGACCTCGACTGTCCTCGAATCAGGCAGATTCGCTGTCGGGCACGTCGGCGTTCGACTTGGCCCGGGACCGCTGTTTGCCATTCTGCTGCGGTGCGGGCGGGATGTCGCCGGCGGAGGCGCGGAGGTCGGCCAGGAGTTCGAGGAGACGGCTTACGTCTTCGGACGATGCATTTCCCAATCCGAAGCCGATTTCGGTCAGGCTGTTGTTGGCCTTCAGGACGAGTTTGCGACCCGTCGGAGTGATCGTCACACAGGTGGCACGTCGATCGGTCGGATGCGGCTTCCGGCTGATCAACCGCCGCTTTTGGAGCCGGTCCGTCGCCAGAGTCGCCGTCGTGGCGTGGATCATCAGGCTACGTGCGAGGTTGCTGATCAGTCGTGTGCCGTTGTCGCTCAACTGAAGAGTCATCAGTAGCAGGTAGTCGGTGAGGTTGAGACGCTGTTTGCGCAGTTGCGCCTCGACCGGGTCGATCACCAGGCGCTGGTAGCGCAGCAGCGAAGACAGCGCGAGAAACCGCTGTTCGTCGCCCTCCAGTCCCTGCTCCTGCCAGTAGTGATGTGCCCAACTCACGGGATCGGTGGTGTCGGGCGTTGCAGTCTTGTTCTGCTGCGCAGTGGCCATGAGAGTCCCTATGGTCGGTTGGTGATCGGACGCCTGCGTCGTCGGTATTCGTAAAGTGAATAGTCTAGCGGTCGCACATGTCGTTTGCCGACCGCAGGCGCACTGCGTCCGCTTGATTTCTGTGACGTCGAGCCGCGGCGTCGGCCTTGAATGGCCCGACGGACAAGTCCCAGCAGATCGGTAGCAACCGGATGATGGGTGGGATCTGTTGTGCCGCAGAAGTATCAGCCGACGAGGAACGGAGGTGAGGGTGGGGCCGACTTGTTCTCAGTGGGGAACAGCGACCCCGTCCCAGTCCAGCAACTCCCATCCGTCACGGGGATTGCCGCTGACACTGATATGACCGGTATTGCCCAGGGGATGCGTTTTCAGGAGGTCGCTCTGAGGGTTCTTCACGTTCATGAGTGTCCAAATCATGATCGACCCACCGTGGGCGACGGCGATGGGGTGGCGGTCTCCGCTGTCGTAAATGTCCTGAATTGCTTCGTCGAAGCGGCGGTCGAACTCATTGCCGTCGATAGAACCGGGGATCCGCTCGCTTCTTCGGCCGTCCAGCCATGCGATAGGCGCTCGGAAGTAGGTGCTCTGCGCGGTCGCTTCCGGTTGGTGTTCGTATTGCCCAGCCTCGATTTCGCGGAGGCCGGCGAGTACACGTACCGGCTTGTGGACCGACTGGGCGATATATTCGGCGGTCTCCTGGGTTCGGATCATGGTCGAAGCGAAAACGCCGTCGACGCCCTGATCGGCAAACGTGGCGGCGGCGGCTCGGGCCTGAGCTCGACCTAGATCGGTGAGGTCCGGTCCGGGCGTGGACGTATCTATCAGCCCGGAAGCATTGCCGGCTGATTCACCGTGACGGACGAACGTGATGGTAATGGCACGGTCATCGCCGGCTCGAGCTGTTGTCGAATGCGTCGTGTCTTGGGACGATGCGGCGCAAGCGGTCAATACGGTGGCGGCCAAAGCCAACGACACTGTGCGGGCGAGTGCGGACAAATGCATGGTGACGTGACACCTCGTTGAGGGCGGAGGAGTAATCGGGCTTGGTCAACTGTGCTGAGGGGCATGAGCCGCGGCGAGCAGATATTCGAGCAGGCAGACGAGAACCTGTTTGCTCGAGGTGCGTTCCCGTGCGTCGCACATGACGATCGGAACGCCGGCCGGTAGGTCCAGAGCGGTACGTACCTCGTCGTCGAAGTAGATATCGGCGTCGTCAAAGCAGTTGACAGCGATGATGAAGGGTATCGATCGGGACTCGAAGAAATCGACCGCTGCGAAACTGTCGTCGATCCGGCGGGTGTCGACTACCACAATCGCGCCGATCGCGCCGACCGAAAGCTCTTGCCACATGAACCAGAATCGGTCCTGACCAGGGGTGCCGAACAGGTACAGCACTGCTCTGTTGTCGATCGTGATACGGCCGAAGTCCAGCGCCACGGTAGTCGTGGTCTTCGATTCCACACCGCTGAGGTCATCGATGCTGGAGCCCAGTGCCGACAATCGCTCTTCGGTGCGCAAAGGTGCAATCTCGCTCACCGATCCGACGAAGGTCGTTTTGCCGACCGCGAAGCCCCCCGCGACCAACACCTTCATGGTTTCGAAAGCGCCGAAAAAGTCGCGGCTTTCAGAGTTTGCGAACACCGTCGAGCACCGCCTGGAGGAGAAAGGGATCGGCCGTTCCGCGCGGTGGCGGTGTCCTGACTATGACGTGGCCGGAGGTGATCAAATCACTTACGAGTACTTTCACGACCGCGAGCAGCAGTTTGAGATAGGCGGCGATTTCGGCGATCGACAACGGTTTGCCTTGGCACAATCGCACTATCTCGGCGTATTCGCGGTCGGGTGCGGGCAGATCGGTCTCCGGCCGGACGGCGATCACGAGCGTGAGCATGTCCAAACCGTGCACATTTCTTCCCGCTCGGCCGCGGGTCACCGCGAACGCCCGCACCAACGGTCCTGGATCGTGGTCCGCAGACCACAGATCGTCGCCACTCACCGCGGAAAGGGCGCTGTCGTGACGCCAGGGAAAGATCGCGCGTCAGCCGACATATGATCGTGCACCTGGCCGACCATGACATTGAGTTCGTAGGCGACCATTCCGAGGTCGGCGTCGATCGATGCCAGCAGCGCCAGACACGCTCCGAAGCCGGCTTCGGTGACGACGAGATAGCCTCCCTCCAGTTCGATCACGGTCTGTTGCAGGTTTCCCTTCTCGAAACGCGCGCCGACGCCACGGCCCAAACTGTGCAGTGCTGAGGCCATCGCCGCGAGATGCTCCGCGTTTTCCGTTACAAGACCGCGAGAGGACGCCATGGCAAGCCCATCAGCCGACAGCACCAGTGCGTGCTCAGCTTCGGGTAATCGGTCGAGGAGTGAGTCGAGAAGCCAATCGAGCGCGGGTTTCGCGGACTGCAGCGCTGCCTTGTCATTCATTGTCGATCCTCCGAATCCTCTGTGGCTGGGCGGATGTCGTGCGTCGTGCCTGTTGCGTGCCTTGTTGGAAAGAGGCCATCGCCCCTCTCACCACCGCGGCATCCCGTCGGCGCTCGGCGGTGCGATTCGAAGGTGGTGCGGCCTGCTCATCCAGCCGCAGCTGAGGTGCCAAGTGGGTCTGCCGGCGTCGGCGGGGCAATTGAGGCCGACCCGGAAGGGGCACACGGGGCGAGCTCACGTCGAGCGAGTGCGCCGACGCCTCGCCGGGTTCTCTTTCGATTCGTTGTATGACGTCGACGGCGGGGGCCAGGGACGGCGGAGCACTCGCGAGCACGCCGGATGTGCGGTGGGCCTCGGGTCTGGGAACTGGTGGGGGGTCCATGGGGATTCGAGGTCTCGAGGCCGGCACTTCGCTGTGGGATTCCGCTTGCAGGAGTTCGGAGCGGATCAGGGCGACGGCGGTCGTTCCACCGTATGCCGATTCATGCAGGGTGACCATGATGTTGTGCCGCGCGGCCAGCCGGCCGACCACGAACAAACCCAGATGCCGGCGCCCCGCCAATGCCATCTCCTGGAATTCCGGAGGGTTGCGCAACAGCTCGTTCAGGCGGTCCCTCTCCTCGGCGCGGATTCCCAGGCCCTGGTCCTCGACCTCGACCGCGACACCGTTACCGACGGTGCTCCCGCGGACGGTGACCAGGGATTGCGGCGGGGAGAATGTCGCTGCGTTGTCGATGAGTTCTGCAAGTAGGTGAATCAGGTCGGCGACGGCGCCGCCGAGTACATGGACCGCTGGCAGGCGAACGGTGGTGACGCGGGCGAAATCTTCGGTCTCGGATACCGCGCTACGAACGATATCTTCCAACGGGACAGGGTCATGCCAACGTCGACCGGGTTGCGCGCCACCGAGGATCAAGAGGTTTTCGGCATTCCGCCGGGCTCGGGTCGCGAGATGGTCCAAGCGAAACAGCAATTCGAGATGCTCGGGGTCGTCCTGTTTGCCTTCTGCGAGATCGAGGATGTCCAGCTGCCTGCGGACCACCGTCTGGCTGCGGTGCGCGATGTCGAGGAACACTTTGTTGAAACCGTCCCGGGTGCGGGCCTCCGCTGCTGCGGCGTCCACTGCGGCTCGCTGTGCGACACCGAAAGCGTACGCAACCGAGCCGATCTCATCGTCACCGGCATCCAATGTGGTGGTCTCCAGATCCAGGTCGACCTCTTCTCCGCCGTGGATCCGGCGCAGGATCGAGGGAAGTTGCTCGTTCGCAAGCTCCAAACTTCGCGATCGCAGCGAGCTGAGCCGCCTGATGAGCCGGTTGGCCAGGAGAAGAGCGCAGGCGAAGGCTACCGCCGCGACAACGGTTATCGCCGCGGTGGTCAGCAGAGTCTGTGTGAGGAGGCGGGAAGCGGCATCTACTGCGAGTTGTGTCGCATATCGACCATGGTCGTGAAACAGCGCGACCAGTTGCGAGCCCACGGCGGCTTCTGCGTCGCGCCACTCGTGTGCGGGGATGTTGAGTGTGCCGTCGCTGGCGAATTGGTCTTCCCCGGTGACCGAGGTGCGCCATTGCGGGCTGTCGGTGAGAGCGCGATATGCGGCTCGGCCGTCGTCGGTGAGGCTCGTGACCGAGCCTTCGAGCTGCTGGCGGTACGCGCCCGTGAATTGGCCGACGCGATGTCGGTCGGCGGAAGTCGGGGCGCCGGCGGCCAACGCCGACATCGCTGTCGCCACTGCTCGCGAATGCAGATCTGCCACCTGGACCAGATGCGCGGTCGTCATCTGCTCGGCCGCTGCGACTGCGTCGGGTGTGTGCCGCGCCGAGCCCTGCAGTCCGAGGACGACGATGCCGGTGATGGTGGCGAAGTAGTCGTCCACCGCCGTGGTGTCGGTTCGCCCGGTGTCGACGGCGGCCCGAATTTGCGGCAGCTGGGTGGCGACTGCGGTAAAGGCCGGTGTCGACTTCGACACCGCGTCGGGATTGAGAGTATTCATCTCGCGAGCGACCAGGTTCAGCTCGGAAAACACGCGATCGATGTCTGCGCGCTGGCGAGCCAGGTCTGTCGCCGCGCCCCGGTCGCCGGCCAATGCCAGCAGGCTGGCGGCGCGTTCGTTCTGCGCGGCGGTCGCGAGGTGTGCTGCCAGGTCCATCTGGCGGCCCAAATATTCCGACCACTTCTTCGCCGCATGGGCGTCCGCGGCAAGACGCGTGACCGTAACTCCGCCGGTGACTACCAACGCCATGCACGGAACGAGTGCGATGGCCAACACCCGGGCGCGGATCCCGTGTGGACGGAACCGGCTGCGGGCACCGCTGCGTCTCGATATCCCGATCATGCGCTTACGCCCCGGTCGACACCGCTTTCCTGCGGCGTAGTTCTCATGCCGGAAGACGGTAGATCCACCGATGTGATTTGTCTATAGATTGACTATTTTTTAATAGAGTGTTTCGGTCCGGCTGCTCGATCGGCGCTCCCGGCGACCGGGGGAACCTGTGTCAGGGGCGAGACCCCGGCTCGATATGTATTGTTGATAGATAGTATATGTCTAGACTAAAGTGCGTAGCGATCTTATAATGACGAGGAGGTGCCGTGCTCGCGCAGATCGAAGCCGTCGACGCTACGGCGACTGTGACCGGTGTCCATCGAGCTCTGGTGCTCGAACTCGAAGGCGCGCAATCCGACCGGGCTCAGCAGTCGCATGTTCTCGAGGTCGCGGACGCGCTGTTTCACCGCGCGGTGCTGACCGATTTGCTGCCCGCTCGTCGCGCGGACGCCTGCGACGAGGTGGCGGAGGTGATGGCAGCCGTAGCGCCGTGGGCCGATCTGGACCCTCGCCGTGATCCGTACCGAACCGTCGCCGAAGCTGCGGAAGCGCTGGCAGCGGGAGATCTCGTGGCGGATGACGTGGTGGTGCGCGTTCTGCGCCTCCTGGCGCGCACGGAACTTCCGGAACTGGGTTCCTCAGGACCTGTCGAACGACTGAAAACCGAAGCGACCGTGATGAATTGGCTCGGCAAGCAGACCTCATCCGGCTTGAGTGTCGAGCAGGTCGAGAAGTATCTGCACGCGAAGACCGAGGAGCCGATTTCGGTGGAGTCGGTCGCCGAATTGTCGGGTGGATTCTCCAAAACCACGACCGCGGTGAGTCTGCGCCGCCCAGGCGGTGAGCGCGAGCAGATCGTGTTACGCCAGATCACCCCGGGACGCGACTCCCACACTCTAGCGGGGGAGTACGACGTCCTGCGCTTCGTCTGGAAACGCGGAGTGGCGGTCGCCGAGCCGTTGTGGATCGAACCTCAGACGAATGCTCTCGGCGGCCCGTTCTTCGCCTCGCGTCGTGCGGAGGGCGGCAATCTCGGTGACGTCTTCGGTCCGGACGAGGGCACAGGCCCGGGTGCGGCCGAGGAGTTGGCCCGGGCGCTGGCGAAGCTGCATACCATCGAGCTCGACGGTTTGCCGGGTACTCCGATCCCGCCGATGTCGACGCGAGCCGAGGTGCTCGCGGCCATTGATGAGCAGGAACGGCTGGTCGCCGCCGCTGACCCGGCCGGTGGCTTGGTGGTCCGGTCGCTGCAGGACCTGCTTTTCGCCTGGCTCAGAACGCATGCACCCGCTACGGTGCCCAGGCCCGTCTTGCTGCACGGCGATCCCGGTTTCCACAACATTCTTGTCCGCGAAGGGGCGTTGACGGCATTGCTGGATTGGGAGCGTGCCCGCGTCGGCGATGCCGCACAAGACCTTGCCTACGTTCGTCCCCACGTCACGCGCGTACAACCGTGGGCCGACTTCCTTCGCGTCTATCGAGAAGCGGGTGGAGAGGTGCCCGACGAAGACCGGTTGCGCTTCTACAGCGTGTGGCACGACGCGTGGAGATTCGTCGGCGCCTACCGCGGGCTCGGACGACTCGTCTCTCAGCCGCGCACGTTGCTGGACGGTGTTCTAGGTTTGCTGCACGCACCCAGGTTTCTGCTCAGTGGTGTGGAGAACGCATTCGAGGTGCGACTGTGAGTACCCGGGCGTTGCATTCACTGGATGAATCGCTGATGCATCAGGCGCCGTGGCCGTTTCGGTTCGCCGCCACTTCCGATCATCGCTTCTACGACAGATATTGGTTCGCGGGCGTGGACCCGCAAGGCCAGGCAGGGTTCCTCTCCGGCATGGCGTTCTACAAGAATATGCACGTCTGCGATGGATACGGCTCCGTCCAAACTGGCCGTCGCCAGCACAACGCCAGGTGGTCCCGGCCACTCGCCGCAGATCTCGAAACGACCGCCGTCGCCGATCTGACCGTCGAAGTTCTCGAACCCTACCGCCGGCTGCGAGTCCGGTGGTCGGGTGCGACGACGCCGCTGTCGGCGGACTTGGTCTACAGCTCCTCGTTCGACCCGTATACCGAGGAGCACTACCTCGACGCCAGTACAGGTCGAATCACGCAGGAAATAACTCGTTACAACCAGATCGGACGCTGGAACGGCTGGCTTCGCGTCGGCGAGGAACATATCGACGTCCGTGATTGGTGGGGCGTTCGAGACCACTCCTGGGGTGTACGGCCTGGCGTCGGCGGAATGGATCGGTCCGTCGCGGACCCTGCGGCGGGCCGAGCGGCGCCGATGCTGCACGCCGTTCTCTACTGCGCCACCGAGGACACTTCGATCTGTCTATCGCGAAGGGAGGACGCGGCCGGACGCGTAACCTACCTCGACGGCGAGGTCATCAGCTCGGACGGCACCCACGCTACGGTGATTCGGGCGGACCTGACGCCACACTTCATCAGCGGCGCCCGGGTGTACGAATCTGTCTTCCTGCACGTCGTGTGTGATGACGGGCGATCGTTCGACATCGAGGCCGTTCCGCTTCTCGAGCCGTGGGCCTACGCGGGAACCGGGTATGACGGAGGATTCGACGACGGCAGGGGGCTGGGTGTCCCGCGCGGCGATGTCGCGGAACACGACGTGTACGACCTACTTCCACCGGAGCGAGTTCTACTGAGCGGAAAACCGACCCCGAGCGGACATCGCGAGCAGTTCGCCCGGGTGCGTGTAGACGGTGTGCGAACCACGGGATACTGCACCGTGATGACCCGCGGCGCATTGCCGCATTACGGCCTGGAATAGCCTGCCGGCGCCGTAGTGAACAGCCGAAGCGAATAGCTGGACAGCGCCGTAGCATCTGCGGATGCTACGGCGCATCACTCAGCGGGCTGTGGCGGTTTGTTCGCCGCGTTGTGGGCGGGGTGTCTGCCACGGCATCAGCGAACGGGCGCCGAGCCCGCCGTCGACCGGTAGCACCACGCCGGTTACATATGCGCCGGCGGGCGCGGAGAGGAACAGCGCGGCGTTCGCGACGTCGGCAGCACTGCCGGCAGCCGGCGGCTCGGCTCGGCGCCACGCATCGGGAGCGGTATCGGCGGAAGGAAGCAGTTGCCGATTGCCGTCCCCGTGATCGACGGCAATGGTGCCGACCCGGATCGCGTTGCATCGAATACCGAGGTGTCCGTAGCCGATCGCTACCGATCGAGTCATAGCCTCGAGTCCGGCCTTGCCCGCGGCGTACACGTCGAAGCCGGGCATGGCCTGCGCGGCCGCGATGGACGATATGTTGACGATCGCTCCGGAGCCGGCTCGGACCATCGGCTCGAGGGCGTAGTGGGTCGTGAGAAAGCACGAGGTGAGAGTGCGATCGATCAGTTGTCGCCAGGCGCCGGGGGTAACGGTGCCGATCGGCCCGTCAACGTCTCGCGTGTGCAGCAGATCGGTCGGGCCCGCGTTGTTCACCAATACCTGAATCCCGCCGTGGCGTGTATCGCAGGCGTCGACCAGGGCGCGGACGTCGTTCTCGTCGGTGACATCGGCGCGGTAGAAAGTGAGGCCGTTCTGCTCCGCAACGGCTGTGCCGGTGTCCTCCGTTCGTCCGCAGATCACCACGTCCGCGCCGCGTTGCTGCATGAGCTGAGCAGTCGCGAGTCCGATACCTTTCGTTCCACCTGTAACCAGCACCGTCTTGCCGTCCAACCGAAACGGATCGTCCATGTTCCCTCCTAAGAACTCTAACTATCAATAGTTGTGTTATCTGGTACCGTCAACCGCAAGCGGCATCGAAGATGAAGAGGAGCGCTGCGTCATGGTGGACATCACGAAGCCGTGGGTGGTCGACAACGAGCTCAGCACGCGCTGGCCGGTCTATACACGCGCCAACGTCGCGGAGGTGGCGGGCACCGTCGCCACGCCTCTGTTCTGGACGATGATCGGTGGACCGCCGAACGAGCGCGAGTGGAAGCAAGCGCTGGCGGAGTTCGGTGCGTTCGACCTGGACGAATTTCGGCCCGACACTCTCGACATCCAGGGACTGGTGCACGGATACGTCTACCTGAACCTGTCGAATATGCGGACATTCGGTGCGCGAATGCCCGGCGCGACACCCGATCTCATGGATCGCACCTACCTCGGCGACACCAAGGCACCGGCCTACGTGCCTCATCCGGACGATGACAAGCCGGAATACACCCACCGCATTGTCGACACCATCGGCCGCGTGATGTCGGAGACCGAACGTCCGGACCTCGAGGAGCACCGGCTGCTGGCGGAGAAGCTGCGAGCGGAGCGCCCTGATCTGGCAGCGATGACGGACGCAGAATTACTGGAGCGGCAGCGCCACGTGCTTCGCGAAATCTATCCGCCCTTGCTGCGCACGCATCTGCGCATGGTGTACGAGGGTTCGGTGGTCACCGGAGCGCTCGAAGAGGCTCTTGCGCCGTTGGGAGAGCCGAGTCTTTCGGTAACGCTGATGAGCGGGCTCGGGAACGTGGCATCAGCCGCTCCGAACGAAGTCATGTGGCAATTGGGGCGTATGGCTCGAGAATCGGCGGCCGTCCGAGCGGAGTTCGAAGCCGGCCCAAGCGACCTGGAACGACGGCTGCGAGGATCTGCCGACCCCGAGGTCGCCGAATTCGTCGCCGGGTTCGATGACCTCTTGTACCGCTTCGGCTCCCGCTCGACGCAGGAGTGGGAAGCGAACGCGAAAACGTGGGAGTCGTTTCCTGCCATCCCGTTGGGCATGATCGACCGAATGCGGTTGCAGCCCCCCGAGAAGAGTCCGGCGGAGCAGGCACGTCGGTTGCGTGCCGAGCGTGAGGAGGCGCTGGCTCAGTTGTGCGAACACCTTGCGGGCACCCCGGAACTGGTCAGAATCGAGGCCGCGCTGCGGTCTGTGGCCGTCTACTCTCCGGCCCGTGAGCAGAGCAAGACCAACACCGTGCGGGTGCTGCACGAGGGGCGGCTTCCCATGGTCGAACTCGGCCGCAGATATGCCGCACAGGGACATTTCCGCCGACCGGACGACATCATGATGTTCCGCGAAGACGAACTCGACGCACTGATCGCGAATCCGGGCGGGTTCGGCGATCTGATAGCGGAACGCTGGGCGTGGTTCGACGAACTGTCCGAGCTCGAGCCGCCATTCATCATCGAAACGGGTAAGGTGCCGCCGGTTACCACGTGGGTCCGTCGAAAGGACCCGGTTGTCGATGTCGCGATGAGCGGCGAGGTGTTGAGCGGTCTCCCCGCCTGCGCCGGAGTCACCACGGGCATTGCGCGAGTCATCCTCGACCCGGAGGAGGCAGTCGACCTCGAGCCAGGGGAGGTTTTGGTAGCCCCGTTGACCGATCCTGGTTGGACACCGTTGTTCACGTCCGCGGAAGCTGTGGTTGTGAATGTCGGCGCGGTAATGAGCCATGCCGCGATCGTCAGCCGAGAGCTGGGCATTCCGTGTGTTCTAGGAGTGAAGGACGCGACCAAGCGCATCCGAACCGGGACCCGTCTGACGGTCGACGGTGGGGCCGGAACAGTCACGGTGCACTGATCGTGTAAGAGCGGAAGAACTGAAGCTCTCTGCGGCACGGTGCCTCTCATCCTCGCGAACGAGAGGCACCGTGTTGGGCCCAGCCTTACGACTTGTATTGCGTAGTCGAAACTTTCGGCTGCACCGCAGGCTACCGCGAAGGATGCGGTGGTTACGTTTGCCGGCGGACTTCGGTGCCCGGGATGGTGATCTTCGCATGGGTCAGGCTGAGGCACCGAGGCCCGTCTCTCAGACTCGTTCGAGAATTGTGACGATGCCCCGAGTGCCGTCGACGCGGATCGTATCTCCGTTGTGGATGACCTGCGAACCGTTACCGGTATTGATGACACACGGAATGCCCAGCTCTCGGGCGACGATGGCGCCGTGGCTGGCGGTACTCCCAATGTCGATGACAACGGCGTCGACGAGGGTGAACAACGGTGTCCAGCTCGGGTTCGTGCTGTAGCAAACCAGTATGTCGCCTTCGACGAACAGGTCTTCGTCCTCCTCGGCGGATCCGATAATTCGTGCACGTCCCTCTGCGACACCGTTGCTGGCTGCGATGCCGATCAGTTCTCGAACACCGTCGTCGCTCCCCGTGGTCTGCACTGGCTCGGGCACACCGTAAAAAGTCATCGGGAGTTGGACGGCCTGGTATTCCTTTCGGCGCTGCCGCCGGAATGCGACGAGTTCCCGCACATTGTCGGGGGTAGCGGTGAGTTCGTCGATCGTGAGAAAGAAGACGTCTTCGGCAGAGGTCAGCACTCCGCGACGCTCCAGATCGCTTCCGACGCGGCGCGCTGCGGCCCGGCAGCCGTCGAGCGCGATGTGGTAGCTCGCCTTGCCGAGTTCGAGGTTACGCACTTGCGTGGCCGCCTGGTCGAGCAGGAAACGCGTCAATCTCCGCTTGATCGGCGACATCTCGGCCATGAGGTCCCGCTCGGCCTGCTCACGAGCCGCGAACGCCGCCTTGCTTCGCGCGGCGCCGCCATCGGAGCCACGACCGGACATCGAGCGAAGGAGATTGTGAAGCGGTTGCTGATCTTCGCGCCATGAGCAGGTCCACACCATCCCTTCGTTCGGGCCGTAGAACCCGTGACGTTCGATGAATTCGGGCATGTCGATTTTCCCCGCGCCCAACGCCCAGATATCTTCGGCCAGAGCAGCTTCGGCCACTTCGCCGAACCCGGCGAACAACGCGAGCGCGAGATCTGGTCGTCCCGCCGTCTCCGCCTGCCCGACCAGGGCACCTTGGACACCTTGCAGAAATGTGCGCACCCTGATGTGCAAGCTCATCGTCTCGCGGAAGCGCTCTCCGGCCGCTCGCAAATCCGATAGCGGGTCACTCGAGCCATTGCCGTGCAGCACCTCTGCTCGCCACCACACGAGGGTTTCGTCGTGAAGCTGCTGCAAGTCGCGGTTCGTGCGGCGGTAGGTTCCCGGCAGTTTCCGAAGCATGGCCGGCACTCGACGATAACTGCCCTTTTCGTCCGGCATTCCGCTGCGCACCGTCCCGCAGATATCGCGCTCGAAGTCATTCGGTGAGGCTCCGGGCACAGATCCCATGAAGTTTCGAACGTAGTCGACATTGAGCGCGTGCCGCCCGTAGAACGGTGAGGTCTGGCGCAAATTCGGATCGTCGGGAAGATAGACGTCGCGAGGGCGCATGATCCCGAGGTCGCACCAGGCGCGGCGCACCGCGAGCTCGAAATTGTCCCAAACACTCCAGTCCAGGGCCGCGAGAATTCCCGGGGTGACCTCGCCGGTATTGGCGAGGGTCCAGAACCGGTCGGGCTCGGAGGTGACGTGCACCGGGTCGAACAGCGTGGGTGTCGCTGGAGTCAGCACTGACATTCGGAGAATCCCTTCGATCTGTCTGAGTCGGATATGGGTGCCAGGAGGGGTGAGCATGGCCGCAGACAGCCATCCACCTCGCGCCCGAGTGGGCCGCGCCCGATGTGATCGAAGGAGCGCAGTATTGGGGTTGGTGCACCGCGGACGAGATGTAACCGGTCGCGCCCTGAATTGCCGAGATGCGGGCGCGACCAGTCACTTGTTGATCAGTGTCAGGCCGGCTTGCCGTCAGGGCCGACCCGGTCGACGGGGAACCCTTCGTTCCAGGTCAGGCCGTCGACAAGCGTGCGAGTGTCTCCGTCGCGCCGGGACTTGCCGAGCTGGGCCCGGTATCCGGCCCATCGTGACTCGGAAAACTGTGTCATGCGGCCGTTCTTGGGGCCGTCCATCCGGTAGGTAGCGTCGCCCACCTTGAACGTCGCTTCGACCGGCCACCTATCGTCGTCCAGGTCGAACCATGCATCGGTGTCCGAGGTGAGCTCCACCTCCCCGGAACTCTGGATGACGACGCCGGGCGAGAAGCCGTTGCGGCCGGACACCAGGTGGCCCCACTCGTACGAACCATCGTCGAACTTGTTGCAGAAGACATGCCACATGATCTGGTAGTCCAGAAAGTATCCGTATTCTTTCCACTCGACTCCGTGCTTCCAGAAGGAGTTGTCGAACCAGATTGGACCCGACACTTCCTTGCCCTGGAACGTTCCGGTCATCCAGAAGCAGGTGCTGGTGTACAGCAGGGGCCGCTCGAGCGAGGGAATGAAGAATTGCATACCGAGGCCGGCCGATTCTCCCTCCATGTCGAGAATGTCGCCCTCGCTGTAGACGAGCCGATCCTGACTGAACTCGAGATCCATCGGCTGCTCACCTTCCGGAAAGCAGCCTTGGGGGAGGCGCTGGAACACAGGCTCGTGCCAACGCCGGGTTTTGCCGGTCAGCACTCGCTTGAGTTCACCGCGGGCACTGCGACCCGAGTCGGGGTGGACGTTCAGCTCGTTCTCCAGATTGCCGTCTTGAGTCATGACGAACAACCCTGAGGTGAGGGAACCGACGAAGTTGCGCTCCATGCAGTAGGTCAGTCCTTCGCCATCGCGGAAGAACCCATACAGCCACGACTTCTGCAGTCCGAGACCATGTTTCGCTGCGAGCAGGTCCATCTCGTCCGGGTCGGTCTCGAAAGCACCTACGACCGGTCGGGTAGCGAAGTCTCCGAGCTTCCAGCTCGTCGCCATGCTTGCCTCCTATGACAAAACTTGATTTTGTAATGTGATGGTAACCACTCTGCGGCAGTTATGTCTAGAGATGAACAATCGATAGAGCGAGGATCTGTCTATGGTCGATATGTCTACCCGCGATCACATCGTCGCGGTCGCTAAGAACGAGTTCCTCAGGGCCGGAATCGGTTCCACGCGGATGGACACCATCGCCGCGCGTGTCGGCATCGCACGGCCGAACGTGTACCGCTACTTCGGTCGCAAACAGGACCTGGTCAAAGAGGTGATTCTCCGAGAGGTGCGTGCGGTGAACCAGCTTCGCCGGCAACGACTGCCGGTTGAAGGGGAGGTACAAGACCTGATTCTCGCATCGCTGGTATCCGGTGCCCAACTCATCCGGGAGGACGGTTTCCTCTCTGTTGAACTGAGTCGCGACAGTGAGCAGATCACTTCGTTTCTCGTATCCAACGATGAGGATCTGCTCGCTACTCAGCAGGAGTATTGGGAGCCGATTCTGCGGCTGGGGAGAGAGCGAGGCGAGCTGAAGGAAGATCTGGACGACAGCCGAATCATCCGGTGGTTCATGTCCAGCAACTTCTGTCTTGTTGCGCTGCCGGAGATGTATCCGGGCGATCCGGCGGACTGGTTTGCGGACTTCGTCATCCCGCCGGTGTTGCAGGCAAACAAGAGAACTTAAGGCAGCGTCTGTGTGGCGGCGAATCGCTCTTTGGCGGCGCAACGGTTCATCGAACAGTCGGCTCTGGCTCACTTTCGGTGGTAGTCGATACACCGTGACGGCACGATGCCTTGGTGTGTGTGGCGAATGTTGCTGTGGGGCTGGTGTTCTCGGGTTTGTCGACGCTGATCGTGGACGATGTTGTCGATGAGGGCCCACGGGTCGTGGTGCGGGCCAGGACGGCGCTGGTCCCGGCGGTGTGCTCGCGGTGCGGGGCGGAGTCGTCGAAGGTCCACAGCTACCATCACCGGACCGTGGCGGATCTGCCGGTCGACGGCCGCTTGGTGGTCGTGTGGGTGCGGGTGCGTCGGCTGGTTTGCCCGACGCCGCAGTGCTGCAGGACCTTTCGTGAACAGGTTCCTGGGCTGCTCGAACGCTACCAACGGCGAACGACCCGGCTGACTGGTCAGGTGCGGGCGATCGTGAAGGAACTGGCCGGTCGGGCTGCGGTCCGCGTGCTGGCCGCGTTGCCGGTTCGACTCTCCCGACACACCGCGGTGCGGGTGCTACTGGCGATCCCGCTGCCGCGCCGCCCGGTTCCCCGGGTGATCAGCGTGGACGACTTCGCCCTGCGACGCCGAAACCGTTACGGCACAGCGGTTATCGATGCCGTGACTCATGAACGAATTGACGTCCTGGCCGACCGCAAATCTGAAACCCTCGAAAAATGGCTTCGCGGCCATCCTGACGTCGAGGTCGTCGTCCGCGACGGATCGGCCACCTACGCCGAAGCGATCCGCCGCGCGCGACCCGGTGCACTGCAGGTCAGCGATCGCTGGCACCTCTGGCACGGTCTGGCCCGATCGGTGCGAGAGGTCGTCGCCGCCCATGGCCGATGCTGGGCCGCGGCCGGCCCGAAACGACAGACCCTCACCCGCGAGACCACCACGCTGGAACGCTGGCATGCGGTGCACGACCTGCTGAATCAGGGCGTCGGATTGCCGGACTGCGCCCGCCGCCTCGGCCTGGCGTTGAACACGGTGAAACGCTATGCCCGCGCACCCGAACCAGATCAATTGCGCCGCCCACCATACTACCGGGCCTGCCTGGTCGACCCCTATCGCGACCATCTGCGCCGCCGCCGCATCGAGCAGCCCGGTGTTCCGGTCCCGCACCTGTTCCACGAGATCACAACTCTCGGCTACACCGGCAGCGGCGAACCTGCTGCACAAATACCTCAACCAGGGCCGCGCCGAGAGCGACCGCATCACTCCCTCCCCACGGCGGCTGACCTCATGGATCATGAGCCGGCCCACCGATCTTCCTGTTGGACGCCGAACTCACTTGGAGGAGCTCGTCGCTGCTTGCCCCGAGATGACCGACCTTGCCCGGCTGGTCGCTGAGTTCGCTGCGATCCTGACCGAACGCCGCGGCAACGAGCTAGACGCCTGGATGAAGCAGGGCCGCGAGGCCGGGCTGACCGAACTCGGTCCGTTTCTACGCGGTCTCGACCAAGACCACGACGCAGCGATCGCTGGCCTGACCGTGCCTTTCAGCAACGGTCCGATCGAGTGCGTCAACACGAAAACCAAGCTGATCAAGCGACAAATGTATGGCAGGGCCAGTTTTCAGCTACTCCGACACCGCATCCTGCTGGCATAGCCCGGCCACCACCGAAAGTGAGCCAGAGCCGAACAGTCGACAGACCCGGCTCAGCGAGTACTTTGCCGAGCCGGGTCTGATCGATCCGAGTGATTGTTCGAGAGTTTTACCGAGTCGCCGCGGCCGGCGCAGGCTTGCGCCAGCGTAGCACCGCCACCGCGGCGAGGACGATACCGACGACCAGGAGGACGATCGGCAGCCACACGCCGAGCAGAGACAGCATGGTGGCGTTCTTCGACAGGGTGTGGGCGGTGTCGGTGACCGCCGAATCGGCGGTGTGCAGCTTCACGATCGACAACGGGATCGTGGGGACGTCCTTCCCGTCGACCGGCACGGTCACATACATTCCCTGTGTCTGGTTCACCTTCAACGGCGCCCCGAACTGGCTGTCGACGGCGGCGTTGATCAGGTTGGTGCTACCGAAACCGATGGTGACAAGGTCGGGCATGGCCGGCAGCGCCGCGGTGAGTGTGGCCCGGGACTGCTCGGGAACGATCCCCGCCTGCAGCAGGCCGGCGACCGCGGCTTTCGGCAACTGCTTGGGGAAGTCCTTGAACTGGCTGAGAACGGAGGGGCTGGCAATAGGTCCGGCCGCATCGATCTTGTAGTTGTAGACGTCGCGGCCTTCGAGGGTGCTTTCGTTCTGGAACGTTGCCGGTTGCGCGGTGCGGGTGACCGGGTCGTAGAGCGCGGTGCCGTCCTTCGGCGGATCCATGGGCCAGCTGAACGCCAGGCCCTTGTGGGCTTCGAAGGACGACTGGTCGTTGTTGGGTACCAAAGACTTCTCCTGCGTCTCGCTGATCGCGACCGGCGAGTAGTCGACCCGGCTCACCGCGTAGGTGTGCACGTCCGGTTGCGTCGACCCGTCAGGCAGACTCAGCAAGGCTTTGCTCGTGACGATTGCCGTATCGCCGCTCACCGTATCGACCTTGAGCGAGCGATCGGCTGTGATCGGCATTTCCGGAGTCAGCAGGTGTGCAAGATCGTTAGCGGCGAACGCTTTCGGGTCGATCGTCTGCATCGTGCCCTCGTACTTCTGCGATTGATCGAGATCGGCAGGAAGCTTCGTCAAGGCCGGCAGCGCGACGAATCTGATGATCGCTGCGGCTGCTATCAGCACGACCCCCAGCGCAAGCCACACCACTGCGGACTTTCGGACGGTCATCGTTGACTCCCTCATGTCGAGCCGACCCCCGCACGCTTCGGGTATGCGTCGGGTATGGCCGGTGATTCTGTGTAAGTGATCAGCCGCGACGCCAGCGGACGGCGTAGATAGCCAGACCGCTGCTCCATGAGCGCCGGACAGGTCGTATGACCTGAGTCACTTTATAGCATTCTCGACTATTGATGGATAGATTATTTTGGATTCGACCGAATCTGTTGGTTGTGGTCCTGCGTCGGGAGTTCCTGGTGAGGGCGTTTTCGAGGGGTGCAGAAAACAAGCAGGGACGCGGGCGATGCCCGCGTCCCTGCTTGTTCCGGCCAGTTCCGCCTTGGTGGAACCTATGCGTCGCCCAGTGAATGCCGCATGGCGGTGAGTACTTCGCGCAGGCGGTTGATGTCCTCGGTGCTGCTGCCCTGCATTCCGAAGTCGATCGTTGTCAGTCCACGTGTTGCGTTCTCGACGATTTCGCGGCCGTGTTTGCTGATGGTGACGCAGGTTGCGCGACGGTCGGTGGGGTGCGGGCTGCGCCGTAGCATCCCTCGCTGCTCCAGCCGGTCGGTCGCCAGCGTCGCCGTCGTGGCATGCACCAGAAGGTTGCGCGCCAAGCTGGAGATCAAGCGTGTGCCGGTTTCCGACAACTGCAGCGTCATGAGCAACAGGTAGTCGGTCATGTTGAGGCCGTGCGATCGAAGTTCGGTGTCGACGGCGTCGGTGACGATCCGCTGATAGCGCAGCAGTGAAGTCAATGCGAGGAACCTCTGCTCATCGCCGTCCAATCGCTGCTGTTCCCAGTAGTGCCGGGCCCAATCGACCGGATCGGATGCGGTGTCGGGCATCCTCTGTGTTCGCGTCACGCTGGCCTCCTCTGATTCGGCAGGACCACTAAAAGTCTACTAGCAAAGTTATTTGGTCGTCTACACGACTGTCTTGTGGACCCGTCACACTCGTGCATTCGACCTAACCGGATGGGTAACGGAGGTGGTTCGACGGCGCCGCGACGCCGAGCCGAGTAGTTACGTCCGGAAACCCGGTGTTGTCTATTGCAAAATAGTCTATTAATAGAGTGTAATTGTGCTGTCCATCACAAGCAGACCTAGTCGTGTCGCGCGCCATACGTCGCTGCGGTTGCCAGGAATGCGCAGCCCTGCCGAAGACGCGCCGCACCGGAGCAAGGAGAACGTTCGTGTCCACTAGCGTCACTGACCCGATTCGTGGCACCTCTGAGCCGGATCGGTACTGGACCAGCACCAATCTCGGCGAAGCATGTCCCGATGTGATGACCCCGATGTGCTGGAGCGTCTGGGAGGGGTCGGCCGAGCTGGGCTGGTTGTACTCGATGTCGGCATTCGGCGTCGTACCGAAGAAAAAGGTGCTGGTCTCGCCGGATGTCAACGATCGAGGGCTGTCGTGCTTCTACGGGCGGCAGGCCCTCAACGTGGATGCGATCAAGAAGATCATGTCCGCCCTGCCGGGAGTGGACGGGGACGACTTCGAACGCGATCTGATGGGCAGTGTGCGGGCGGATGCCCCGAAGTTCGACGGCACTCTCCGGCGCGTGCCGGTGCTCATGTTCAAGGCGCCGATCACGCTGCTGCGTACCGGTAAGCGCCTGCGCCGCATGCACGACGAGATGTATGCGAAGTGGCTGGGTACGGTGTACGAATCCGGGTCTTCAGCGCAATGGTCCGAGATCCCACCAATTGATCGGTTGGTGGCGGCACGCGAGGACTTCGTCAAGATCTTCTCCCAGCACTGCGTTATTCGCTTCATGTTCCAAGGCGGCCAGAGTGCTGTGACCGGGGCTGCGGAGCAGGCCGGCGACTCCGGATTGGCGGTGGAGTTGCTCTCCGGCGTGGGCGACGTGAACGAGACGCGCATGGCAGACGATCTCTGGCGCTTGGGGCGGGGCGAGCTCACCGAGGGCGAATTCCTGCGGGCGTGGGGATATCACGGTCCGAACGAAGGCAACGCCTTCACGACTGTGTGGCGGGAGAACCCTGCGCCGATTCGTGCATTGGCCGCTGCCACGGCACAGCGGGAACGGCCCGCGGATCGGGCTGCCCGCGCGCAGGCGGCCGGCGCTGAGGCGGAGAAACGGCTGCTCGCGGCCACGCCCGCGGCGAAGCGGCCGGCGATGCGGTGGCTGCTGCGCCGGATGCGCAATATCGTGCGCACCTTGCAGGTAGGTAAGGCTGCGTATCTGATGGCCATCGATGAGTGCCGTTGGGCTGCACGTGAATTCGGGGCGCAGCAAGTCGCGCTCGGCGCATTGCAGCAGGTCGACGACATCTTCTTCTTCACTATCGAGGAATGCCAGGAACTCGCTGCGGGAACGCTCGCCAATCCCCAGGAGATCGTCGATGTGCGGCGGGCGACGCGGGTCGAATACAAGTCGATGGTCTTGCCTCTCGCGTTCCATGGCATGCCCGAACCGATCACGATCGAAGCGGAACTGGGTGGTCGCACCGTGACGGAGGTGACCGGCGCCGCCGGGGGCGGCGGCACCGTCGAGGGCCGCGCTCGCGTCGTCACCGATCCCGAACAGGAAGTGGATCTCGACCCCGGCGATATCCTCGTCTGCCGGTTCACCGATCCCAGCTGGGCGCCTTTGATGGCTTTGTCCGAGGCCTTGGTGATCGACATCGGTGGCTCGGCCAGCCATGGTGCGGTCGTCGCTCGTGAACTCGGCATTCCATACGTGATCGGCACCGAGAACGGGACTCGGGCTATCGGTGAGGGCGACCGAATTCTCGTCGATGGCGCGAAAAATCTCGTCAAGGTGCTGGAGCGGGCCGACGCCGCCCGGTCTGCCTGAGCTTGCCGGACAAACGAAACCGGCTCGAACACTACCCATGTTCGAGCCGGTTTCGTTACTGCACATGCATTTTCGCGATCGCGTGGAGTAGCTCTGCTCAGCCCGCGGACTGAGCCGCCCGAAGGAAATTGATGGTCGCTTCGGTCAACCCACCGTCCACATACAAAATCTGTCCGGTGATGTAGCGTGCGTCGTCGCTCAGAAAGAAGGGGACGGCGTCAGCGATGTCCTCCGGTCGTGCGCGACGACCGAGTGGGACGAGCGCATTGAAACGTGCCTCCCGCTCCTCGTCAGCGGAGACCCCTGCGGTGCCCTCCGTCGCAACGCCCCCCGGTGCGATGGCATTCACCCGAATCCCTCGGTCCGCCAATTCGACCGCGCACAACTTCGTGAGCGATACCACCGCCGCCTTGGAGGGGGAGTAGGCGGCGGTACCCGGCGTCACCGCCTTGGCGGCGATCGACGCGATGTTGACGACCGCCGCGGGCGAGGCAGATGTCAGTTGCGGGAGGAATGCCTGGGTCATCACCAGCGTTCCGATGACGTTGACATCCATCACTTTCCGGAATTCGTCGACCGACACGGAAGCGATCGGCGCGGGCGGGAAGATTCCGGCATTGTTGATCAACGCATCCACGCGAGGGAGGGACGCCGACAACTCGGCGGCGGCCGAACTGTCGGTGATGTCCAACGGTGCTGGAATTCCGTCGATCTCGCGGGCGATGTGTACTGCGGCCGCACCATCGCGATCGACGGCGACGACTCGGAAACCGTCCTTAGCGAGTCGTCGTGAAATTGCGGCACCTATGCCGCGACCGGCGCCGGTCACAACGGCTACGGGAGCGTCGAAAGTCATTGTGTTGCACTCACTTCCTTGTCCAGGAGGACGAGATCGGCTGTGTCGCTGGACGGCAGCGATCGCATGGTTCTCTTGTCGAGCTTGCCGACAGGTGTTCGCGGTAGTGCATCGATCGCATAGACCCGTTTCGGAATCTTGTAGCCGGCCAGCATCTTTCGTGCGTACTGGTCGATTTCGGTGTGGGTCGGTGGCCGCGTGCTGTCGGTGGGCACGACCAGCGCGACGAGAATTTCACCGAAATCGTGGTCGGGCAGGCCGAAGCAGGCGATGTCGGCGATCGCCGGATGCTGGATCAGGGCCTGCTCGACCTCGGCGGGATAGATATTGACTCCGCCCGAAACCACCATGTCGGTGTGGCGGTCGGTGATCCAGACATACCCCACGTCGTCCATGCGGCCGACTTCGCCGAGGGTGAATTCCGCGCCGCTCCGGGTTCCGGTGATATAGGTGATGCCGTTGCCGGTCGTGTCGCGGAACCAGAGTGGTCCTTCGGTGCCGGGTGGCGCGGGCTCGCCGTTGTCATCCTTGACGAACGCTTCGAACGGCGGAATCGCCCGGCCCACGGAGCCCGGTCGTTCCAGCCATTCGGCCGCGCTGATCATGCAGGTGGTCCCGACCTCACTGGCGCCGTAGCTCTCCCACACGATCGGCCCGAACCAGTCGATCATCGCCTGCTTGACCGGAGCGGGACATTTCGCGCCCACCTGCAGGACGTACTGCAACGACGAGATGTCCGCGGCCGCACGCCTCGATTCCGGTAGCGCCAGCAGGCGCTGGAAATGTGTCGGCACCATGATCGAGGAGCCGATGCGATCGTGCTCGATCACGTCCAGCAGCCGGTCCGCGTCGAACTTACCGAGCACCGTGACGGGCACACCGCCGGCGAACAGCCGTGTCGACGTGAGCGGACCCGAGTGATACATCGGTCCGACGACGAGGTGACGTCCGTAGTCGACCATCCGATTCTGAGCGAGTCGTTCGAGGTGGACATCGATGTCCTCACCGCCGACCCACGAGGTGGGCGGCAGCTCGACACCCTTGGGCCGGCCGGTTGTTCCGGAGGTGTACACGAGGGTCCGCCGCGGTTCGATGTCGGTGCGTGGCTCGTCCTGGTCGCGACAGCACTCGTGCCACCCCATCACCCCCGGTGGTAAGGGTCCGTCGCCCCATGCGACGACGCTTTCGATACCTGCCAACCGGGCCGCTTCGACCGCAACCTGTGCAGTCCCGGTGTCGCAGAGCACGACGCGTGATTCGGAGTCGGTCAGGATGTAGGCGGCTTCGGCGGCGGTGAGATGTGAATTGACGGCGACCGCCGAGACGCCGGCCAATGTGCACGCCACATAGGCGAGCAGCGTATCGGCCGAGTTCGCGGCGATGATCGCCACCCGCCGGGCCGGGCCGAGGTCGGTTGCCAGCAGCGCGTTGACGGCCGGGCGCAGCCGCTGGTCGACTTGCTGCCAGGTCAATGCCTGGTCGCGGTCTCGCAGGGCTGTCTCGTTCGGCCGCTGTTCAGCGATTCGGGCCGCGAAGGTCACGGCGCCACCTGAACCGCGTGGGCTTGCGACCATTCGCGTAAGCGGGCGGCCGATTCATGCTCGTCACCGTGTCCGTCGGCGCGCGGTAGCTCACCCTCGAGCACCTCGCCGTTCGTCCCGTCAACGGTCACGGTCTTGCCGATCAGTGCCTCCATGACGCCCTGTCCGCACCCGACCACACAGGGCGTGCCCAGCTCCCGGCTGACTACCGCGGCATGGCTCGTCGATCCGCCGATCTCGGTGACGATCGCGACGGAAACCACCATGCCACCGACATCATCGGGATCGGTCGTCGGTCTGGCCAGGATGACCGGCACCCCGGCATCGGACAGATCTTCGGCCTCCTCACAGCTGCCCACCACGCGGCCGGTCGCGACGCCCGGACACGCCGGAACCCCGGAGGCAAGCACGGTCGCCTTCTCCCGAGCGACCGGATCCACGTGCGGTGCGGTCGCCGCGGCGATCTGAGCATCGGTGACCAACTGGACCGCTTCGTGTCGTTCGATGATGCCCTCGTCGGCCAGCTGCACCGCGATACGGACCGCGGCCTGCGGGGACCGCTTGGCCGCCCGCGTCTGCAGCAGCCACAGTCGACCGGCCTCCACAGTGAATTCGATGTCCTGCGCGTCTCCGCCGTGCTTTTCCAGTGTGCGAGCCAGATCGAGCAGCTGGGTGTGTACCTGCGGCATCCGCACTTCGAGCTCATCGAGATGCATGGCGTTGAAGCGCCCGGACACCACGTCTTCGCCCTGCCCGCGCGCAAGCCACTCGCCGTAGGGTTCCGGATCTCCGCTCAGTGGATTGCGAGTGAAGAGAACGCCGGTGCCGGACTTGTCGTCGAAATTGCCGAAAACCATGGCCTGGACCGTGACCGCCGTGCCACCGTCGTGGCTGATCTGGTGGTGGCTGCGATAGGCGCGTGCGCGCGGTGAATTCCACGAGGCGAAGACGGCCTCCGCGGCCAGTACCAGGTCCTTCCAGGGATCACCGGTGGCTTGGGCGCCGACGACGCGCTCGAACTGCTCGCGGAAGCGACGGTGGGTGTCAGCCGCGAACGCCGAATCCCCGGTGATCTCCGCCAGACGCGCCTCGACGGAGTCGTTCATGCCCAGATTGAGCACGGTATCCATCATTCCCGGCATACTCCGGGCGCCGCCGGAACGAACCGCGACGAGCAGCGGGCGGTCCGAGCCACCGAGTCGGCGTTCGAGTGTGGTTTCGAGTCGGGACAGTCCCTCTCGCAGACAGCTCAACGCCGTCTCGGTCAGTCGGCCGCTGTTGTCGTTCACCGCGGCGCAAAATTCCGTGGACAGCACGAACGCCGGGGGAACCGGCATTCCGAGGGCACGCATCCGGTTGATGCTGCGGGCCTTTCCACCGACGAGCGTCGGGTCGAGGTCGGGGGTATCTCCCAGCCAGATCAGACTCATGAACAAGTTCCTCCTAGACGGCGCGGCCCGCGGCCGCTTCTTCCGCGCGAGTCAGGCCGAGCAGGCCGATGAGCTCCTCGTGGAATTCGAACCACACGGTGTGATAGCTGTCTGCTATCGGGCGAGCGATGAAGCTGATGTCGCCGGTCTCGATCTGCTCCACAGCATGCTCGAACCGGCGCGAATAGGCCGCCAACCTCGGGGCGACCGCCGCGATCCGGCTGACAAGGGGCGCGAATCCGGCGTGCAGGCTGACGAGCCGCTCGATGACGGACCGATCGTACGCGCTGTCGCTGTGGTCGTTCGGTGCGCCCGCCTTGAGTTGCCAGGCGTTGATGACCTGCTTGAGGTCGGTGTTGTGGTGATCGAACTCCTCGTACAGGGCGGCCAGTTCGGCCTGGTCTACGCCGGTGCGCTCGGCGGCGACGAGCGCTGCGAGCCGCTCGCGGCCTTCCGGGGTCAGGCGCACGCTCGGCTCTCCCTTGACGTATCCGGCGTCGCGAAGCGTGTCGAATTCCGACAATGCGGTGTCGGCGTCGATGCCGCAGGAGTCGGCAGCGAGGGCGGGGGACAGCCGTCCTTTCAGACGTGCCGCTTGCAGGATGGCGAACTCGTGAGCCACGGAATTCCCCTGTTCTCTCTGTCGTCGTAACTTGATCTAACGTCCGATCATCTAGTGATAGACTAATTCGAGCTTAGCTGAGAGGTCGATCACATGTCCACCGAGGGAGTGAGCTGGCATGCACCTGGTCCTGATGCGCCACGGCGAACCTGTCCGCGACGGCGCTGATCCTAGGGATCCGGGCTTGTCGAGTGGCGGGGTGGCGCAGGCGTCCGCGGCATTGCCCTACTTGGCGCATGAAGCGTTCGATGTCATCTACAGTTCGCCCCAGCTTCGAGCGCGTGAGACGGCGGACATCGTCGCCGATCGGCTCGGGTTGCCCGTCGTCCTCGACGACGGCCTCGTCGAATTCGATCATGGCGCCCCCTATGTCCACTACGACAACGGCGAAGCGGACGTCTGGGCGCACTATTTCGCCGGTGATCTGTCACCGTGGGGACTCACCAGCGCGGAATTTCATGCGCGCGTCTCCGATGTGGTCAGCCGGATGGCCGAAGGTCGTACCGATCGGCGAGTCCTGGCCGTATGCCACGGCGGGGTGATCAACGCGTGGACATGTCAGGTCTTGGGGGTTCCGGAGCGGATTCGGGTCATGGAGCCGGGATATGCGTCCCTGCATCGGTACGAGCACGCTTCCGAGGGTTGGCGGGTGCTGAGCCTGAACGAGATTCCGCGACTCCAGCCCTCGACACGCAAATAGTCCAGTAATAGAGTAAAAGTGTCACGTCACCGGTGCGTGACAGTCCTAAGGAGTCGCTATGGAGTTGGTGGTGCTGAGCCACGGCGCCGACAGTCGCGGGCTGGATCCGCACGCGATGATCGAAGCCCTTGCCGCACGCCTCGGCGACCTACCGTGGACCGCGGCCTATCTTCCGGATCGCTCGCTCGGCTTCCTGCCGGCGCTGCGGCGTCTCGTGGACGCAGAGCCGGTAGCCGCACCGACGAGCCACCTGAACGACCTGATCGCAGCCCATGCCGGTGGACGAGTGCTCGCCGTGTCCAGCCCACAGGCGGTGCGGGAGCTCGCGGCGGAGATCTACGACGTCGACCTCGGAGTTGTGCCAGTGCCCGAGTCCGGTTCGCTCACCCGCTTCCGTATCAGTCGCACCGGCGTGCGAAGCGTCATCTGTCTCAACGACACGCTTCATCTGGCCATTGCGGCCGCCGATGCCCTACCCCGAGAGGATGTTCACACCTCATGACCGACTTCGATGTCGCCGGCGTCGGCGATTCCGAACCTTGTTCGGCATCGGCCGCTCGTGAATTCGTGCCGGCCACGACACGAGAGGAGGCCGACGCATGACCAGTGCTGTTGGGGCGAAGACATCCGCGGGGGAGATCCCGGATGCCGAGGCTTTGAGCCGGATGTATCGGTTGATGTGTACCACGGCGCTGGCCGACCAGAAGTCGGTGGCCGAGTCCAAGGCGGGGCGGTTGCAGGCCGCGTTCTACCCGATTCGTGGGATGGAGGCGGTATGCGCGGCGCTGGGCGAGGTGCTCACCCCGCGAGACCGGCTGGTCTCCACGTATCGGAACCTGGGCGACGCGCTGGCGAAGGGCGCGTCGCTGCGGTCGATCATGGCGGAGTTGTACGGCCGCCGGGCGGGGTTGTCGCGAGGCAAGGGCGGTCCGATGCATCTGCAGGACCCGGCGATCGGGTTCACCGCCACGACGGGCATCGTCGGCTCCGGGCTCCCGATCGCTGTCGGCTTGGCGATGGCCGCACAGCTCGACGATGATCACACCGCGACCGTGGTGACCTTTGGCGACGGCGCCACATCGATCGGCGCCTGGCACGAAGCGATGAACTTCGCCGGGCTGTGGCAGCTTCCGTTGGTCTTCGTGTGCCAGAACAACCAATGGGGCGAGCACACCCCGTTGGCAAAGTATGCGGCGAACACCAACCTCGCGGAGCGTGCGGGCGCCTATTCCATCCCCGCGGAGAAGGTGGATGGTTTCGACCCGCTCGCGGCGCTGGACGCACTACGTCGTGCGGTGGCGCGAGTGCGGGCCGGCGAGGGACCGATCTTCCTGGAATTCATCCATTACCGGTTGACCGGTCACACCGGCACCGCCGACTACAGCTACGTTCCGGCGGACGAATTGAAAGCGGCGATGGAGCGCGATCCCGCGCCGGCGTTCCGGCGGTGGCTGCTCGAGCAAGGGCGCCTGAACGAGCAGCAGGTCGACGACATCGAAAAGCAGGCCCGATTGACGGTCGACGACGCCTTCGATTACGCGGCGGGCTGCGAATTGCCGGCCCCGTCCGATATCTACACCGATGTTTTCGCCGATGACACCTGGGTGAGGAGCCTGCACAATGACTGACGCCACGACCGACGCAGTCCGCGAGGAGGCTGCTCCGACGATGACCATGGCTGCGGCACTGAATTCCGCATTCCATCTGGCCATGGAGAACAACGACAAGATCGTGGTGCTCGGCGAAGACGTCGCTGACCCGATCGGCGGGGTGTTCAAGACCAGCAAGGGGCTGTCCACCAAATTCGGTGAGCTGCGGGTTCGCTCCACCCCGATCTCGGAGCAGGCCATTGCCGGGGCGGCGGTGGGACTGGCGCTCGGTGGATACCGGCCGATCGCGGAGATCATGTTCTTCGACTTCATCACCCTGGCGATGGACCAAATCCTCAATCACGCCGCCAAGTTCCGGTACATGACCGGAGGAACGACACCCGCGCCGATCACGGTGACGACGACCATCGGCAGCAGCCATTTCGGCGCCCAGCACGCGCAGTCGCTGGAAGCCTGGTTCATGCATACGCCCGGCATCAATGTGCTGTATCCGTCGACGCCGTCGGACGCCAAGGGACTGATCACGACGGCGCTGGAATCGCCCGACCCGAGTCTGCTGATTCAGCATTCAGGGCTGTTGTACAGCGTGAAGGAACCCGTGCCCGCAGGGATACACCGGGTGCCGTTGGGTAAGGCGAGGATTCTCCGCCCCGGTTCGGATGTCAGCCTCATCACCTACGGCACGCAGGTCTCGGTCTGCATGCAGGCCGCCGAAGCGCTCGCCCAGTCGGGAGTTGAGGCCGAGGTCATCGACCTGCGCACGCTGGTGCCGCTCGATTTCGCCACCGTCGAGGAATCGGTCGAACGCACCCGTCGAGCTGTCGTCGTACACGAGGCGACCGAGTTCGTCGGCCCTGGCGCCGAAATCGCGGCGAGGCTGAACGAGAGGTTGTTCAACGAGCTGCTCGCACCCGCGGTGCGCGTCGGCGCGGCGTACACGCCGGTGCCGTTCTCCAAGTCGTTGTCCGGATACCCGACAGTCGACCGCGTCGTCGCCAAAGTGCGAGGCCTGCTGGGATTGCAAAGTGCTGCGGGCGTTCGGCCCGTCGAACGTTGAAACCGTGTGAAATCAGGAGGTCATAGTGGGCGAACGGCTCGATGTCGGCGATCGCCGCATCACGTATCAGGATGTGCTTGCGCTGGACAGCCGGCCGGTACCCAAGCATCTCCTCCGTCAGTCGCCGGGAAGTTTCGATTTTCACGAGGCTTCTATCGATCGGTATATCTCGCGCGAATGGCATGAAACCGAGAAGAAGCAGCTCTGGAGCCGGGTGTGGCAATTCGCGTGCCGGGAGGAGCACATTCCGGAGGTCGGGGACCACATCGTCTACGAGATCGCGGGTTCGTCGTACATCGTCATTCGCACGGCGCCCGACTCGATTCGGGCCTATCCGAATGCCTGCCTGCACCGCGGCCGGGCACTGAAGGAGTACGCGGGACGATGCAGCGAGATTCGTTGCCCGTTCCACGGCATCGCCTGGACCCTCGAAGGCGATTTGAAGCGCATTCCCGCGCCGTGGGAGTTCGAGCACGTCGATCCGGAAAACTTCAAGCTGCCGCAGTGCAGTGTCGGGGTCTGGGCGGGTTTCGTCTTCATCAATCCGGATCCGGACGCGGAGCCGCTCGAGAGCTATCTCGGCGAATTCACCGAGCAGTTTTCGTTGTGGTACGGCCACGACCGGTATGTCGAGACCCACGTCTCGAAGGTCATCCGCGCGAATTGGAAGGTGGCGCAGGAGGCGTTCATGGAGTGCTGGCACGCGCCGGCCACCCACCCGCAGACCGTGCCCTACGCCGCCTTCGGGGCCTGTCAAGTGGACGTCTACGAGAATTTCGCCCGCTTCATCACCCCCTCCGAGGTGGTGGGACCCATGATGCCGTGGGATCCCAGCACGGAGGAGATGCTGCGGTCGACAATGGATGTCCGTGTCGACGAGCAACTTCCGATCACACCCGAGCGCGGTGAGACGGCCCGGGACTATGTCGTGCGGACGACCCGCGAGAAGTGGCGCGCACTGATCGGTGAGCAGGTGGAGGAGTGGTCGGACGCGGAGCTGGTCGACAACTTCACCTACACGGTCTTTCCCAACCTGATGCCGTGGGGAGGCGTACACAAGATCGTCTACCGATTCCGGCCCAACGGAGATGACCACCGCAGTTGCATCATGGAGGTCTTCATGATCGCTCCGGTGGTCGGCGAGCGGCCCGCGCCCGCGCGTGAAATAGCCCTCGACGCCGACACCCCGTTCAGCAGCTCTCCCCTCGGGATCCTCGGCAACGTTCTGGACCAGGACTGCGGCAACATGGAGAAGGTCCAGCAGGGCTTGGAAAGCGCCCGGAAGAAGACGGTGACTTTCGCGTCCTACCAG
Source organism: Nocardia sp. AB354 (assembly GCF_049538315.1). Taxonomy (NCBI): domain Bacteria; kingdom Bacillati; phylum Actinomycetota; class Actinomycetes; order Mycobacteriales; family Nocardiaceae; genus Nocardia; species Nocardia sp. AB354. The sequence continues at coordinate 24,856 of NZ_JBMVFU010000020.1, read as the reverse complement.
GAGAACAACCTGAAATGGATGCACCGGCTGATGGACCGCTACATCGAAACGGCGGAGAAATGAACGGAATCGTCCATCCCTACACCAAGGACCTCTACGAGCGCGACGAGGCGGAGGAGCGAGTGAAGGTGACCCGCGGCGACGGGGAAATCGGCTACTTCGCCGCGAACGGTCGTTGGCTGGACGGCGCTCGATTCGAAGCCGACAAACATCTGTGCGGCTGGATCATGTCCCCACGCCACGCGCATCGACTCGTCGTCGATCCGGCGTCGCACTGAGCAGAAGAGGAGAACGACCGCGTGCTGAAGACGCGTTTCACCGAGGAGTTCGGGGTCGAACACCCGATCGTCTGTGGCGGGATGACCGCCGTCGGCAAAGCCGAACTCATCGCGGCCGTGGCCGAAGCGGGCGCCCTGGGATTTCTGACCGCTTTGACCCAGCCCACGCCTGCCGACCTGGCGAAAGAAATCGCGAAGGTTCGCTCTCTGACCGATAAGCCGTTCGGTGTGAACTTGACGATCCTGCCGACGGTGAACCCGGTTCCGTACGACGAGTACCGCGACGCGATCATCGAGGGCGGGGTCAAGATCGTCGAGACCGCCGGCGCCAATCCGGAACCCCACCTGCCGGCCTTCAAAGCCGCCGGAGTCAAGGTCGTGCACAAGGCTGTGGCGGTCCGGCACGCACTCAAGGCGGAGCGGCTCGGCGTGGATGCGATCAGCATCGACGGCTTCGAATGCGCAGGTCACCCCGGTGAGGACGACGTTCCGAGCTTGGTGCTGGTGAACGCGGCAGCCCGTAAGCTGAGCCTTCCGATCATCGCCTCGGGTGGTTTCGCCGACGGTGCCGGATTGGTTGCGGCCTTGGCACTCGGCGCCGATGCGATCAATATGGGGACCCGTTTCGTCGCGACGACCGAGGCTCCGGTTCACGAGAATGTGAAACGACAGATCGTCGCGAACGACGAGCGGTCGACGAAACTGGTTTTCCGCGAATTCCGCAATACCGCGCGCGTTGCTCGCAATGCCGTGTCGGAAGAAATCGCGGAAATTTCCCGTCAGGTCGGTGCGACCTTCGAGGACGTGGCGCACCTCGCTTCGGGAGAGCGTGGGCGGCGTGAGGTGCTCGGCAACGGCGACATGGACGGAGGCTTGTGGTGGGCGGGCCAGACGCAGGGATTGATCGACGAGGTGCTGCCTTGCCGGGAGGTTGTCGAGAGCATCGTCGCCGATGCCGAGGCGATCATCGATAAGCGTCTGACCGACATGCGCCAGCGCGGTTGACGGCATGGAAACTTCGCGCCACGAATAAGACCTCGGGACACCGCACACGGTGTCCCGAGGCCTTTTTTACTCGGAGCTCGGGTTCAGCGCCGAACGCTTTCGATCGTGCCAGGTGTCCTTGTCGGCATAGTCACGTATCGCGGCAATTCTGCCGTCGCGCAATTCGAAAACGCCCGTGCACTCGATCGCCGCCTCGTTGCCGTTGAACCAGAAGCGATCGATGCGTTCGACGAAGGCGGTGTCGTCTGTGGACAGCACGGTCACCACATCCCACTGCACCCGTTCCGCCTCGGTGATCGCCGACCCGAGGGCGGCGATTACGGCAGGTCGCCCGACCACCGGGGGAAGCGGCATCAAAAGGTGATAGGAGACGTCGTCGGTGCAGTATCGCCCTGCCGCCTCGGCATCGCGGTTGTTGATCGCCTCGAGGAACCTGGCGATCGGGGCGGGCAACTCGCCGATTGTCGTCATGAATTCTCCTAGAATGTCAGCGCAGCACGGACACGAAGGTGGCCGGTTTCGTTCAGTGAGTGCGGGACGAATCGATCGTCCCCGTAGTACACCCGGTTCACCGACGCGTGGCCGGCGAAGTAGAACATGTCGGGGTCGGCGCCGACGAGCCCTGCGACAAAGGAGCTGATCGCTCCCGCATGGCTCACCACCAGAACACGCTCATTCGGGTGGCGTTCGGCGATGGTCGTCAAGGCCTGATGGATGCGCCGCCGAAAATCGTCGCTCGTTTCGGTATTGGGGAACGCATCCCAGCGCAGCGTTCGCCGAAACTCCTCGCCGGCCCGATCCTGGATATCGAGTGAGACATCCGCGCCGCCCCGATCGCGGCTGTACATGTCCACTTCGCGCAGCGCTGTGTCCGGCATCGGCTCGAGCCCGGGCGCGGCTGCCGCGGCGACGATGGCGGCGGTTTCGACGGCCCGGTTGAGATCGCTGCAATAGACCGCTGTGATTGGCGTGTCGGCCGCGACGTCCGCCAGGTACTCGCCGGTGAGCCGGGCTTGAATCTGCCCTAATTCCGACAGCCCGGGCCCACCCGGCCGGTACGCCTCGGTGTGGGTCCGCACCTGCTGGCCATGTCGGACCAGGATGAGTTCGGTGCGCTCACCGATGACGAGCAGTCCACGTTCCATTGCGTAGCGGGTAGGCGTCAACTCGTCGGGCTCTGCGGATTCGGCGATCGATACCGAGTCCGGCAGTGGTGTCAGGTCCGGCGTCGACGTCATCGGCGTTCCCTTTCGATCGGTCCCAGATGGGGAAGTTCGCCGTCGGCCAGGCGACGGACGACCCGATGGCGTTCTCCCGAATAGATGTGCTCACCCTTGATGAGCCCGGAGTCGTCGATCGGCCACAGCACTGTTGCTCGATGGCTGACCAGGTAGTAGTCGTCGGGCGAAATGTCTTCGCCGGCTTCGGTCGAGGCCACGGTGCCGAGATCGCGACCGGCGATCGCGTACTGGAAGTCTCCCTCGGTCACCACGCAGTGCCGATCGGCCACCACTCGATGGATGAGGTAGTCCAAGCGGTTGCGCCCGGCCTGCTGCAGACGCTCATACCAACCGACCACCGCGTCGTAGCCGGATGGGCCGACACTGTCCGAAGCGCCCCAGACGGTGTACTGGGGCTCCGGAACCAGCGTGGCCATGAGGGCCGGAAGATTTCCCGCGACTTCTTCGACGACGTGGCGCGCGACGATTTCCAGATTCGCCTTGCAGGCGGGATCGGTTTCCGCGGCGATCCGATCGAGAAGCAACTGCCAGCCTGGGGTGCGAGTCGTCATGACTCACCGTACTTTCGCTACGCCATCGGTCAGCACCTGTTTACCTTCACGGCCGCGGACGGCGAAGCGCACGGTTTGCTGGTCGGACGTCCAGAGATCGACATCGAGGCGGTCGCCGGGCCAGACTGGACCGGCGAAGCGAGCCGACATCGAGGCCAGCGATGCACCGTCGCCGGCGACCTCGAGTACCGCTCGACCGGCGAAGCCGAAGGTGCACAGGCCGTGCAGAATCGGGCGATCCATGCCTGCTCTGGCCGCGAAGGCGGGGTCGGAATGCAGCGGGTTGTAGTCGCCGGAGAGTCGGTAGATGAGAGCCTGCTCGGGGCGTGTTTCGTAGGTGATCGTCTTCGCGGTGCCGGCCGGTATCTCGTCGACTTCCGGTTTGGCCCTCGGACCGCGCTCGCCGCCCCAGCCGCCGACCCCCTTGATGAACAGTCCGGCGGAGCTGCGCCACAGCGGGGTGCCACCGGAGGAGGTGCCGGTAGTCCGGGCGACGATCAGTGCGGCCTTGCCCTTGTCCCACATCTCGGTGATCTCGGTGACCGCGTCGGCCTCACCTTCGACCGGGATATCGGCGAGGATCTCGACACGCTGCTCGGCGTGCAGCAGGTTGGCCCAGTCGAACTTCCCGGCACGTTTGAGCACGCTGAAATCGACACCCAGCGTCACCGGCATGGTCGGAACCATGCGTTGGGTCACGCCCTTGGTGTTGTTGGTGGTGAAGGCCAGATCGTCCACCCCCGCTCCCACGCCCAGGGCGTAGAGCATGCAGTCTCGGGCCGTCCATGAGACGTGTTTGGGCGTTGATCGTGCTCCCACGGCGCTGGGATCGAAGGGCGCTGACTCGGCCACTGTGCCTCCTCGGTGGTTGACAAGGCGCGATGTAGCGCCGGTAGATTGTCGCGATGTAAATACTCTAGTACTCTAGCATTTTGAACGCGACCTTAAGGGTTGCCACGAACCGGTCGGAGGTTTCGATGTCGCAGACCATTCCCGCTGTCGACTACCTGGTGCTGGGTGATGACCCGCACCTGGTGGCGCACGAGTGCGTGCAGTGTGGGGCGCTGTATTTCGACCGGCGAAACGCCTGCGCGAAGTGCTCGACGACGTCGTTCACTCGGCGCCGACTGTCGAACGAAGGGGTGGTACGTGCCTACACGATCGTGCAACGCGGCGCGAAATCCGGCCCGTTCACCTCGGTGGTGGTCGAACTCGACGGCGGCGGCGCGGTGAAGGCGAACCTCCGTGGAGTCACCGATCCCGACTCCATCGCACCCGAGACCAAGGTGCGGCTGGTGACCTTCGACGTCGGTGCCGACGACGACGGAACCGTGGCGGTCGCATTCGGATACGAACCGATCGGAGCATGAGTTGAGCGAGAACGTCTGGATCATCGGAACGTCGATGACGAAGTTCGGTCGGTTTCCCGACCAAGATCTGCTGGATTTGGCCGCCACCGCGACGTTGGACGCGCTCGCCGACTCCGGTCAGTCGATGGCCAACGTCGGCCTGCTGGCGTTGGGCAATGTGTACGAGGCGAATTCGCACAACGGTCAGCGGTTGCAGAAACAGATCGGCCAGACCGGGATCCCGGTCTACAACGTGGTCAACGCATGTGCGACCGGCGCGACCGCGGTCCGCGTGGCGATGATGGGCATCAAGTCGGGCGAATGCGACATCGCCCTGGCAGTCGGTGTCGAGAAGATGGGCAAGATGGGCATGCTCGGCGGCGCCGCGAAGAAGGCCGGTGACCGCAAGGTCTATACGCCGAAGGGCCGGTACGGCGCGGTAGTGAAGACCGAGGGATTGCTGGGGACCGGTTTGATGCCTGGAGTGTTCGCTCAGGCCGGCACCGAATACGCGCTCGCGAACGGCGTTACTGCCGAGCAGTTCGCCAAGGTCGCGGTGAAGAACCACCTGCACTCGACGCTGAACCCCCTTGCGCAGTATCAGAAGGAGTTCTCCCTCGAAGAGGTGATGGGCGCCGAGGTCATCAGTTACCCGAACACCCTGCCGATGTGTTGCCCGACCGGTGACGGGGCGGCGGCGGTCGTTCTGGTCTCCGACTCCAAACTCGCGACGCTCGATCCCGATGTGCGCAGGCGCGCGGTCAAGGTGTCGGCCTCGGTGATGACGTCCGATCCGTGGACCGAAGCGGGCCAGGTACAGCCCGACGTCAATACGCTGACGCGCATCGCGGCCGACCAGGCGTACGAGGACGCCGGCATAGGCCCGGCCGATCTCGACCTGGTCGAGCTGCACGACTGCTTCGCCACCGCCGAACTCATCCACTACGACAATCTGCGGCTGTGCGAGCCCGGCGCCGCCGGCGAGTTCATCGACTCCGGTGCCCCGATGCGCGACGGCAGGATTCCCGTCAACGTGTCCGGCGGTCTGCTGTCGAAGGGGCATCCGATCGGTGCGACCGGCATCGCCAACCTCTACGAGGTCGCGACTCATCTGCGCGGAGAGGCCGGGGATCGGCAGATCGAGGGCGCAAAGGTGGGGCTGACCCACGTGATCGGGCTGGCATCGGCGTGTGCAGTGCACATTCTGGAAGCCCCGGCGAACCGGTGAGGACGGTGCACTGATGGCAGGCCCGCTACAAGGTGTTCGGGTACTGGAGATCGCCAGCGCGGCGCCGGCCCCGTTCGGGTGCATGATCTTCGCCGATCTGGGTGCGGATGTGGTCACTGTGGACCGCGCGCCCCGCCCGGATCGCGAAGTGAGACGGCCGAAGTCGCCTCTTTCCCGCGGTCGTCGTTCCGTTGTCGCGGATCTGAAATCTCCCGAGGGCGTGGAGTTGGTGCGGGCACTCGCGGCGCGAGCCGACGTCCTGGTGGAAGGTTTCCGGCCGGGCGTGATGGAACGGCTCGGCCTGGGGCCGGACGATTTGTTCGCACTCAACCACGGCCTGGTGTATGCCCGGATGACGGGGTATGGGCAAGAGGGGCCGATGTCGGCTCGAGCAGGTCACGACATCAACTACATCGCGGTTGCCGGAGCGTTGGATCCGATCGGGCGCGCCGGCGAACGGCCACTGCCGCCGTTGAATCTGGTCGGCGATTTCGGCGGCGGCGGAATGCTGCTCGCGGTCGGAGTACTGGCGGCCTTGTACGAACGCGAACTGTCGGGGAAGGGCCAAGTCGTCGACGCGGCTATGGTCGACGGTGCGGCGCTGCTCACCGCATTCGTGCACGGCGTGCGTGCGGAAGGCAACTGGTCGGAGAACCGTGGCACCAATCTGCTCGACAGCGGCGCGCCTTTCTATGACACCTACGCCACCTCCGACGGTGGGCATATGGCCGTGGGGGCTTTGGAGCGCCGGTTCTATCAGCAGCTGCTGGTCGGCCTCGGACTCGACGCGGAGCCCGATCTGCCCGCTCAGATGGATCGAACCCGGTGGCCCGAACTGCGGGCCCGCTTCGGTCAGGTCTTCGCAACTCGCAGCCGCGAGGAATGGACCGCGGTGTTCGCCGACCTGGATGCCTGCGTCTCACCGGTGCTGGCGCCGTGGGAGGTCGCCGACGCCGAACACACCCGTGAGCGAGCGGGATTCGTCGACGTCGGTGGAGTCTCTCAGCCCGCGCCGGCTCCGCGGTTCAGCCGCACGCCGGCCGACGTGCCGACGCCACCGCGTCTGCCCGGCGAGGACACCGCGACGGTGCTCGCCGACTGGAAAGTCTCTCTCCCCGAAATCGCGCTGGCGGAACCGGCTGCGGTGGGGGCCGGTGGCGAAGAAAGGGTGGTTGCCCTGTGACCGTTCAGACGATGGCTGTTCCCTCGACCGTGGCCGAGGCGCGGGAGGGGTTCCGGTCGTGGCTGGTTTCCCACCAGGCCGAGCTGGAGCAATTCCGTGAAACCGGAGGTGAGGTCACCGCGATTTTTGAGCGATTGCGGCTCCTGCAGCGCATGCTCTACGACGCGGGCTGGATTCGGCTGGGCTGGCCGGAGTCGATCGGTGGTCTGGGCGGTCGTCCGATCCTGCGGAGCATCGTGAGCGAAGAACTGGCGGCGGCGGGATATCCGCCCCCGTTCTCGTTCGCCACTCAAGAGGTCCTGGGCCCGGCCGTGGCAGAATTCGCTCGTCCGGAATTCGCCGCCGAGGTCCTTCCGCGTCTGTTGCGCGGAGACGAAACCTGGTGTCAGGGTTTCTCCGAGCCCGGCGCGGGAAGCGATCTCGCTTCGCTGCGGCTCAAAGCCGTTGCGGCCGAGGGCGGTTGGCGCGTCTCCGGCGAGAAGATCTGGACCAGCTGGGCGCAGTTCGCCGATCGATGTGTGCTGCTCGCCCGCACGGGACCCGTCGAATCGGCACACCGTGGCATCTCCGCGTTCCTGCTCGACATGGACACCCCTGGGATCCAGGTGAGCCCGTTGCGGAGTATGAATGGCGACGACGAATTCTGTTCGCTGTATTTCGACGATGTCTTGATCCCCGAGGATCGGCTGCTGGGATCGGTCGACGGCGGCTGGGCCGTGGCCATGTACGTCCTGGCCGGCGAGCGGGGCGCGGCGGCCTGGCAGCGACAGATCTGGCTGCGTTCCCGGTTGACCGAGCTGGCGACGAGAGAACCGGCGGTAGTCGACGACGGCGTGGTCGGTGAGGCGTTCGAACTGCTCACGGCGCTTCGCCTGCTGTCGCGACGCACCGTTGCGGCCCTGTCGGACGGGAGGCCCGTCGGTGCGACCACGTCTCTGGACAAGCTCGCGATGTCGACTGCTGAGAAGTTTCTGTTCGACGCGGCACTCGCCGGCCTCGACAGCGACATCGTTTTCGGTGGCAGCGCGTCGGCCGAGGCGTGGCGAAACGACTACCTGTACAGCCGGGCCTCCTCCATCTACGGCGGAGCAGCCGAGATCCAACGAAACATCATTGCCGAGCGGTTGCTCGGTCTGCCACGCTGACTGCTGAGGAGCTGAGGAAATGGACGCCGCCGACGTCGCCCAAGTGGTCGACAGCCTGCGACAGGCGTTGACGGCCAACCCGGCCGGCATCGCCGAAGTGTTGTCCGGTTTCGGCTGGAATGATCTGCTCGATGACGAACCGCAGGTCGCGGTAGCCGCTCTGTTCCCGCTGTGCGGCGAACTGCTCACTCCGGGTTCCGCACTGGACCGGGTGCTGCTCGCCACCGCCGGTGCGGCGGCGAGCAGCACCGGCGTCGTGTTGCCGGCGCTGGGCGGGCATCGGCCACCTGGCCGGTACGACGGTGCGTGCACGGTGCATTATGACGGTGTCGCGCAAGCGAATTCGGGGCCGGTGCTGGTGCCGTGCGTCGATCCGGACGGCGCGACGATCTTCGCTGTCATCGAAGCCGCCGCTGTCATCGACGGGGACCCGCTGGATCCCACCGCGGGGTGGGGCCGCGTCGCCGGAACGGCACTCGCGGATTCTGTTCTCGGCACAGCGGAACTGGGCTCGGATCCGGCGCAGCTGTGGTCCGAGATGGTCGCCGCGGGCCGGCGAGCATTGGCCTATGAGCTGGTTGCGGTGGCCACCGCGATGGAGACGATGACCGTCGACCACGTCCGCGGTCGCCGCCAATTCGGGCAGGCGCTCGGAGCGTTTCAGGCGGTCAAGCATCAACTCGCCGATGTTCATCTGTGGCGTGAGGTTGCTCAGCTTTCCACCGATGCCGCCTGGGAAGACGGTGGATACGAGAGCGCCGCGCTGGCGAAGGCCGCGGCGGTCCGGTTCTCGAAGACGGCGCGAGCGGTATGCCAGCAATTGCTCGGTGGCATGGGATTCACCTGGGAGCACGACTTCCATCGCTATCTGCGGCGGGCGCTCACGCTGGAACCGCTGCTCGGCGGGCAAGCGGATCTGCACAACGAGATCGGTGGCGCGCTGCGTGCCGGCTCGATCAGCGACTCACTGATCGCCCTCGGAGGACCGGGCAACGGTTCCCCGGGGCGCGAATCAGCACGACAGGAGGAACAACATGTCTGAGGCATGGATCATCGACGGCGTCCGCACGCCCCGTGGAAAGGGCAAGGCGTCCGGAGCGTTGCACGACGTGCACCCGCAGGAACTACTCGGTGGCCTGCTGCGTGCCCTTGTCGAACGCGGACTCGATGCCGCCGACGTCGACGACGTGGTGATGGGCAACGGTGAGCACGCCGGCGACCATGCCAACGACATCGCGCGTTCAGCGGTGCTCACGGCAGGTTGGCCGGTCACCGTGCCAGGCTTGACCCTGAATCGCTTCTGCGGCGGTGGCCAGCAGGCGGTGATGGCGGCCGCTACCGGCATCCTTGCCGGGTGGCAGGACGTTGTCGTCGCCGGTGGCGTCGAGTCGATGTCGCGGCACAGCTACGGCCAGCCACTCGACGCGGGCAATGCGGCGCTCCGGGCCCGGTACCCACTCGTTCCCCAGGGGATCGCCGCGGATCTGATCGCCACCCTCGAAGGGTTCGACCGTGAGACCGTCGATCGGTTCGCGGTACAGAGTCAAGAACGGGCGGCGACAGCGATCAAGGAAGGGCGTTTCGCCCGCAGCATCGTCCCGGTTCGTTCCGAGTCGGGTGCGGTACTGCTGGAACAGGACGAGCACCCACGCCCGGGAACGACGCTGGAGTCGCTGGCGCAGTTGCCCGCCTCGTTCGAGCGATCCGGCGCCAAGCCGCGCTCGGACGGGCGATCCTATGACGACATGTGCCGCGACACCTACCCCGACGCCGGACCGATCCAGCACGTCCACCATGCCGGTAACTCGTCGGGCGTGGTGGACGGCGCGGCCGCGGTGGTCGTCGCATCGGATTCGTATGCCCGATCACACGGACTGGCCCCGCGTGCGCGGATCGTCACCGGGGCGGTGCGCGGCGCCGAACCGGTCATCATGCTCACCGCGCCGGGGCCCGCTGCCGAAGCGTGCCTCGCCAAAGCCGGCATGACGGCGGCGGATATCGATTTGTGGGAGATCAACGAGGCTTTCGCGGCGGTGCCGCTGAAGGTCATCAAGGACTTGGCGCTCGACCCCGATCGGGTCAACGTCAATGGAGGAGCCATCGCTCTGGGGCACCCGATCGGTGCTACCGGAGCGATGCTCTTCCAAACTCTCATAGACGAACTCGAACGCCGCGACCTGACTACCGGCCTGGTCACGATGTGTACCGGTGGTGGTATGGCCACCGCGACCATCATCGAGCGAATCTGACAGCGGCCACCAATCCACCGCGAGGAGAACCCATGACCCGCCGGGCAGTGGAAGTCCACACCGACGACCATATCGCCGAACTGCGCCTGAGTCGCCCCGAGACGTTGAACGCTTTCGATGACGTACTGGTCAACGAACTACCGGGCGTACTGATCGACCTCGCCCGAGACGGGGATGTTCGCGCTGTGGTGTGGACTTCGACCGGCAAGCATTTCTCGGCAGGTGGCGATATGGAGACGATTCTCGCCGGCCACCGGGATCTGAACGTTCTCCTCCGCGGTGTCGACGACGGGCGCCGGCTCTTCCGCGCGTTCGCCGATTTCCCCAAACCATTGGTTACGGCGGTGCACGGCCACAGCTTCGGCGTCGCCACCAGCCTCATATTCACCTCCGATGCGATCGTCGCGACCCCCACAGTCCGGTTGTCGGATCCACACGTGCACATGGGACTGGTCGCCGGTGACGGCGGTTGCGTGGCGTGGCCGTTGAGCGCCGGATTGATACGGGCCAAACGCAAACTTCTCTGGGGAGAGCCCCTCACCGGCCAGGAGGCGTTCGAACTCGGACTTGTGACCGATCTGGCCGATGATCCCGACGGTGTGCGGGATACGGCGTTCGAGCTGGCCCGGCGGGTATCGAATATTCCGCCTCTCGCGACGCAGTTGACGAAGCGCTCGTTGAACAAGGTGCTGTCGGGAGCGACCGACCAGGTGCTCGATACCAGCTTCTACCTCGAGGCACTGTCGAATCGCAGCGCGGATGCCGTCGAGGCGGTCGAAGCATTCAAGGAGAAACGAGAGGGACGATGGACAGGCGCATGAACGACGGTGACGCTGCGGTGATCTGGGGTGAAGACGTTGTCGAAGGCGTCTACGCGGGGCATCGGGGACTTCTCTACGAACCGTCTCCGGCCTCTCTTCCCGCGATGCTTCGCTCCGCCCGGCAATGGGACGGTCGCGACTACATCGTGCAGGGCGAACGCCGGATTTCGCATCCGGCATTCCGAGCGGCCATACCCGCTGCGGCGAGGCAACTGGCCCAGGCCGGTGTGGGTCGTGGGGATCGTGTTCTGATCCAATGCTACAACTGCCCGGAATTCGTTCTGGCGACCTGGGCGGCATGGTGGCTGGGTGCGGTCCCTGTTTATGCGAACCGGTGGTGGAGCGGCCACGAACTCGAGCACGGTGTCGGCATCACCTCGCCCGTTCTGGTCCTGACCGATGCACCGGAGCTGTTCCCGCCCGTCCTGATCGGCGCTGGCACGCGTGTCGTGCGGATCAGCGAACTGGCGCGAGCGTTCGACGAGCAGGCCACCGAGCCGTTGGAGCCCGTGGTCATCGATCTCGATGATCCGGCAGTAGTGCTGTTCACCTCCGGTAGCTCGGGTGCACCGAAAGCCGTGGCACTGTCGGCCCGTTCGGTGATCGTCAATCAGCACAACCTGCTGACGCGTTCACGGAGATTGCCGCAGAATCTGGACCCGGAGGCGCCGCAGCCCGTCGGCTTGGTTTGTACTCCTTTGTTTCATATCGGCGGGATCTCGAATGCACTCACCAATCTGATCACCGGCGGCCGATTGGTCCTGACCGCGGGCCGATTCGATGCCGGTGAAATCCTGCAGCTGATCGAGACCGAGCGAGTAGGCGCGTGGGGCGGCGTTCCGACCATGGCCGTTCGTGTGCTCGAGCATCCGAAGTTCGAGTCCTACGACCTGTCGAGCCTGCGGTCGTTCCCGCTCGGCGGCGCGCCGTTGCCGCGGACGTTGTTGCAACGACTCACGGCCAAGTTGCCGCAGCTCGAAAAGCGGGGGCTGGCCAATACCTGGGGTATGACCGAGACTGGCGGCTTCATGACCGTGGCCGGTAATGCCGATCTCGAGGCCAGGCCCGGAACGGTCGGGCGCCCGTATCCGGTGGTCGAGTTGCGGATCGATGATCCGGATGCGACGGGTTCGGGTGAGGTGCTCGTCCGTGCGCCAACCATCATGCTGGGCTATCTCGGCATCGATGACGGAACGGTCGACGCCGAAGGATGGCTGCATACCGGCGATTTGGGTCATCTCGACGACGCCGGATATCTGTACTTGGACGGCCGCAGCAAGGACATCGTGATCCGCGGTGGCGAGAACATCGCCTGCGCGCACGTGGAACGCGTGCTGCTGAGCCACCCGGCAGTGGTCGAGGCCGCCGTTGTCGGACTGCCACACGAGGACCTGGGCGAAGAGCTCGCGGCAGCGATCACCTACCGGCCGGGCGAACCGGTCGATGAGGACGAGTTGCGCGCCTTCTGCAAGGGCACCCTCGCGTACTTCGAGGTGCCCTCGGTATGGCGGATCGGCGATACGGCCCTTCCGACTCTGGCCGGCGAGAAACTGAACAAGAAGGCGATCAAGGCCGCCCTGCTCGAGTCGCCGCGGGAAGGATGAGCATGCATCTCAGCGCCGCTGACGAGTACTTCACCCATCAGACCGCGCTCACGCACGCGATGGTCGACACCAGCGATCCCTCGTGGCGTGAACGGTATTGGGTGAGTTTCCAGGACACCGAGGCCGGTGACACCGTCCTCACCTTGGGATTGGGCAGGTACCCGAATCAGGACGTCATGGAGGCATTCGCATGTCTGTCCCGGGCAGGCCGACAGACGAACCTGCGATTGTCTCGGTCCCTGCTTCCGGACAGCCATGCGATGCGGGTGGGGCCCTTCGCGTGCGATGTGCGCCGCCCCCTGCAGGAACTTCGATTCACCTTGTCGGACAACGATTCCGGGCTCAGCTTCGATGTCGGCTTCGACGCGACGTTCGAGCCGCTGCTCGAGGGTAAGTTCTTTCAGATCAGCCGCGCCCGGACCACCTACGACGCCATTCGTTATGTGCAGCACGGCCGCGGTACCGGCTGGATTCGGACGCCCGACGGTGAGACGCTCGAGCTCGATCCGCAGCGTTGGTGGGCCGAGCGCGACCACTCCTGGGGTACCCGGCCCCTGCCCCGAGCCGAAGGTCAACCGCCGGGGGAGCGTCCGGAGTGGCGGATGCTCATGTTCGCCCCGTTGCAGCTACCGGATTTCGCGGTTCATCTGTACGTGCAGGAGTCGCAGCCGGGACTTCCGGTGCACCTCTCGGCGGGGATCGTCGGAGCTCCGGGCGCCGATCGGGAAGCGCCGGTCATCGTCGGCGTGGACCACGATCTCGAATGGGAAAAGGGTGCTGCCGCACCAACTCTCGTCGGTGGCACCGTGACGCTGCTGCTCTACGGCGGTGACCGGATCGTCCTCGAGCTCACGGCCAAGCCGGGGCGTGCTCATCTTCGCGGTGGCGGATACGAGGGATGGAACGGGTGGAAGCAGGGCTTCTGGCGCGGAGACTCGACCGCCGAGCACGACGAATGGGATCTCACCGATCGTGAGACGTTCTATCGCTATGCCAAGGCGGGTTCGGACCATCTGGTCGAAGTGCGATGTGACGGCAAGATCGGCTACGGAGTGATCGAGTACATGGTGCTGCCTGGCTACGGCCGGTACGAAGAGGCGCTGCCGCCGCCACGCCGGAAGCAGAGCTGATCCGTCATGAGTGATCTGCAGGCTGCCCTTTTGGATATGTTGGCCGACATCGGTGTTCGAGAGGTGAGCGTTCCCGCGCGGCTCGGCGGCGGCAGTTCTCAAGAGAACTGGGCCTTCGACGCGATGATCGACGGCCCGCATGGGCCGATCCGACTGCCGCTGCTGATGCGGCGCGAGCCCGAGTCCGGCGTCGTGGACACCCCGCGCGATGTGGAATTCGCGTTGCTGCGTCAGCTGGGGCAAACCGATCTTCCGGTGGCGCGGGTCTACGCGCTCGACGATGGACGCCGGCTCGGTCGCAGTGGCATGGTCGTGGACCGGCTGCCCGGTCGCGCACATCGCGGTGTACTTCGCGACACCGACCCCTTGGCCATCGGCGAACCCGCGCGGCTGGACGTCGCCGAGCGGCTGGCCGCGCTGCTCGCGCGAGTGCACTGTCTCGACGTCGACGAGACGGGCCTTTCGCAAGTCCTGACCGCCCCGGCCGACCCCGCACGAGCCGAGCTCGACCACTGGATCGCCGAGCTCGATCGTGTCGAACTCGAACCACATCCGGGCCTTCGCGAGGTCATCGCGTGGTTGGCGGATCATCTTCCCTCGCCGGTGCCGTGCCGGCTGGTGCACGGGGATTTCCGGCCGGCGAATGTGCTCGTCGACGGCGGTCGCGTAACGGCGCTGCTGGACTGGGAACTGGCCCACCTCGGCGACCCGCACGACGATCTCGGCTGGTACACGTGTTCGGTGTATCGCCGGGAGCACTTCCTCGAGGGACGCTGGGAGCTCCACGACTTCCTGGCGCGCTGGTCTGCCGAATCCGGCATGGAAGTCGAGCCGGACCGCCTGCATTTCTGGCAGGTCATGTCGACCTTCCGGCTCGCGGTCATCGCGTTGACCGGCGTCCGGGCATTCTGCGACGGAGCCACCGACCGTCCCGCGGGGCCCACCGACAGGGTCGAGAAGCTGGCCCTGCTGGAGACCGGGCTGCTCGACGCTGCGGCCACAGTGGACAGGAGTGCGAAATGAGACCTCGTCCGTCGGAAGTAGTCGCCGGAATTCGTTCCATATTGGCGGATACGATCGGTCCGGAGCTCACGAGCGAGCACGCCCGGTCCCGGCTCGCGGAAATCCGAGCGGTACTGGCGCAAATCGATTGGGACAACGTCGGTTTCGCTCTGGCAGCGCGATCGGCCGAACTCGCGCGATGGCTCGAGCGAGCGGGTGAGCACGTCGGCGAGGTCGTCGTACCGGCCCCGCCGGAGACCGCGAGTTACGTGGCATTCGAGCATCACTACGAGGAACTCGCCGAGCTGGCTGTACAGGTCCTGGATCGGCTTCGAGCACAGCTGCACGCGCGACCGGACGACGAGCCAGTTCGTCACACCTACCGCGGGCTGCTCGCCGCCGTCTGATTCTCATCGGAGCCCGCCCGGCGACTTCGAGAGAAGGCGCCGGGCGGGCTTTGTCATGCCCGGAACATGGTGCGTTCGAGCCTGGGGCGCCGCAACCTCGAGCTGCTGGGAAACCCCAGCCAGCGGGGTTGCATGGTGCTCGCTAGATCAATACTCTATACTCAGAAAGTCGACTACTAGACTATTAAGGTGGGTGGTCCGGTGACTCCGACACTCGAGGAGTTCGTGGACGGCGCACGGGTTTTCCTGGAATCCGTGTCCGCGGATCGCGTGCGCGTGCAGCCGGGGGAAGGTAAATCCCGCTACGCACTCTTCTCCGGTTCGACGCAGGAGGAGATCGACGCAGCGATCGCATATCAGCGGGCGGCGTTCGATGCGGGATACGGCTGGATCAGCGGGCCGGTGGAATACGGCGGCGCGGGATTGCCGACCCGGTACGAGAAGGCTTTCGCCACCGTCGAGCGCGGGTATGCGATCCCTTCCAAGGGACCGCTGTCGGTCAGTCTCGGCATGGTCGCCCCGACGCTGGCGCAATTCGGGACGGATGAGGCCAAGCAGCGGTGGTTGCGTGGTCTGCGTCGCGCGGACGTCATCGGATGCCAGCTGTTCAGCGAACCGGCGGCCGGATCCGATCTGGCGGCAGTCCGCACCAAGGCAACGCAGGACTCGGACGGCGGCGAATGGCGGCTGACCGGTCAGAAGGTGTGGACCACCGGTGCCCATTACGCAGATGTCGGCATCATTCTCACTCGCACGGCGGACGGGCCGCGCCACCGCAATTTGACCGCTTTCGCTGTCGATATGCACGCGCCGGGCGTCGAGGTCCGGCCGCTTCGTCAAATGACCGGCGAAGCGGACTTCAACGAGGTCTTCCTGACCGACGTGCGGATACCCGACGGCTGGCGGCTCGGCGAGGTCGGGCAGGGCTGGTCGGTCGCCATCGCCATGCTGATGCACGAGCGCGGCGCCATCGGCGGATCCTCCAGTGGCGGAAGCGGACTGTTCCGCATGGACGATCTCGCGGCGTGGATCGTCGGGCTCGGCAGGCATGAGGATCCGGCCGTCGTCCAGGCGTACGCGCGGGTGTACTCCGGGGTGACCGCCGCCAAGGCGATGCGGGCCCGCGCCGACGCGAAGGTGAAGGCAGGCGGCGTCCCGGGGCCGGAGATGTCGCTGGGCAAGTTGGCATTGACCGAAAACCTGCGCGCTCTCAGCGATTTGGTGAGCCTCGCGCTCGGTCCGAACCTGGCGGCGGACTCGGGCCGGCCGCAGTCGTTCGCCTGGGCCGAGTTCGTGCTGAGTGTGCCCGGGATGCGCATCGGTGGCGGAACCGACGAAATTCACCGCAACACCGTCGCCGAACGCTCGCTCGGATTGCCGAAGGACAAGCCGGCAGCGGTGTGACACGCGGAGTTGCGTTCGGCGCATACCGCACCCGCCGCGGCGGGATACGACAACCACAAGACAGGAAGAGAATTCGATGGGACATCTGGACGGTAGGACGATCATTGTGACCGGCGCGGGCCGGGGGATCGGCCGTGAGCATGCGCTCTTGTTCGCCAAAGAAGGCGCCAACGTGGTCGTCAACGACCTCGGCGGGGCCCAGGACGGCAGCGGCGCGGCGGCCGGACCGGCTCAGGACGTGGTCGACGAGATCACCACCGCCGGCGGCAAGGCCGTGGCGAACGGCGACGACGTCGCCGATCCCGCCGGCGTCGAGCGCATCGTGGCCACCGCGATCGACACCTTCGGTGGTGTTCACGGGCTGGTGAACAATGCCGGCATTCTGCGCGACCGCGTGCTGGTCAATATCGACCCCGAGGACTGGGATCTGGTCCTGAAGGTGAATCTGCGCGGAACGTTCCTGATGACACGTGAGGTGGGTCGCTACTGGCGTGAACAGAGCAAGGCAGGCAACGAGGTATCCGGCTCGGTGGTCAACACCAGCAGCGAATCGGGCGTCTTCGGCAACCCGGGGCAGGCCAACTACGCGGCGGCCAAGGCCGGCGTCGCCTCGCTCACCCAGGTCGCCAGCAAGGAGTTGCAGCGCTACGGTGTGCGTGTCAACGCGATCCTGCCGCAGGCTCGCACCCGCCTGACCGAAGGCGCCTTCGGTGATGCGCTCAGCGGTAAAGAGGGCGAATTCGACCGATTCGATCCGGCCAACGTCTCGCCGTTCGTCGGCTATCTCCTCTCCCCGAACTGCGTCCTCAGCGGTGAGGTCTTCCTGGTCGGCGGATCGCGGGTGCAGCGAATCCAGCCGTGGCAGAAGGACTCCGGCTGGAAGTTGATGACAGAGGGCCGGTGGACCCTGGATGCGCTCGAGAAGGCTGTTGCCGACGCCGGTGTGCCGTCCGGCGGAAACAACTGGACCGCCAACCCGGGTAAGGGGGCCAAGTGACGACGACCGAACAGCAGTCGGTGGACAAGACCACCGAAGCGAAGATGCCCGAAGCCGTCATCACCGATGAGATGGTCGCCTCCATGCAAGCGCGCGCCGGCATCGAATTGCGCATCGACCATTCGGTGAACAACGAGGAAGCCACGCGCATCGCCGTGACGAAGTTCGTCGGCGGCGTCGGCGACATCAACACGCTGTGGACCGACCCCGAGCGGGCCACCGCATCCGACTACGGCGCTCCCGTCGCGCCGCCGTCCTTCGTGATCGGCTGTTTCTCCGGAATCCAGTTCGGCTGGCCCGGTTTGGGTGCCTTCCACAACGCGACTCAGGCGCACTTCCACAAGCCGGTGTACTGGGGTGACACGATCACCGCCACCTGCCGCTATGACGGATTCACCGGTCCGCGGCCGAGCAACTTCGCCGGTCGGATGGTCACCGACCATTTCGTCAACAGCTACCGCAACCAGAATGACGAGCTTGTCGCCGAAATCAACTGGCAGGTAGTCAATTTCGAACGTGGCTCGGCGAAGTCGAGGGCCAAGGACTCGAACAAGCCGGAATTGGTTCTGCCGCATCCGTGGACCGAGAACCAGATCCAGGCGATCGAGGAGCAGGTGCTGTCGGAGAAGCCCCGGGGCACAGAGCGGCGGTTCTGGGAGGACGTCGAGGTCGGCGACCCGATCGATCCGCTGACCAAGGGGCCGATCGGTCTCACCGATGAGGTCGCCTTCATCGCCGGTGGCGGCACACCGATTCCCCGGCTGAAAGCTCACGCCGCCGCGTTGTCGGACTACCAATTGCATCCTGCGTGGTCGTTCCGCGACCCGGTCATGGGTTCGAGCGAACCCATCTACGCGGTTCACTACAACAAGGCGGCCGCCAACGCGATGGGTGTCGCATTCCAATACGACGTCGGGTTCCAACGGCAGTGCTGGCAGATCCAGCTGTTGACCAACTGGTGCGGCGACGCGGGGTGGGTGGTGGACTGCAGCGCTCAATACCGCGGTTTCGTGTACCTGTCCGACGTGGTGACCCTCGGCGGGCAGGTGACCGGTAAGTCCGTGAACGAGGCCGGTGAGCACGTGGTCGAGGTGACGACATTCTCGCGCAACCAGCGCGGTGCCGACGTCATGCCGGGTACCGCGACCATCGCCCTGCCGACGCGTGACAACCCGTCGCCGGTGGCGCTGCGCGCGCGGTCCGAATAGGAGAAACCATCATGGGCATCGACGCGCAGGAGCGCGATGCGTTGGCCGAGGCGGTTCGCGAAGCAGCGTCGTCGGGTCCGCGTGAATTTCTCGACGATCGCGGCAACCCGGCCCGCGACGTCCGGCTGTGGAAAGTGCTCACCGAGCAGATGGGCTTGGCCGGTCTGCTGATTCCGGAAGAAGACGGCGGAGCGGGGGCGGGCATCGCCGAGCTGTCGGTGGTGCTGGAGCAGCTCGCCCGTGCGCTGGCCGTGGTGCCCGCGCTGTCGTCCCTCGGCGCGGCAGCGAGTCTGCTTCACCTGACCGGTACGCCGACAGCCACGGCCTTGGCGAATCACCTTGCCTCGGAGGGGCTTTGCGCCACCGTGGCGTGGGCCGATCCTTCGTCGCACATCGCGGCACCCCTGCTCGCTGCCGATGGGCAGCCAGGAGAGGGAGCCGAGGTGACGGTCAGCGGTCGTGCCGAATTCGTGCTGGACGGTGCGGATGCCGATGTGATCTTGTTCCCGGCCCGATACGGCGACTCCGATGTCGTCGTCTCGGTGTCCACATCGGTACCGTCCGTCCGGCGTGAGGCCATGCCAGGCCTCGATCTGACTCGAGGCCTGGCATCGGTCTCCTTGGACAACGCTTCGGCCACTGTGCTGGGCGATGTGAACCTGCAAGCCGCACTCGATGTCACGCAGGTGCTGATCTCGGCCGAACAGGTCGGCATCGCACAACACTGCCATGATGCCGCGGTCGCCTGGGCGAAGGAGCGTATCCAGTTCGATCGTCCGATCGGGCAATTCCAGGCGATCAAGCACCAGTTGGTGGATCTGTTGATGGCGGTGGAACTCGCGCGTTCGAGTCACGATGTCGCGGTCGCCGCGGCCGACGCCTACTTGGCCGCTCCTTCCGAGAGTGCCGCTCGCGCACTCGGTGTCGCGGCCAGCGCGGCCGCAGCGCGTTGCGGTGACGCCGCGGTCCGGGTCGCGGACGAATCGCTGCACATCTTCGGCGGTATCGGCTTCACCTGGGAGCACGACGCGCACCTGTACCTTCGACGCGCGAAGGTATTGGAGACGTTGTTCGGTTCGCCGGCCGCGCATCGCGCTCGTTTCGCGAGCACGCTGCTCGAGGAGGCCGCGAATGGCTGACACGCCCGCTGTGGTCACCGAGCTCAGCGACGCGGGGATCGCGACGGTCACCTGGAACCGTCCGGAGCGGAAGAACGGGCTCAACAAGGCGATGGTCGACGAGGGCATCGCCGCCTTGGAGCGCATCGGGGCCGACGACGCGTGCCGCGTCGTCGTCCTCACCGGTGCCGGCTCGTCGTTCTGTTCCGGGATGGATCTGTCCGAGCGCATCGAACCCGACGAAGTGACCTTCATGCGCCGGGTGGGGCATCTGTGCACCTTGATCCACGATCTGCCGTTGCCGGTCATTTCGAAGGTGCGGGGTGGCGCTGTCGGCTACGGCGCCAACCTCGCCCTGTGCGCTGACTTGGTAATCGCTTCGGACACAGCTGTTTTCGGTGAGATCTTCGCCGAACGCGGGCTGTCGGTCGACGGCGGAGGGTCGTGGCTCGTCCCGCGGCTGGTCGGGCTCGGCCGGGCGAAGGAAATCATGTTCCTGGCATCCCGGATTTCCGGGCGTGAGGCCGGCGAGATGGGCCTGGTGAACCGCTGCGTGCCCGACACTGAACTGGACCAAGCCACCGTGGAGTGGGCGACACGGTTGGCCGACGGTCCCCGACGCGCCTTGTCGGTGATCAAACGGCAGCTCAACGCCTCCTTCGAGCGGTCGTTCGCCGACGCCATCGAGGCGGAGGTGATGGGGCAGTCGCTGGCGTTTCGTTCCAAGGAGTCCCGGGAAGGCGCACGAGCCTTCTTCGAGAAACGTACGCCGGATTTCCGATCATGTTGACAGACAACGAGTTCGTTCGGCAGTGGCTGGTTCATCGCTCCGACGTTCTGGGCCTCGATTCCGCTTCGCTGTCGGTGCGTGACGTCCGGCCGATGTCCCGCGGGGTGTCTCGGCAGACCTGGTCGGTACTGGTCGATGACGATTCCGGCGAGCACCCGCTGATGGTGCGTCGCGACCACGAGGTCGGCAGCGTGATCCCGACCTCGCTCGAGACCGAGTACGCGGTGTATTCGGCCCTGGCCGGCACCGGCGTGCCGCACGCGCGCGCGTTGTGGTGGGAGAACGATCCGGCCTGGATGCCGGACGGGCGGCCCGCCTACATCCGCGAAAGCATCGAGGGCGACTGGCGGCTTCCGGAGCTATCCATGGATCCGGCAGAGGTCGCGGACCGGCGAATCGACTTGGCGCGTGAGCACATTCGCCGGCTCGCGCAGGTTCACGCGGTGGATTGGCGCGGTGTGGGCCTGGACCGGATACTGGGCGCGCCGGAGTCACCGCAGGACGCGGCGGCGACTGTCGTCGACGGACTGCTCGACCAGTTGCGGCGCTACCAGGGCGCCCCCAGCGTGGCGGCCGCCGAAGCCATCGCGACGTTGCGAGCGCGGGCGCCGCGTGATCTGGACCGCCTGGCGTTCTGCAAGGGAACCAACGGACACGGCGAAGAAGTGTGGCGAGACGGCCGGATCGTCGCCATGAGCGATTGGGAACTGGCCGCTATCGGCGACCCGGCCTTCGACTTCGCGCAGTGCCAGGAGTTGGTCGCCGACATCGTCGTCGACAACCGTCGGATATGGGGCATGCCCGAAGCCTTGGCGTACTACGGGGAACTGACCGGTTCTACGGTGACGCTCGAACGGGTTGCGTATTACCGCGAGGTGATGGCGCTTTTGCAGCACGTGTACACCCAGCACGCCGCGTGGGTCGTGCGTCGGCACGCCGTCCCGCCGCTCCGGTTCGTCTGGACCGCAACGGAGGTGGCATTCCGAAGCGAGCTCCGGCTGGCTGCCGAGTACACCGGAAATCTCCTCACCGAACAGGTGGCATGACATGCAGAAGCGAGGAGGGGTATGAGCACCGCACCTGACCCGCACACGCTGATCGCAGCCGTGATCGGAGCGCTGGAAAACGACATAGAACCAGCGATCGACGACGACTACGCGGGCAGTCTCTGCCGAACGGCGGCACAGATGCTGCGCCAGCTCGACGTCCGATTGCGCGAGGAACTTCCGGTACTGGTGCGGGAAGCCGCGGATCTGCGCGCCGTTCTGGTGGAACTCGGCCACCAGGTCGGTGAGCCACCCACACCGCGATGGCCGGATATCGACAGTGCGCGGGCGGATGTCGCGGCGCTGGAGCGGCAGCTGGCCGAAGCGGTCGCGTCGGATCTCGAGGGTGAGTCGGCGGTGCGCGCGGCGGCGCGCGGTTACGTGGAGCGTCACTTGCGTGGCCGCCTGAGCTGGGAACGCGACGCGTATACAGGTCCTCGTCGCTGAGCGGTTCGTACATAGGGAAAATGACGGGAGGGGCGCTGATCATCAGCGCCCCTCCCGTCGTTTCGGCGGGCCGGGATGATGGCGGCTCCCGGCCTGACGTTCATTTCACCGTGACGAGCAGGGATCCGATTCCGTGCAGGACGAAGCTGCGGTGGAAGACGAGGTCGTCGTCGGATTGGGCCAGCTTGATGTCCGGACACCGGGCGAGCAGCACTCCGAGTGCGACCTTCGCCTCGAGCTTGGCGAGGTTCATGCCCAGGCAGGCATGTTCGCCTCGGCCGAACGACAGGTGGCGGGCGCGGGTCGTATCGATATCCAATTCGTCCGGCTCGTGATACACCTCGGGATCACGATTGGCCGAACCGGTGACCAGATAGATCAAGTTGTCCGCCGGAATGGTGACGCCACCGATCTCGACCTCGGTCTCGGTGACCCGCCAGATTCCTTGTACCGGGGGTTCGAGGCGGAGCACCTCGTCGACGAAGTTCGGGATCTGCTCGGGATGCTCGCGCAATTGCTGCTGCAGCTCGTGGTCGGTAGCGAGCTTCCAGACGCAGGAGGTCAGAAGGTTGGTAGTCGTCTCGTTGCCGGCCACGAGGAATTGCACCAGCATCTGGAGCAGTTCGGCCTCACTCAGCGGTTCCTCACCGTCCAGCCGGGCTGCGAGCAGATCGCTGAGCAGATCATCGACAGGCTCGGCCCGGCGCTTGTTCAGCTCGTCGGTGAAGTAGTCGTAGAACGCGTCTACCTTGTCGAACATATCGATGACCGCGTTGTTGTCGTGGTCGAGCGCGCCCACACCGCGGGTGAACGCATCGGACCAGCCTTTGAAGGTCCGCAACTTCGAGATCGGGACGCCGAGCATGCGCGCGATGATCGTCATCGGGATCGGGTGGCTGAACGCGGGCACGATGTCGACCGGCCCATCGACGGGAAAGTTGTCGATCAGCTCGTTCGTCAGCTCCTCCACCGAGTCGTCCAGTTCGGCGACACGTTTGGGGGTGAACCCCGCGTTGACGAGGGAACGCTGCCGTTTGTGCAGCGGCGGGTCGGAGAACAGCAGGATGCGCGCCTTGCTCAACTCCATGCGGCGGGCCGCGGCCTTGCGGGTGCGTTCGGGCAGCTGGTCGTCCTCGACGACACGCTGAGCGAGTCCCGACACGGAACTGGGCCCGCTGGCCAGGCGGTTGGAGAAGTTCTCCGTATCGCGGAGGACGGCCAGGATGTCGTTGTGACGGGTGACCACCCAACCACCGAGGCGTTCGCTGTAGGCGACGGGTTCGGTAGTGCGTTGGGTCTCGTACGCGCCGTACGGACAGCGGACCACGTCTTCGCGCAACGCCAGCAGGTCATCGAATGTGGCTACCGGGCAGGTTCCGGCCCGCGCTGTCTCGGCCACCGTGTCTCCTCAAAATAGGTGAGTACTAAAACATCTATGTGTAGAGTATATCGGTGCCGCAGATGTGTCCACCAGCACAGGAGGAGCTACCGTGCTCAGTCCATATGACGAATACCCGGTCCACCAGACGTCCCGGCCACTGTCGGTGGTCGCGGACACCAGTACCGGATTCGACGACGGCTACTATTTCGGGGCCTTCTCGGCGGTGGAGCGAACGTTCTGCTTCCAGGGACTGCGAATCTCGCCCAACACCGATCTGATCGGCGGTTACGTGGGCCTGCAGCGCAACGGCCGGCAGCGCACCGTGCGGTTCAGCCGAACATGGCGCGACAACTGCGCCACCGAGGTGGGCCCCTATCGGATCAGCGTGATCGAACCCTATCGGCACATCCGGCTGGAACTGGCGCCCAACGACTCGGGTCTGACGTGCGAGCTGAACTGGTACGGCAGCGCACCGGCATACCTCGAGGCGCACCACCTCGCCACCAATCGTGGCCGGCCCACCACCGATCAGTCGCGGTACTCCCAGCCCGGCACGGTGGAGGGATGGATCGACATCGACGGCGACCGAATCTCCGTCGGTCCGCCACACTGGTACGGCAGTCGCGACCACTCCTGGGGCGTGTACTTCGAGCGGGCCCCATTGGCGCCGGCGCCGGATTTGCTGCCGCCCCGGCAGCCGGAAGGCGTCGGCCGCGCCATGCGCTTCTGGACGCTGTTCGGTTCCGGCGACCTGTCCGGCTTCTACGCCATCCACGAGGATGCTCACGGCCGCCAGGTGCCGATGAACGATACCTTCGGCACGCCATTCGAAGGCCGCCTGACCGTGGGGTGGGACAAGGAGGTCTACGAACTCGTCGCGGGGCGTTGTGAGATCGAGCTGGTGGAGGGCACGCGGCTGCTGCGCTCCGGACGGGTGGTGCTGACCGATTCCGCGGGTGGCGAATGGATCCAGGAGGTGGAACCGGCAGGTCTTCCGTGGGTGACTTCCACGATCGGGTACCAGGCGGGTTCCTGGCGCGACGGCGGATCGATGCGGACCTATCACGGTCCGGGAATCAGCGTCGAGTGGGACGAAATCGACGTCAGCACACAGCCTTTCGACCACACCCAACACGACGGCACGGTGCAGCGGGATCTGATCGGCAAGGAGTACCTGGTACAGACGCGAACCACAGCACCCGACGGCCGGGAATGGATCGGCGCCGGGCAGACGGAGTTGTTCCTGGACGGTCCATTCGCGCCGCTGGGCTT
>NZ_JBMVFU010000019.1:0-138728 GCF_049538315.1 Nocardia sp. AB354 | reverse complement strand
CTACCGAGGCATGCTCGACCTGGCCACCCTGCTCATATGGCTTTGAGGACAGGCCCTAGGCCCGCGGCGAACGCTCCCCGGCGGGGCCGGGCGAACGTTCCGGCGACTGCACAGCGACCCGAGGCGGGTACACCCTTCGAACCGACCGTCCGGCAGCCGGAGAGCGCCGCCCACACCGAATCTCGGTCCTGGCCTCCGCCGGGGCAGGCGGTCGCCGCGTACCCGCCACCCCGGATTCCGCCGCACCCGCCGGATCACCACACGGTCGGTCCGTGCGGCACAGGCGCGCTTCACCGGCGGGAGATCTGCGCCGCGACCGGAGCCGGTATCGACCACCGATCCCGCCTCGGAATCGCTGTGCCGTCGACGGTAGGGACGAACCCTTAACGGGGATAACGGGATTCGCTTAACGCGGGATCAGATCGGGGTGATGGCGTCGACCAGCCAGTGGCCGCCGTCCTTGTCCAGAGCCACGCGGACCCGGCTCGGCGTCACCGTGCCCTGCGGGGAGTCCTTACTGGTGGTCACCTGGTTCAGGTACAGCAGGACCACCGCGTGCGAGCGCTCCGCGGACACCACACCGGCCGCCGTGGTGGTGGCCTGCACGGTGAGCTGCTTCTCCTTGGCGCCGGGTGCGATCGCCTGCTGGATCAGCTTCAGGTAGTCCTTGCGGAACGATGGGGTGAGGTTGTCGGCCGATTTCGGCAACTCGGCGTCGACGGTCTTGAAGTCGTAGGTGAATACCGACTCCACCGCGTGCCGGGCCGCGGGTACCGAGTCGGTACGGGCCTGCTCGACCTGTTTGTCGGACCAGTACTTGTAGCCGGTGACCGAGGCCATCGCGACCGCGGCCACGAACAGCACCGCCGCACCGATGAACAGGATGGGACGCAGCTTGCCGGAACCTTGTCTGCTCATGCCACGAACTCCACTTGCGAGGCGGTGATACCACCGTTGTCGTCGCGGTCGACCGTGACCCGGAAGCGGTAGTAGCGCTCCTGCGGATCCTTGGCACCGGCGTTGGTCAGGGTCTGCTTGGCCGCGACCAGTACCTTCGCGGTGTGGTCGTCCTGGCTTTCGACCGCGGTCTCGATGATCTCGCCGCTGGCCTTCACCTTGGCCTGCTGCACGACCTGCGCGTAGGCGTCCTTGCGCTCGGAGTACTCCTGCTTGAGCTGTCCCGAGGCGACCGAGAGCACCCGGTCGATGTCCTGCTTCGCGGTGTCGTCCTTGATGTTGGTCAGATTGAGAATCGCCTGCTTGGCGGTCTGCACATATTCCGCGCGCTGGTCGGCCTGGGCGCCGACCTGATGCTGGTGGTAGGCGAAGAAGCCGCCCGAGCCAACCAGCAGGATCAACGACAGCACCGCCACCACCGCGGCCGCCCAGCCCAGCGGTCCGAGTGAGCGCTTCGATGGCTCGGAGGTGTCCGCCGCTGCCGTCTCCGCCGCGGAGTCGGTGAGCCGCACGGTCGTGTCGTCATCGGCCGCCGTCGAAAGCTTTACGGTGGTCTCGGACTTCGCGTCGGCGCCGGACACTACCTTCGATGCCGCCTCGGAGGAGGACTCGGTCGCCTTCGCCGGCGATGTGCTCGACGATTGCACCGTCTCGTCGGCAGCGCCCGCGGTGCCGAGCTTCACCGTCGCTTCGTCGGAGGGCGAACTCTCGGTCCGGTCGACCGCTATCGCGTCGGTCGGCGCTCCGGCCTGCCGGCTGGCCCGGCGCCGGACGCGACCGGTGGGTGTGGAATTCGATTCGCTCATTTCTGTTGCTCCTCGAGCATCGCCTGCCAACTGGACGGTACAGTGCCCGATCCGTCGGGGCCCACATCCCCCTGTCGGTAGGTCCGGCCGTCGGGTCCGGTGAAGGTGTGGTTCTTCAGGTCGTAGGTGCGCAGTGCCGCCGCCGGTTGGCTCTGCGCGGCCGGAGCGTCGCCGGGGTTGGCCGCCGGCTCACCGGACGGCGTGACCGGGTGCGGATCGCCGAAGGGCGGGTTGTCGCCCTCGGGCACATAACCCTGCGGGTCGTGGCAGAGCTCCGGACTCGGAGCCCGCTTACCCGGCACGTCCGCACACGGCGTGTTGCGGATACCGCGCACCGCTTCCTTGGCGTTCTGCGCCACCTTGCAGTAGAGATTCGGCGGCGTGTCGGGGGTGTCCTTCAGGGCCGGCGAGCGGCGCTGATCCTGCGGCAGGAAGCCGGTGGTGCAGCCGGGCGGGTCGTTGAGCCCGAGCATGAAGTCGACCATGGCGCCGTATTGCGTGGGCCCGCGGATGGATGTCAGCAGCGCCGCCACCAGCTGCGGGTAGATCACCAGGATCTGTTCCACACCTGCGTGGTAGGTCACCCCGACCTGGCCGACGCTGGTCAGATTCGACAGCAGCAGCGGCAGCGTCGGCCGCAGATCCTGGAAGGTCTGCGACACCTTCTGCGCGGCCGCGGGGGTGCGGTCGAGCAACTGCCCCAGCGAGGGGTCGTGCTGGCGCAACTGATCGGTGACGATCGCCAAATCCTTTGTCCACGAACGAATCGCGGCGTCGGACTGGTTCTGGGTGTCGAGCAGCGGGCCGATCTTGTCGAGCAGATCCTTGGTCTCGTTCGTGTTCTTCTTCGCCTCCTGCACCAGCAGCGAGGCGGAGTCGATGAACTTCTGCAGATCCGGGCCCGCGCCGTTGAACGCGGTGAAGGCATCGTCGATGACCTGGCGCAGTTTGGTGTCGGCGACACTGCTGAGCAGCCGGTCGGCCTGGTCGAGCATATCGCCGACGTCCTGCGGAAGTCTGGTGCGCTGCACCGGGATCACCGAACCGTCGTGCAGATTCCCGCCGTGCGGATTCTCGGCCGGGACCAGATCCACGTACTGTTCGCCGATCGCCGACACGCTCTTCACATAGGCATCGACATCACCGGGAATCTTGAAGTCGCTGTTGATCGACAGCTTGGCGTCGACCCCCTCGGGGGTGAGCTTCACATCCTCGACCTTGCCGACGTTGGTACCGCGGTAGGCCACGTTCGCGGTCGGGTACAGCCCGCCGGTGGCCTCCAGTTTCACGGTCACGCCGTAGCGGCCGATACCGACCATGGCCGGCAGGTGGACGTAGACGCCCGCCATCACGACCAAGCCGATCACGGTCAGGATCGAGAAGATCACCAACTGCGTCCGGACGAATTTGCTGAGTTTCATCGACCCGCACCCCCTTGTTGCGGCGCGGGCACCGTCAGCCCGGGTATGGCGGGCAGATTCGGAATCGGCGGCAGGCCGGGAAGACTCGGCGTCGGCGCCGCCGTGTTCGGCGCGGGCGGTGGCGGCGGCTGCATCGGCCCGGTGATCGGGTCACCCTTGCCCATCGCGGTATCGGGTGCGATCGTGCCGAGCGCGCCCTCGACCCCGCCGAAGCGTCCGCCCAGCGGCGTACCGGTGAGGAAGTTCGAATCCAGCCGCGCGCCGGTGAGATCGACGGTCATCAGCAGGTTGAGGTAGTCGCCCTTGAGCGCCTTGTTCAAGTTCCGCATGGGGAACGGGAAGGTGAGCAGGATCTGCAGGGCGTCGGCCAGTTTCGTTCCGGTGCTGGCCAGCGATTCCAGGGCCGGATGGAGATTGGCCAGATCCGCCTTCAGGTTGTCACCGCTCTCGGCGATCACCCGGCTCACCACATCGCTGAGATCACCCAGTGCGGTAATCGTTTTGGTGATGTTCTCGCGGCGGTCGGCCAGTACGGTGAGGGCCGGATGCAGCTGCGTGACGGCCCGGGTCACCTGTTCCTTCTGGTTGTTCAGCTGTCCGGCGAAACGGTCCAGCCCACCCATCGCGTCGATGATGTCCTTGGTCTGACCGTCCAGGGTGCTGGTCAGCTGCGCCAGCTGCGGCAGCAGATCGCGGATGGCATCCGACCGCCCGGAGAAGGTCTTGTTCAGCTCGTGGGTGATGGTCTCGAGCTGGGAGATACCGCCACCGTTGAGCACCACCGACAGCGACGACAGCGTCTGCTCGGTGGTGGGATAGACACTCGCGCGCGACAACGGGATCACATCGCCGGGCTTCAATTGGCCCTCCGGCGCAACGTCTTTCGGCGCCGACAGCTCGACGTGGTTACTGCCGAGCAGGCTGGTCTGCCCGATCGCGGCCACCGCGTTGGCGGGCAGGTGCACACCCTTCTCGAGGCTCACCGTGACCAGCGCGTGCCAATCCTCGACCTGGATGTTCTTCACCGTGCCGACCGTGACGTCGTCCACCTGCACCGGCGAATTGCGGGTCAGCGTGGTGACATTCGGCATCTGGATCTTGATCTGCCAGGCGCCCTCACCCGTTCCGGCCGCACCGGGCATCGGCAGGGTGTTCAGACCGTCCCACTCGCATCCGGTGGCGCCCAACAGGATCACCAGACCGACGGCGGCGCCGGCGAGTCGCATCCGTCCGCGTCGCATCATCGTCCTCCTCCCGGAATCGCCAGGCCGGCAAGACCGCTGGGTACCTCGGCCGGAGCCTCGCCGGGCGCCGGATACTCGACGCGGTCGGCCAGGCTCGGGGGCGAGAAGGTCAGCTGGCTCGGGAAGGCCTGCTGTCCGGACGCCGGATTCACCAGCAGCGGTGGGTAATTCATCATCAGTGAGCTGATCACCGGCGCCACCTGTTGTTTGCACAGGTCGGCGGTCCGCTGCGAACCGTTGTCCTCGAGCGCCTCGACGGCGCCACACAGGAACGCGAACGGATTGCGGAAGTTCGGCAGCACCACGGCGCCGGTCAGCGTGCCCTGCGCAGGCTTGTAGATCTGATAGAAGTTCGCCAGCGCGACCGGGCCGGAGTGCAGGACCTGCTCGAGCTGCGGACGCTTGTCGGCCAGGATCTGGGTCACTTGCGCCAGATTCTGCACACTCTCGGTGAGCTGGCCGCCGCGTTCGTCCAGGAAGCGTTTGACGTCGGCCACCGCCGAGTCGAGATTGTCCAGTCCGGCGCCGAGGTCGTCGGAGACGCCCGACAGCACCGAGGACACCGAGGCCAGCCGCCCGCCGAACTGCACGATCTGATCGTTGCTCTTGGAGAGCACGTCGACGAACTGCTGCAGGTTGCGGACGGTGCCGAACAGGTCGGTGCGACCGTCGGACAACGTATTCAGCGTGCTCGACAACTCGTGGAGCGTGTCCCGCAGCGCCTGGGCGTTCCCGTTTGCGAGATTGTCGGACGCGGTGTTGACGAACCGGCCGAACGAGCCCTGCTGATCCTCACCGATCGGCCCCAGGGCCTTGGACAGTTTGGTCAGCTCGGCCTTGATGTCGTCCCATTCCACCGGCACGGCGGTGTGCTCGATCGGAATCACGCCGTCGTCGTGCATCTTCGGGCCGCCGGTGTAGACCGGCGCCAACTGCACGAAGCGTGCCGAGACCAGATTCGGCGAGACCGTGACGGCCTTGGCATCGGCGGGAATGTCGACGCCGCGGTCGACCGTCATCGTCACCTTGGTCTTGTCCCGGCCCGGCTCGATCGAATCGATCCTGCCGACCTTGACGCCCAGCACTCGCACGTCGTCACCGGCGTACAGCCCGGTGGTGGACGGGAAATAGGCGGTGATGTGGGTCTTGCCGATATTGCTCACCGCGCCGTAGACGATCCAGCCCGCCAGCGCCACCACCAGGACGGCGGCCACGACGCGGACCCATTTCGGCACCTTCGTGATCGTGCGAATCGCGTTCATCGCGGCGGCTCCTGGATCGCGGGCCCGATCGAGGGCGGCGGGGTGGTCAGGTACTTCCAGAACGATTCGGGTACATGCTGGGGCCAGACCAGCGCGTCCACCAGCGGCTGCAACGTCATACTCGTGGCGTTGGAGACGTAGGCCTGGAAGTACGGGCCGCTGCCGACCTGCTCACCGAGCGCCGCCTCGAACGGTCCGAGGGCGTCCAGGGCCTGGTTCAGGTTGTTCTTGTTCCGCTCGAGCAGTTGCAGCACCGAATTCAGCTTGTCCAGTGTGGGTTTCAGGCTCTGTTCGTTGTCGTTGACGAAGCCGGTCAGCTGCTGCGCGAGCCCGTTGACGTAGACGATCAACTGGCTCAGGGCGGTGCGCCGGGCGTCCAGCTCGCCGAGCAGGTTGTTGCCGTCCAGCAGCAGGGAGTTGATCTGGTTCGACCGATCCGAGAGCACCTTGGTGACGTTCTGCGCGTGCGAGAGCAGTTCGGTCAGCGCCTTGTCGCGGGCGTTCAGGCTGCGCGAGAGCTGGGTGATGCCGTCCAGGGCGGAACGCATCGGCGCGGGGGTGTCGGCGAAGGCGTCCGACAGGGCGTCCAGAGTCTTGTTGACCTGGTCGGTGTCCAGCCCCTTCACGGTATTGCTCAGATCGCCCAGGGCGTCGTTGAGCGAATACGGAGAAGTGGTGCGCTCCAAGGGAATCGGCTGATCGCTGCGCAACGCACCGGACCCCTGCGGATCGACCTCCAGGGATTTGCGCCCGAGCACGGTGTTGGTCTTGATCGCGGCGGTCGTCTTCTTCCCCAGGACGATGGATTCGTCGAGGCTGAACCGGACCTTCACCTTGGGGCCGTCGAGGCTGACATCCTCAACCTGACCGGTGCGGACACCGGCGACCTGAACCTGGTCACCGGTCACCAGACCGCCGGCATCGGCGAAATACGCGGTGAATTCGGCGCCGCTGCGAATGAACGGAAGCCGGTCGAACTGCAGGGCGGACAACGCGATCGCGACCGCCAGGACGACGCCGACGACGCCGTGTTTGATGAGCGGGGAGGTCTGGTTCACTTCGTCGAACACCTTCCGGTCGTCTGCAGACCGGGCAGATTCACATGCATCGGCTTACCGTCCGGGCCGTCCACGAGGAAATTCGTTCCGCACACGTACATGTTCAGGAACGAGCCGTACGAACCGAGCCGCACCAGCTCCTTGTAGGTCGTGGGCAGGTTCTGCAGGACCCACTCGACATCGTCGGACTTCTGGTCGAGATTGTCCGAGAGCCGGCCCAGCTGGTCGAAGGTCGCCTTGAGGTCCGGGCGCGCCTGCTTCAGCAGATCGGTGAGATCTCCGGTGGCGCCGGCCAGTCGCGGCAGCGCCGCGCCGATCGGATCCCGGTCCGCGGCCAGGCCACTCACCAGACGCTGCAATTCGGTCAGCGTGGTGTCGAACTCCTTGTTGTGATCGTCGATGGTGGCCAGCACCGTCTTCAAATTCTCGATCACGCTGCCGATGAGGGCGTCGCGGTCGGCCAGGGTTTTGGCGAACGAGCCGGAGCTGTTCAGCAGTGCGACCAGGGTGCCGCCCTGGCCCTGGAAGACCTGCAGCAGCGCCTCGGTCAGGGAGTTGACCTGCTGCGGGTCCAGGCCGCGCAGCAGCGGCTTGAAACCGCCCAGCAGCATGTCCAGGTCCAGCGCCGGCTTGGTCTTGTCCAGACCGATGGTGCCGCCGGAATGCAGCACCTGCGCGGTGCCCGGGGCGTCCATCAGTTCCAGATACCGGTCACCCACCAGATTCTCGTAGCGCACCGCGGCATGGGTGCTGACATAGAGCTTGTACTGCCGGTCGACGTCGAAATCGACATGGGCCAGATGGTCCTTGCCGACCTTGACGCTCTTCACCGATCCGACCGGGACACCCGCGATGCGCACCTTGGACCCGGGCAGCATGCCCGAGGAACTGGTGAACACCGCGTGGTAGCCGTTCTCCCGGGCGAAGCGCATCTGCGAGAAGATGACGACCAACAGGGCCAGCACCAGAACCATCACGAGCGTGAAGATTCCGAGTTTGACGCCGGTGGCGTGCGGTTTGATGCTCACGGAGTACCCACCCCCGGCAGCCCCGCGAACAGCAGTTGGAAGACCCGGGGCCCGTTCAGATGGGTGGACAGTTCCGGCGTGTACACCCGTCCCTCAGTGGTGTCGGTGACCAGATAGTTCGCGTGGCTACCGGGTTTACGGTCGAGGATGCCCTCGCAGTGCGGGCCACCGGTCGCATTCACCTTCGGCAAATCCTTCGGATAGGTGTAGGGCGTGCCGCCCGGCATGAAACTGGCGTTCAACGTCACCCACGGCCCGGTGCCGCCGAAGATCTCGTTGGCTCGCGGAATCGCGCCCGCGACACCCTCGACCAGGCAGTACAGCGCCGGGTTGTATTCGTTGAGCAGTTCGGCCGTCGGGCGCAGCAGATCCAGTGCGGTCGACAGGCCGTTCTCGTTCTCCTTCAGCACCGCGCCCGTGGTGTCGGCCAGGCCGATCAGATTCAGCAGCACCGCGTCGAGGCTGTCCTGGTGGTCGACGATGGTCTTGCTCGTCACGGCCGCGTTGTCGGTGGTGCGCAACAGGTTCGGCGCGGTGTCGGCGTACAGATTGGTGACTCCCACCGAGGTCTGCAGATCGCGTTGCAGATCGGGCAGGCTCGGATTGATGTCGCGCAGATATTCGTCACTGTCGACCAGCAGCTGACCGAGTTTGTCGCCGCGGCCCTGCAATGCCGTGCCGAGCGCGGTCAGCGTCGCATTCAATTTCTCCGGCGCGATCTTGCCGAGCACATCGGTCAAATGCTGGAACAGCGTATTGAATTCGACGGTCACCGACTGCGCGGTCAGCGTGGCGCCGGCCTGCAGATGCTGCGCGGACGGAACCTCCGGCTCGACGAAGTTCACGTATTTGGCGCCGAAGACGGTGGTGGACCGAATATCCACGGTCGCGTTCGCGGGCACCATCTTCAGCTGATCGGGTTCGATCGCCAGGGTGAGCCGAGCTTGGTCGCCGGTATACGCGATATCGGAGACGTGGCCGATCTGCACACCGCGGATCTTGACCTTCGCGTCCTTGTCCATCACCAGGCCGGCCCGCGGGGCGTCGAGATAGACCGGTTTCGACGTGCTGAATCCGCCCACGAACATCGTCAAAGCGACGGCGACGATCGCGGCCAGAAACAGAATCAGCGCCACCCCCGAAAGCTTGACACCCCATCCGGCGCCGAAAAACTTGCCGGCGCCTTCCTTTTCGACGAGTTTATTTGCCGCCATACCGCCTACCCGGAGAGATGGAAGTTGCCGGAGGTGCCGTAAATCGCCAGCGACATCAGCAGGGTCACCGACACCACTGCCACCAGCGAGGCGCGCACCGCGTTACCGACCGCGATTCCGACACCGACCGGTCCACCGGTCGCGTTGTAGCCGTAATAGGTGTGAATCATCATGACCGCCAAGGCCATGAGGATCGCCTGTACGAACGACCACAGAATGTCACTGGGAATCAGGAATGTTGAGAAGTAGTGGTCGTACACACCGGCCGACTGGCCGTAGATGACGACCGTGGCGAAGCGGCTCGCGACGAACGACGCGATGACCGCGAGCGCGTAGAGCGGAACGATCGCGATCATGCCCGCCAGCACCCGGGTGCCCACCAGGAAAGGCATCGGCCGGATCGCCATGGATTCCAGGGCGTCGATCTCCTCGGCCACCCGCATGGCGCCCAGCTGGGCCGTGGCGCCGGCGCCGATGGTCGCCGCGAGCCCGATGCCCGAGATCACCGGTGCCGCGATGCGCACATTGAGGAATGCGGCGAAGAATCCGGTCAGCGCCTCGACACCGATATTGCCCAGCGAGCTGTAGCCCTGCACCGCGATGGTGCCGCCGGTGAACAGGGTGAGGAAGCCGACGATCACCACCGTGCCGCCGATCACCGCCAAAGCGCCTGTGCCCATGCTGATTTCGGCGATCAGGCGAATGGTTTCGGTGCGGTAGTGCGAGAACGCCTTCGGCACCGAGGCCAGTGACTTCGCGTAGAACTGGGCGTGATGCCCGATTCCGTCCATCGAACTCGAAACCCGCCGCACACGTCGAACAGTACGGGGGAAGCGGGACTGGATTACGAACGCCATCGGATCACCGCACCGTGAACTTGATGCCGACGGCGGTGACCACGACGTTCACCACGAACAGAGCCATGAAGGAGAAAACCACCGTCTGGTTGACCGCGTCACCCACACTCTTAGGACCGCCCTTGACGTTGAGACCGAGATAGCAGGCCATCAGACCGGCGATCAGACCGAACAGCGCGGCCTTGACCTCCGAGATCACCAGCTCCGGCGTATGGGTGAGCAGGGTGAGCCCGTTGACGAAGGCGCCGGGGTTGACTCCCTGCAGAAGAACCGAGAACAGGAAGCCGCCGGCGATGCCGATCGTCGAGACCAGGCCGTTGAGCAGCGCCGCGACGAACATCGAGGCGAGTACGCGGGGCACCACCAGGCGATGGATCGGATCGATACCGAGCACCTTCATGGCGTCGATTTCTTCCCGGATCGTGCGCGCACCCAGGTCCGCGCAGATCGCGGTGGCACCGGCGCCGGCGACGATCAGCACCGTCACGATCGGACCGACCTGGGTGACCGTTCCGAATGCGGCGCCCGCGCCCGAAAGATCGGCCGCGCCGATTTCGCGCAGCAGAATGTTCAGCGTAAAGCTCACCAGAACCGTGAACGGGATCGCGACCAGGATGGTCGGGATGATCGACACCCGTGCGACGAACCACGACTGGTCGACGAATTCCCGTCGCTGAAATGGCGGACGTATCAAGGCCCGCGCCACAGCGGCCACGAGTTCGAAGAACCCGCCGACCGCACGCAACGGCACGGCAAGAACCTCGTTCATTCCGCGATTCCTCCTTGCCGACCCGTACGCGCAACGCTGCGCAAGCGAGCCTCCACACCTCTTCCGCTCCGAAGATTAGAACACGTTCACATCGAATCGGAAGAGAATTTGACATTTTTGACCTGCTCTTTTCATCCGAGCTTCATCTCGGAAGCTAGAACAGGTTCATACGGTGTACAGAACGCCTTTGTGAGGCACCCCACAACCTTCGACCCCCATGTCTACCAAGTGCGAGACCGCCGATCAACCGGAGTTGGTCGGATGACCTGCACCTGATAATCAGCCGAGATCGTGCAGCGAACTCGCAGAAAACGTACGCCCGGCGGGGCGCTCGGCGAAGTAGGTTCCGAGTGTGTCGGCCAGCGCGTCCGCACTCCATTCCGCGCCGGCGGCATCGAAGCGGGCCTCGACTTCGGGCGCGGCCATCAGCGCGACCATCGGGCCGTATACGACGAACACCTGACCGTTGATCGCATCGGCGCCGGGAGAGGCCAGGTAGGCGACCAGACGGGCGACGTGATCCGGCGACAACGGGTCCACATCCCCTTCGGGAGCGGCGGAGAAGACCGATTCCGTCATGGCGGTCCGGGCCCGCGGGCAGATGGCGTTGGCACGCACGCCGTATCGCGACAAACCGCGCGAGGCGGACAGCGTCAGCGCTGTGATTCCGGCTTTCGCGGCCGCGTAATTCGGCTGCCCTTCCGGACCCAGCAAACCGGCTTCCGACGATGTGTTGATCAGGCGCCCGTAAATTGGAGCACCAGATTCCTTCGATTTACCGCGCCAGTAGGCGGCGGCATTCCGCGACAACAGGAAATGGCCGCGCAGATGGACCGCGAGGACCGCGTCCCAGTCC
Source organism: Nocardia sp. AB354 (assembly GCF_049538315.1). Taxonomy (NCBI): domain Bacteria; kingdom Bacillati; phylum Actinomycetota; class Actinomycetes; order Mycobacteriales; family Nocardiaceae; genus Nocardia; species Nocardia sp. AB354. Next base: position 127,256 of record NZ_JBMVFU010000019.1, on the reverse strand, counting down.
TCGTCGGAGAGATTGAAAAGCATGCGGTCACGGACGATTCCCGCATTGTTCACGACGATGTCCACACCGCCGAAGGTCTCGTCCGCGGTGCGAATCAGGGCATCGGCGGTGGCGCGCTCGGCCACACTGCCACCCACGAATTCCGCTTTCGCGCCCAGCGCGCGGATATCGGCGAGGGTGGCGGCCACCGCATCGTTCTCGGCCAGATCGTTGACCACCACCGATGCGCCGGCCCCGGCCAGCGCCAGCGCTTCGGCCCGCCCGAGGCCCGCGCCGGCTCCGGTCACGATCGCTACCTTGCCGGACAGATCCGTCCCCGACTGATTCGACGATTCACTCACGCCGTGACTCTAGAACGTGTTCCAGTTATCGGCAAGCATCCATTTCACTGCAACCGCAGGGCAGCCTTGGGGCATTGCGCGACGGCGGTCTCGACATCGGAGAGCCGGTCCTCGGGCACGTCGGCGGTGAGGATGTGCAGCTGATCCTCATCGTCGAGTTCGAAGACGTCGGGGGCGATTCCGACGCAAATACCGTTGGCCTCGCACTGGTCGAAATCCACACTGACCTTCATTGATAACTCCTTCACCACCAGGTAGTGCCGAGCCTACAAGCCCGGCCGGGCCGCTGCGGCCGAAGCGGCCGGATTCGGTTTCCATACTGGAACATGTTTCAGTAGATATGCAATGATCGACGTCAGGGCAGATCGGCCCCGGCGCTGATCGTCACAGGGGCGATGTCGTCACATCCGCCATCACCATCACCGAGTACGAGGTAACCGCCATGCGGATTGCTTATACCGAGCAACAGGAGCAGCTGCGCGCCGAGCTCCGCGAATATTTCGCCAAGCTGATCACGCCGGAGCGCCGCGAGGCCTTGTCGTCGCAGACCGGTGAGTACGGGCACGGCAACGTCTACCGCGAGGTCGTTCAGCAGATGGGCCACGACGGCTGGCTCACCCTCGGCTGGCCCAAGGAGTACGGCGGCCAGGATCGCTCGACGATGGATCAGCTGATCTTCACCGACGAGGCGGCCGTCGCGGGCGCGCCGGTGCCGTTCCTGACCATCAACTCGGTGGCGCCGACGATCATGCACTACGGCACCGAGGAGCAGAAGAAGTTCTTCCTGCCCAAGATCTCCGCGGGCGAATTGCACTTCTCCATCGGATATTCCGAGCCCGGCGCGGGCACCGACCTGGCGTCACTGCGCACCACCGCGGTCCGCGACGGTGACGACTGGGTGATCAACGGCCAGAAGATGTGGACCAGCCTCATCCAGTACGCCGACTACATCTGGCTGGCCGCCCGCACCGACCCGACCGCCAAGAAGCACAAGGGCATCAGCATGTTCATCGTGCCGACCTCGGCCGAGGGCTTCTCCTGGACGCCCGTGCACACGATGGCCGGGCCCGACACCAGCGCCACCTACTACCAGGACGTGCGGGTTCCGCACTCGGCGATGGTCGGCCCCGAGAACGGCGGCTGGGCGCTGGTCACCAACCAGCTCAACCACGAGCGGGTGGCGCTGACCTCGGCGGCGCCGCTGGCGCTGGCGGTCGCGCAGACCACCGAGTGGGCGCGCGACACCAAGGATTCCACCGGTGCGCGGGTGATCGACAACGAGTGGGTGCGGCTGAATCTGGCGCGCGTGCACGCCAAGGTCGAGTTCCTGAAGCTGCTGAACTGGGAGATCGCCTCGGGCGCCGATGCCGGCGGAGAGGCCGCGCCGCGGCCGTGGGATGCCTCCACATGCAAGGTGCTCGGCACCGAATTGGCCACCGAGGCCTACCGACTGCTGATGGAGATCCTCGGCCCGCAGGCATATCTGCGGCAGGACTCCCCCGGCGCGCAGCTGCGCGGACGGCTCGAGCGGATGCATCGCGCCTGCCTGATCCTGACCTTCGGCGGCGGCACCAACGAGGTGCAGCGCGACATCATCGCGATGACCGCCCTGAAACAGCCCGCTGCCGCCCGCTGAGCCGCAGACCGGTCGGAACATCGGAAACGCCGAAGAACTAGGAACAACGATGGATTTCACACTTACCGAGGGGCAGCAGGATCTCGCGCGGTTGACCGGCGAGGTCTGCACCAAACTGGTCACCGCCGACCGGCTGCGGGAACTGGACAAGGCCGAGGTCCGCTTCGACGAACAGCTCTGGCGGTCGCTGGCCGAGACCGGAGTGCTCGCGGCGGCGCTGCCGGAATCGGTGGGCGGCAGCAGCCTGGGCGCGCTGGAGCAGACCGCGATCCTTCGGGAGATCGGCAAATCCGCCGCCCCCGTCCCCTATCTGTGGTCGGTCGTGCTCGGCGCCGGCGCCCTGGCCCGCTGGGGCGACGAGGCGCAGCGCGAACTGGCGGCGAAAGCCGGTGCGGGCGAGACGATTCTGACCGTGGCGCTGTCGGAGGAACGCAACTGGGAGCCGGCGAAGCCCACCACGACCGCGACCGAGGACGGCGGCTGGAAGCTGGTCGGCGCCAAGACGGTTGTTCCCTTCGCCGCGCAGGCCGGGCGGATCCTGGTGCCCGCCACGGTCTCCGGCACGGCAGCGGTATTCCTGGTCGACCCGGCGGACGCGCGCATCACGCCGCAGCAGGTGGTCGACCGCAGCCCGCAGGCCGAGATCGAATTCGATTCCACCCCTGCCGAATTGATCGGCACCGTGGACGACGGCGCGGAAATCCTCGCGTGGCTGCTGAACCACGGCTGGCTCGGTCTGGCCGCGCAGCAGCTGGGCACCTTGGAGCGCGCGGTCGAACTCGTCGCCGAATACGGCCGCGAGCGTGAGCAGTTCAATCGCAAGATCGGCAGCTTCCAGGCCGTCGCGCAGCGGCTGGCCGACGGCTACATCGATCTGCAGGGGCTGCGGCTGGCGGTCACCCAGGCCGCGTGGCGGGTCGACGAGGGGCTGCCGGCGGACGCGGAGATTCACACCGCCAAGTTCTGGGCCGCCGAGGCCGGTCACCGGATCGCACACACCGCCGTGCACGTGCACGGCGGCGTCGGCATCGACCGCGACCATATCGTGCAGTGCTACTTCACCGCCGCCAAACACAACGAATTCGCGCTCGGCGGTGCCACCGACCACCTGCGTGCGCTGGGCACCCTCCTGGCCGAGGCCCACTAACGCAGGCGCTCGCCCGGGCCGATCCGCCGCTCCACCGGTTCGGCCCGGGCGAGAATCTCTTCGACGGTCTCCTCGACCGTGAGATCCGTTGTGTCCAACCACAATCCGACGCGTGGCGTTTCCGCGTGCAGGACGGTGTCGAGCTGTTCCACGGTGAAGACCCCGTAGGCCTTTTTATCCCGTCCGGCCTCACGCCGAGCCACCGCGGCCGGACGTGGAGTCAGCACGACCAGGTACAGCGGGTCGGTGCGGATCTGCTCGATCATCCACGGCAGCAGTTCACCCAGGACGACGTCCTGGACCACCGCCGTGAATCCCGCGGCGGCGTATTCGCCGGCCGTCGCGGCCGCCAGGCGGTGGCGTAACCGCAACTGCCGCATGGCTTCTCCGCTCGGTTCGCCGGACATCTCGGCGCGGCCGCCGACCACGAAGCGGCGGAACACGTCACCGCGAACGTGGGCGGAACGGGGCAGTCGTTCGGCGAGGGCCTGCGCGACCGTCGACTTTCCGGCCGCCTGGATGCCGGTGATGAGATAGACGGCACTCGTCATGGCCGGACGGTATCGCGCAGGACATTCGACCGCGAGCGATTTTCCCGGTCGATGCGGCATCAGTGCAGCTCAGAGGGGGTACGCCGAGGCGTCCGATGAGTTTGCCGCGCCCACCGCGTCTTTACAGACGACACGTACCGATGCCGCGAGAGGACCGAGCATGGCCAGCAAGATGATCTTCATCAATCTCCCCGTCGAGGATCTGGAGCGGTCCACATCGTTCTACGAGGCGCTGGGCTGGAAGGTGAATCCGGATTTCACCGACGAGAACGCCGCGTGCGTGGTGGTCGACGACAACATCTGCGTGATGCTGCTGGTCCGGCGGTACTTCGACACATTCACCAACCGACCGATCGCCGACACCCGGGCGGCCACCGGTTCCATCTACGCGCTGTCGCTGGGCAGTCGAGCGGAGGTCGAGTCGCTGATCGCGGCCGCGGTGGGCGCCGGGGCCACGGAGGAGGTCAGCGAGGACAAGCGCGCCCAGGAGGAGGCGGTAGGCATGTTCAGCCGCGCCTTCGTCGACCCCGACGGTCACCACTGGGAGGGTTTCTGGATGGACTATCCCGGCAGCAACTGACCGGGCGTTCACGCCGTTTGCGCGTCCAGGAAATTGATGATCTTGGCGTGGAAGCCGGCCGGATCCTCGCCCGGAGCGCCGTGGCCGGCGTCGATCTCGGCGTAGCGGGCATCGGGTATCGCGGCGAGCAGCCGCTGTTGCTGCGCCGCCGGAACCACCCGGTCGTGCGCACTGGCGAGGATCAGCGTCGGCGCGGTGATGCGGCCGAGCAGATCGGTGAGATCCACGGTGCGATCCACCTCGGTCTGGCGGGCGGCACCGCGCGCGATCACCTTCGCCAGCTGCTCGACCAGGGTCGCGTTCTCCTCCGCGCTCGTTCGCTCCCAGTAGCGCGGACCGAATGCCATCAGCGGCAGCATGTGCGCGAAGAGGCTGGTGCCGTAGGCGGCGTCGGCGCGCAGCACCTGGATCCAGTAACGGAATTCGGCATCCATCCGAGCGTCGGTGCGAACCCAGCCCGCATGCATCAGCAGGGAACGAACCCGGTCGGGTGCGGTCGCGGCGACGTGCGCGGCCACCACCGCGCCCAGGGAATGCCCGACCAGGTGGAACCGGTCCAGCCCGGCGAGATCGGCGACGGCGCGCACCTCGGCGGCCAGATCAGCGACGGTGAGTGGGCCGCCGTGGTCGACGGTGTCGCCCGAACCGGAATAGTCCAGTGCCACAACGGTATAGCGGTCGGCGAGATCGGCGGTCAGCGGCGCCCACTGGTCGCGTGCGGCCGCCGTGCCGTGGACCAGCACGACCGCGGGACCCGTTCCGGTCATGTGGTAGGCGACCTCGGCGGTACCCCCGGTGATTGCGGCCGTTGCGAATTTCATCGAATTTCCTTGTGTCGTAGGTGTTTCGGTCATCAGGCCGCGGCCTGCAGAGTGAAGTCGGCGATCGCCGCGCGCAGCGCGGCCGTGAATTCGGCCGCTCGTTCCTGTTGCGGCATATGGCCCGCGCCGTCGATCACGCCGACTCGCGCGCCCGGGGTGAGGGCCGCGCACGTCCGCGCCACCGCCACCGGAATTTCGGCGTCCAACTCGCCGTGCAGGTAGTGAATCGGCGTACGCAGGTGCGGCAGTCGCGGGCGGGGATCGTAGGTCGCGAAGAGGTGGAACAGTTCGTCGATGTACACACCCGAATCGAGGATCTGTCGTACGGTCCAGCCCACCAGCGCCGGCGAGGTTCCCGGGGCATACCAGTTCGGCACCCACCGCGCGACGAATTCGGCTCGGTGATCCCGCATTTCACCGATGATCTCGGCCAGCGGCATGCCCTGCCCGGGCCAGTAGGCCGGACCGTCCACCGCGACCACACCGCCGAGCAGATCCGGATGAGCCAGCGCCAGTTCGGTCGCGAAGGTCGCGCCGACCGAGGATCCGACGACGATGGGGCGATGCAACCCGAGCCGCCGGATGAGCTCGACGAGGTCGGCGATCACACCGGTCAGGTTGTTGCCGGCGACGGGCCGGTCCGATCGCCCGCAGCCGCGCCAATCGAGGGTGACCACCCGGAACTCGGTGACCAGCGCCGCCTGCTGAGCGCCCCAGACCCGGCCGCTGGTACCCCAGCCGTGCAGGAACAACAGCGGCTGCCCGGTTCCCTGATCCTCGTAGTACAGCTGGACGTCGTCGACGGCGAGATACGGCATGGTCATCACTCCCGGTGCGGTTTCCGATGTGCTGTGACCAGGAAATCGCGTTCGGCCGCGCCGAAAAACGGTCGAACCGCGCTGGCACTGTTCACCGAAACTGATTAATCTCGCGCCGTGGAGCTCCGCCAATTGCAGTACTTCCTGACCGTGGCCGAGGAACTGCACTTCGGACGCGCGGCCGTGCGGCTGCACATCGTGCAGTCGGCCGTGAGCCAGCAGATCACCCGCCTGGAGCGGGAATTGGGCGTCGCGCTGTTCGAGCGGACCACCCGCACCGTGCGCCTCACCGAGGGCGGGCGGCGACTGCTTCCGCACGCCGAACAGGTCCTCGCCGCGGTGGCGCAGGCCCGTGCCGCCATCGACGACCTGCGCATCGAACGCACCGGCACGATCCGGCTGGGCACCAGCACCGGTCTGGGCACTCGCCTGGAGAGCATTCTCGTCGCCTTCGCCCACCGCGCCGCGCACGCCCACCTCGAACTGGTCAACGCCGAGACGGCGGATCGGATGAAGTGGGTGCGCTCGGGTGAACTGGACGCGGCGATCGTGCGCGGTGCGCGCGAGGAACCCGGGCTCGAACTGCTGCCGCTGTGGTCGGACCGCCTCGTGGCCGCGATTCCCGCTCGCCACGACCTCGCGGTATTGTGGGAGATCGATCTCGCGCGTTTCGCGGAGCTGCCACTGCGGCTGGTCGGCCGCACGCGCAATCCCGCCCTCTACGACCTGGTCACCGACTCGTGCCGGCAGGCCGGCTTCGCACCGGTCTTCGGACCGGAGTTCACCACCGAACAGGACACGCTGGCCGCGATCGGCTTCGGCGCGCCGAGCTGGACCGTGTACTACGCGGCCCAGGCGGCGCACTTGTCGTTCCCGGGCGTGGTCTGGCGTCCGCTGCGCAACCCGGAGCCGAGGATGCCGAGCTATCTCGCGGTGCGGCCCGATCCGCCGCGCGCCGAGTTACGGACCCTCATCGAGGCCTGCCACACCGTGCCCGATTGACCGCCTGATCGTCGCACGACGACGACCGAATCCTGTCCGCCCCAGCATCTTTCGTCCGGGCGATAGCACGATCCTCCGTCGCGCCCAGCTCGAGCCGCTCGAGCCACCGAGCTACTCGCGTGCCACAGGCGCCCCTCGGTCATGGGCGAACACTTCGCAACGGCAGCGTGGCACGATGCGGGTATTCTCCTGTGGCGCAACCACTTCCGCCTCTCGTATGCTTGAACCCCGAGAGGTGGGGGGGACAGGGTGAAACGTTCGCTGATGTTCGTCATGGCGGCCGTCGCGGCGCTCTCGAGCTACGACTACGCACGCTCCCCCGGCCACATCGGCATGGCGGTGGCCGCCGGAGTCGTCATCACGATCTGGCTGACCGCCAAGGCGATCGACTAGTACCTCGAAGGCGCGCAGACATTTTCGTGCCCCGCGCACGCCGAGTGGCCCCCGACCGGGGTCGAGGGCCAAGCGTTGGGCAGCGCGGTCACACATCGGCCGGCACGCGCTCGCGCCGAACCGACCGGAATGTCGCCCAGGCGAGCGCCGCCGCCAGCACCGCGATCCCCGCCGCGGCACCGAATGCGGCCGAGAACCCGTCGGTGAGCGCATCGGCGTCATCGATGCGGTCGGCTCCGGCGGCCGAGGCGATCGCGGTGACCACCGCCGCCCCAGCGCCGATCCGATCTGATAGCCGGTGTTCACCAGTCCGGATGCCAGGCCGCCCTGCTCCGGCCGCGCCGCGGAGATGGCGGTCTGCAGCGACGGGACGAACGCCAGCGACATGCCGAATGCGGCCAGCAGCGATCCGGGCAGCACGTCGATCCAGAAGGTGCCGTCGGCTCGGATGAAGGTCAGCCAGACCAGCCCGGCCCCCAGGACCAGCAGTTCAGGAAGAACCACATCGGCACCCAGGCCGCACCCAGCAGCACCTGAGCCAGGCTGGCCGCACCGAGATTCGGCGCACGGAAGATCGACAGCGGCATCAGCGGTTCGCTGCGACGGGCCTGCAGGCCCAGGAAGGCCGCCAACAGTGCGACCGCGAGCGCCAGGACGGCCCAGGTCGATCCGGACCCCCACCCGACCGGCGGGCCCTGCACGATCCACGACGGATCAGTCGCGCAACTCCGGCGGCAATCCGAACAGCGGGAACAACCGGTCGGTGTCGAGGAAGAAGTTCAGTCCGCTGATCGCGGAACCGTCGAATTCCAGCACCGTGATCGACCAGGGCGAGAAGACCCCGGGTTCCCCGGTGGGTTTGTACTGACCGAAGGCCGGAAGTCCGTTGGCGCCTTCCAGGGGAACTAGCCGCGAACCCCGGCAGGCCGAGGGTCCGGGCGAGAGCATGAACCGAGCGACGTTCTCCGGACCGGAGACCCACAGCTCGATGGGCGGCATCGACAGCGCCACATCCTCTTTCAGCAGCGAGGTGAGCGCGTCCATGTCGTAGGCCTCGAAGGCGCGCACGAAGCCGTCGACGAGTTTGCGCTGACTGTCGTCGGATTCGTCGTAGCCGCCCGACTCCGAGGGCTGCACCTTCGACATCGTCGCGCGGGCCCGCTGCAGCGCGCTGTTCACCGAGGCCGGCGACATCATCAACATCTCGGCCGTCTCGTTGGCCGAGAACCGCAACACCTCACGCATGATGAGGATCGCCCGCTGGGTGGCCGGCAGATGCTGACAGGCTGCCACGAACGCCAGCCGCAGCGAATCCTTGGTGCTGGCGTGCTCGGCCGGGTCGGCGCCGAAGGCCAGTGCGTTCGGAATCGGCTCGACCCAGACGTAATCGGGCTGCGGCGGCGGCAGCGGGCTGTCCGGGCTCGACGGTCCGGACAGGTCCATCGGCCGGGCCCGGCGCTGGGGGCCGTCGAGCATGTCCAGGCAGATGTTCGTGGTGATCTTGTACAGCCACGACCGCAGGCTGGACCGCCCCTCGAACGAGTCGTAGGCCTTCCAGGCCCGAGTGAAAGTCTCCTGAACCGCGTCCTCTGCCTCGAACGAGGAACCCAACATCCGATAGGCGTAAGCACACAGCTCCCGCCGGTAACTCTCGAATTGCTGCAGCACGTCGTCGACCGTGCCGGCGGAAGCTTGTTCGCTCATGCGGATCACTGTGGCACAGGCCACCGACAGAAAACACCCCGGAAGTAGGGGCATCGACACGAACGCCGTGCTCAGCAGGCCGCGGCCATGCAATGGCACTCGACGGACCGGCGGTGCACAGAACTCACCGCGTTTCGGCGACACGAAATCGCCGCGCCCGGCGGTGCTGTGCCGGGCGCGGCGATATCGATTGCCGGTTATTTACTTCGGCGAGCTATCTATTTCTGCGGGGCCATCGCTGCGTGGCTATTTCGACGCGGCCTGGGATTCCTCGTCGGCCGGACGCGACCCGGCGTGTTCGTTGGCCCAGCGGTAGTCGGGCTTACCGGCCGGCGAACGCTTGATCTCGTCCACGAACCACAGGCTGCGCGGCAGCTTGTAGGAGGAGATCTCCCTGGTCAGCACCGGACGCAATTCCTCGAGCGTCGGACGGTCGGCGCCGCGACACTGCACGACCGCGGCCACCCGCTGCCCCCAGCGCTCGTCCGGCACACCGATCACCAGCGCGTCGAAGATCTCCGGATGGCACTTGAGCGCGCCCTCGACCTCCTCCGGGTAGATCTTCTCGCCGCCGCTGTTGATGCTGACCGAACCGCGGCCCAGCATCGTGACGGTGCCGTCCTCCTCGACCCGGGCGAAGTCGCCGGGGATCGAGTAGCGAACGCCGTTGAACTCCTTGAACGTCGCGGCGGTCTTCACCGGGTCGTTGTAGTAGCCGAGCGGGATGTTGCCGGTCCGAGCCAGCACGCCCACCTGACCGGAGCCGGGCGCGACGGGGTTGCCCTCCTCGTCGATGACCGCGGTGGAGGCGTCGATCTTGACCCGGGGACCACCGGTATGGGTGGCACCCTTGGCCGCCACCGACAGGCCGCCGAAACCGGTTTCCGAGGAGCCGATGGAATCGGTGATGACCGTATTCGGCAGCAGTTCGATGAACTCGTCCTTCAGCGCCGGCGAGAACAGCGCCGCACTGCTGGCCATCGCCCACAGATTCGCATGCTGGTACGGCTCACCGGTTTCCGGATGGCCTTCCTTGAGGGCGTCGAGCATCGGCCGCGCCATGGCGTCACCGGTGATGAAGATGAGGTTCACGCCGTGGCGGTCGATCGCCTGCCACACGGTGTGGGCGCCGAACTCCGGCAGCATGATCGTCTTGCCACCGTCGAACAGGCCATGGAAGGTCGCCGACTGCGATCCGCCGTGGATCATCGGCGGGATCGGGTAGCGCACCATCTGGCCGCCGGCGGCGCCGGCCTTGGCCTGCTGCCACTCGTCCTCGATCGCTTCGCCGGTGATGAAGTTGATGCCACCGCCGAGCACCCGCCACCAGTCCTCGTGGCGCCACATGACGCCCTTGGGCATGCCGGTCGTGCCGCCGGTGTAGATCATGAAGATGTCGTCGTTGGAGCGGTCACCGAAGTCGCGCTCACCGTGCGAAGCCGCCAGCGCCGCTTCGTATTCCACCGAATCCGCGGGCAGCGACACCTCGGCTTCGGTACCGTCGTTCACGGCGATGACCGTCTTCAACTTCGGCGTGTTCGGTCGCACGGCCGACACCTTGTCGCTGTAGCGACGTTCGTGAATCAGCGCGACCATATCGGAATTGTCGAAAATGTATTGCAACTCGTTCTCGACGTACCGGAAGTTCACGTTGATCATTACTGCCCGCGCCTTGAAGATCGCGACCATGGCCTCCACGGCCTCGATCGTGTTGCGCGAGTAGATGCCGACCTTGTCACCCGGCTGCACACCCTGTTCTTGCAGGTAGTGCGCCAATCGGTTGGCCCGATCCTCCAGCTCGGCATAGGTCACCGAGCGGACGTCGTCGGCCAGCGCGACACGGTCCGGCACGAGGTCGATGGTGTGTTCGACAAGGTCCGCTATGTTGTAGCTCACAGGACCAAAATAGAACGTGTTCTTACGCCTGACAAGACTTGATTTACACAGTTTACTAATTCGGCCGAATCGGCAGTGGGTTTCGCCGAAACGCGTATTCTGCAACGCCGACGAGCCCGCCGGTCACAACCGGGCGGGCTGGAGGGCAGTGTCGCATCCGCCCAACGGGGAGGCCCTGCGTGGTGACGCTTCGCTGCCTCCTGCGGGCCTCGACCCCGTTGGGCGCTCGCGACCGAGGACGCCCCACACAGGGCAGGACGGAAAGGGCGTCCGGACTCGATCGGCGAGACTGCGGCTACGCGGGCACGTAACGCTCGCGCAGCTTGCGCTTGTACAACTTGCCGTTCGGATCGCGCGGCAGTTCGGGCAGGTAGTCGATGCTCTTGGGCAGCTTGTACTTCGCCAGGCGAGCCGCGGCGAACTCCATCAGCTCCCGGGTCAGCTCGTCGTCGGCCGCGACTCCTTCGGCCGGCTGCACGACGGCCTTCACCTCCTGACCCCAATCCGGATGCGGGATACCGAAGACCGCGACATCGGCGACCTTGGGGTGGGTGATCAACTCACCCTCGATCTCGGCCGGATAGATGTTCACACCCCCGGACAGGATCAGATCCGAACGCCGGTCGTGCAGGAACAGATAGCCGTCGGCATCCATGTGCCCGATGTCGCCGACGGTGAACAGATCGCCCACCCGCGCATCCTCGGTCTTCGACTTGTCCTTGTGGTACTCGAAGTTGGAGCCGCCCATCTTCATGTACACCTGGCCGACCTCGCCGGGCGCGACCTCGTTGCCCTGCTCGTCGAGCACCTTCACCACCGCGTACGGCCAGGCCTTGCCGACCGAACCCGGCTTGCGCAACCACTCCTCGCCCGAGATCGACGTGCCGCCGCCCTCGGTGGCCGCGTAGTACTCGGTGACGACCGGGCCCCACCACTCCAGCATCCTGCGCTTGGTCTCCTGCGGGCACGGCGCGGCGCCGTGGATCATGCACCGCAGCGAGGAGACGTCGTAGCGCGCCCGCACCTCCTCCGGGAGCGCGAGCAGGCGGTGGAACTGAGTGGGGACCATATGGCTGTGCGTCACCCGATGGGTGTCGATCAGCCGCAGCATCTCCTCCGGATCCCACTTGTCCATCAGAACCACCTTGTGCCCCAGCTGAATCGAGATGGAGGCGAAGTTCAGCACGGCGGTGTGATAGAGCGGCGAACCGCAGATGTGCACGTGGTCGTCGAAGGGCTCGATGCCGAAGAGTCCGAAGAAGCCGGTCGCCTGCGGGCCCACCACATCCGGATCGGCGCCGGTCAGCGGGCGGCGAACGCCCTTGGGACGACCGGTGGTTCCGGAGGTGTAGAGCATCGGCGCGCCGGTGGTCCGGACGTCGGGGCGTCCGGACTCCCCCGCGCCGAGCTCGGCCAGGGGCTGGAACCCGGCGATGTCGCCCACCGAATAGCGCGCGCTCGCAGGCACATTCGCCTCGTCGGCGGCGATCGTCGCGGCTTCGGCGAAACGCTCGTCGGCGATGAAGACCTTCGCCTCGCTGTCACCGAGGATGTAGGCGATCTCCGGACCGGTCAGATGCCAGTTCACCGCGACGATGTACAGCCCGGCCTGATAGGCCGCGAAGTACACGCCGAGCGCATCGGTGGTGTTGTGCACCATCGACACCAGCACATCGCCGGGCTGCAACCCCTTGGCCTGCAAGCCTCTTGCGATGCGGTCGGCCTGGTCGGACAACTCCCGGTAGCTGACCTCCCGCCCCGACGGATCGACGACCGCGATCCGATCGGGGTCGGTGGCAGCGATATTCCACAGTCCCAGCTTCTGCGCCGGCTCCATCGAAGTCACTCCTCGAATCTAGAACGTGTTCTACATCTGAACAAGGGGGGCGAGACGGTCCAGCTGCGCCACGTCGCGAACGGTCACCAGGAGCATTCCGACACCCGCCGCCTCCCAGACCTTCAGCTGGGAGCGCACATGGTCCTCGTCGCCGATGATGGCGGTGTCGAGGATCAGCTGGTCCGGGATCACGGCGGCGGCCTCGTCCTTACGGCCGGAGCGAAACAATCTGGTGATCTCGTCGACCTCGGCGCCGTAACCCATCCGCCGGTAGACCTGGGCGTGGAAGTTCAGCTCCTCGGCGCCCATGCCGCCGATGTAGAGCGCCATCACCGGCTTGATCCGATCGATTTCGGCGCGGGCGTCGTCGGTGATGATCACCTGGCAGCTCGCCGCGATCTCGAAGTCCTCCCGAGAACGCCGGGCACCGGGCCGGGCAAACCCCTCGTCGAGCCATTCGTCGTACATTCCGGCGAGTCGCGGGGTGTAGTAGATCGCCAGCCAGCCGTCGGCGATCTCGGCCGTGAGCGCCACGTTCTTGGGCCCCTCGGCGCCGAGCCAGATCGGCAGATCCGCACGTAGCGGGTGGGTTATCGGCTTGAGCGGTTTACCCAGGCCGGTCGAACCCGGCCCGTCATAGGGCAGCCGGTACTGCGCGCCCTGACTCACCACCGGCGCCTCCCGGGCCAGCACCTGGCGGATGATCCCGACGTACTCGCGGGTGCGCTGCAACGGTTTGGCGAAGGGCTGGCCGTACCAGCCCTCCACCACCTGCGGGCCGGAGACGCCCAGCCCCAGGATGTGGCGGCCACCGCTGAGGTGATCGAGAGTCAGCGCGGCCATCGCGGTCGCGGTGGGGGTGCGAGCGGACAGCTGCACCACCGACGTCCCGAGCCGGACCCGATGCGTGGACGAACCCCACCAGGCCAGTGGCGTGAAGGCATCCGAACCCCAGGACTCGGCGGCGAACACCGCGTCGAATCCGGCCTCCTCGGCGGCCACCACCAACTCCCCGGCGTTGGGCGGCGGCCCCGCACCCCAATATCCGAGCTGCAATCCGAACCGCATCGTCGACTCCTTCCGCCCAGCCCGTTTCACCGAGCCCGTTGCCGGACACCTTTCCAGGTAGCCCTTGCCACCAGAATAAGAACCTGTTCTACTCGATATCGTGACCAATGGGAACACCATGACCGGCGTAATCGCGAAAGGCAGCGGTCCGGAAGCGGAACCCGCACCCGAGGTACTCAGCGCCGAACTACGAATGAAGTTCGACTACACCCGATCGGTCGGACCGACCATCGGCCGGTTCCTGACCGGGCTGCGCGAGGGCCGGATCGTCGGCGTCCGCGGCAGCGACGGCCGGGTGATCGTGCCGCCGGCGGAATTCGATCCGGTGACCGCGGAGCGGCTGACCGACTTCGTCGACGTCTCCGATGTCGGCACGGTGCAGAGCTGGAGCTGGGTCGCCGATCCGCTGCCCGGCCAGCCGTTCGACCGCCCCTTCGCCTGGGCGCTGGTGAAATTCGACGGCGCCGACACGGCGGTGCTGCACGCTCTCGACGTGTCGTCTCCCGACGAGGTGCACAGCGGATTGCGCGTGCGGGTGCGCTGGGCCGCCGAACGCACCGGCAGCATCCACGACATAGCCTGTGTCGAACCGGGCGAGACCTCCTCGGCCCCAGCCGGTTCCACCTCGTCGGATGCCGATGCGGCCGAGCCGGTCACCGGCATCGTCACTCCCATCGACCTGCGGTACAAGCACACCGCCTCGCCCACCGAGACGCGGTATCTGAAGGCGCTGGCCGAGGGACGCCTGATCGGCGGTCGCGCCGACGCCGAGAGCAAGGTGTACTTCCCGCCCCGCGGCGCCGACCCGATCGACGGCCGTCCGACCGACGAGATGGTCGACCTGCCCGACACCGGCACCATCACCACGTTCTGCATCGTGAACGTGCCGTTCATGGGACAGAAGATCAAGCCGCCGTACGTCACCGCGTACGTACTGCTCGACGGCGCCGATATTCCGGTGCTGCACCGGGTGCTGGGCTGTGATCCCAGCGAAGTCCGCATGGGTATGCGCGTGAAGGCGGTGTGGAAGCCGCGCGAGGAGTGGGGTTACACGCTGGAGAACGTGGACCACTTCGAGCCCAACGGCGAGCCGGACGCGGACTACGACAGCTACCGGCACCACCTCTAGGAGCGAAACACCTTGAGCGACAACGCTACAGATATCGCGGTGGTGGGCTTCGCCCACGCCCCGCATGTCCGTGAAACCT
This sequence comes from Nocardia sp. AB354, assembly GCF_049538315.1. NCBI lineage: Bacteria > Bacillati > Actinomycetota > Actinomycetes > Mycobacteriales > Nocardiaceae > Nocardia > Nocardia sp. AB354. Next base: position 112,254 of record NZ_JBMVFU010000019.1, on the reverse strand, counting down.
ACGGCACCACCAACGGTGTCGAAATGCTGGTCCCGTGCTTCCGGCAGCTGTACGACAAGCTCGGCATCGGCGTGTCCGATATCGATTTCTGGTGCTCGGGTTCCTCCGATTACCTTGCCGGACGGGCCTTCTCGTTCATCTCCGCGATCGACTCGATCGGCGCCGTGCCGCCGATCAACGAATCGCACGTCGAAATGGACGCCGCCTGGGCGCTGTACGAGGCGTGGGTGAAGCTGCGCTCCGGACAGGCCGAGACCGCCCTGGTCTACGGCTTCGGCAAGCCTTCGGCCGGCACGCTGCGGCAGGTGCTGACGATGCAGATGGACCCCTACCTGGTCGCCCCGCTGTGGCCGGATGCGGTCTCGGTGGCCGGACTGCAGGCTCGGGCCGGACTCGACGCCGGGAACTGGACCGAACGCGATATGGCCGCGGTCTCGGCCGCCGACAACGCCGAGATCGAGAAGCGCCTCGCCGCACCGTATGTCGCGAATCCGCTGCGCGAGCACGACATCGCGCCGATCACCGACGGCGCCGCCGCGATCGTGCTGGCCCGCGGCGACAAGGCTCGCGAGCTGTGCGAGCGGCCGGCGTGGCTGACCGGCATGGCGCATCGCATCGACACCCCGATGATCGGCGCCCGCGATCTGACCACCTCCCCCTCCACCGCGGCCGCGGCCAAGGCGGTGCTCGGCGGAGATGCGAGCGGATTCGATGTCGCCGAACTGCATGCGACCTACAGCCACGAACAGCTGATCCTGAAGCAGGCCATCGGGCTGAGCGAGTCCACCCGCATCAACCCCTCGGGTGGTGCGCTGGCGGGCAACCCGATGTTCGCCGCAGGTCTGGAACGAATCGGCTACGCGGCCAACGAAATCATGAACGGCACCGCCGAGCGAGCCCTCGCACACGCCACCAGTGGTCCGGCGTTGCAGCAGAACTTGGTGGCGATCCTGGAGGCAGGACGATGACGCAGCAAGCCGCCGTACTCGGCACGGGACAAACCCATCACGTGACGAAACGGACCGATGTCTCGATGGCCGGTATGTGCCGCGAGGCAATCGATCGCGCACTCGAAGATGCCGATCTGACGATGGCCGATATCGACGCGGTGATCGTCGGTAAGGCGCCGGATCTGTTCGAGGGCTCGATGATGCCCGAGCTGTTCATGGCGGATGCCTTGGGCGCCACCGGAAAACCGCTGCTGCGCGTGCACACGGCGGGTTCGGTCGGCGGTTCGACCGGCGTCGTGGCCGCCAACCACGTGCAGGCCGGTGTGTACCGCCGGGTGCTGGCGATCTGCTGGGAGAAGCAGTCCGAATCCAATGCCATGTGGGCGCTGTCGAATCCGGTGCCGTTCACGATGCCGGTCGGCGCCGGTGCGGGCGGATACTTCGCACCGCACGTGCGCGCGTACATCCGCCGGGCCAACGCTCCCCTGCACATCGGCGCGATGGTCGCGGTGAAGGATCGCCGCAACGGTGCGAAGAATCCGTTCGCACACCTGCGCCAGCCCGATATCACCATGGAATCGGTACTCGCGTCCCAAATGCTTTGGGATCCGGTGCGTTTCGACGAGACGTGCCCGTCCTCCGACGGCGCGTGCGCGATCGTGATCGGCGACGAGGAGTCGGCGAAGGCTGCCGAGGCGTCGGGTAAGAAGGTCGCGTGGGTGCACGGCACGGCCATGCGCACCGAACCGCTGGCCTACTCCGGCCGCGACCAGGTCAATCCGCAGGCCGGACGCGACGCCGCGGCCGCACTGTGGAAGCAGGCCGGGATCACCAATCCGCTCGAGGAGATCGACGCGGCCGAGATCTACGTCCCGTTCTCCTGGTTCGAGCCGATGTGGCTGGAGAACCTGGGCTTCACCCCCGAGGGCGAGGGCTGGAAGCTGGTCGACGCGCGCGAGACCGAGATCGGCGGGAAGCTGCCGGTCAACCCCTCGGGCGGCGTGTTGAGTTCCAATCCGATCGGCGCGTCCGGCATGATCCGCTTCGCCGAGGCGGCCAAGCAGGTAATGGGCCGGGCCGGCGATTACCAAGTCGAGGGTGCTCGAAAAGCCTTCGGCCATGCCTATGGTGGCGGATCACAGTACTTCTCGATGTGGGTAGTGGGCTCGGAACCACGGTGACGCGCAATTCCGCCGGCATTTCCGGGTGACCGGATTGCCGGCGGAAAGCACATTTGCAATTCCATCAGCAAATTCGCCGATACCGCCGAGCCGGGAGTTCGACATGACCGCTACCACCACCACCGAACATCCGGCACGCCTCGCCGGACGGGCCTCACAGGCTGCGGTCCGCGCCCGGGACAAGGACGCGTGGCTGGCACTGTTCGCCACCGACGGCATCGTGGAGGATCCGATCGGCCCCTCGGTCTTCGACCCCGAGGGCGCGGGCCACCGCGGCCACGAGGCCATCGCGGCGTTCTGGGACAAAGCCATCGCCCCCACCGAATCCATCGACTTCCTCTTCGGGGACTCCTTCGCCTGCGGCAGCGAGGTGGCCTTCACCGGGCTGATCCGCACGCAGCTGGGCGGACACGTCATCGACGCCGAGGGCGTCTTCACCTACAAGGTCGACGACGCCGGGAAGATCGTGGCACTGCGCGCGTTCTGGGAAACCGATCGCGCGATGGGGACCATGCGCAAGGAATAGCGCCGGACCAGACGGAAGGGCGGGCACCGTGGGTGCCCGCCCTTCCGTGTCCAGGTCCAATAGAGACTTCCCAGTTCATCGACTGATTTCGCAAGAACATGGGTAACTCACCGGGCACGCCCAGAACTCTCGGCGCTCACAACGTGAGACCGACGACCAGGCCGACCACCGCCTCACGGCACGCTGGAGTCCCGGAGAGGCGGCACTGCCTTGGTCTTGTAGTCGACCTGGAATTCCTTGATGCCGTTGAGCCAGCCGGAGGTCAGGCGCTTGGGGTCGCCGAGCTTGGTGATATCGGGCAGGTGGTCGGCGATGGCATTGAAGATCAGGTCGATCTCCAGGCGGGCCAGGTTGGCGCCGATGCAGAAGTGCGCGCCGGTACCACCGAAGGACAGGTGCGGATTCGGATCGCGAGTGATGTCGAAGGTGTACGGATTCTCGAACACCTCCTCGTCGAAATTGGCCGAGCGGTACATCAGCAGGACACGCTGGCCCTTCTTGATCTGCACCCCGGACAGTTCGGTGTCGACCAGCGCGGTCCGCTGGAACGAGCTCACCGGCGTGGCCCAGCGGATGATCTCGTCGGCGGCGGTGGCCGGCCGCTCGCGCTTGTAGAGCTCCCACTGCTCCGGGTTCTCCAGGAACGCGATCATGCCGTGGGTGATGGCGTTGCGGGTGGTCTCGTTTCCGGCGACCGCCAGCAGGATGACGAAGAAGCCGAACTCCTCCGAGGTCAGCGCCTCACCGTCGATATCGGCATTGACCAGAGCGGTGACGATGTCGTTGGCCGGTTCCGCCTTGCGGGCCTCCGCCATCTGCCAGGCGTAGCCGAGGATCTCCATCGACGAGGCGGCCGGGTCGGCATCGGTGTCCGGATCGTCGTAGCCGGTCATCTCGTTGGACCACTGGAAGACCTTCATCCGGTCTTCCTGCGGGACGCCGATCAGTTCGGCGATCGCCTGCAGCGGCAGCTCACAGGCCACCTGGGTGACGAAGTCGCCGGCGCCGCTGGCCGCGGCCGCGTCGACGATCGATTTGGCGCGGGCGGACAGCTCCGCGCGCAGACCGTTGATCGCGCGCGGGGTGAAGCCCTTGGAAATCAGCTTGCGCAGTTTGGTGTGTTCGGGCGCATCCTTGTTGATCAGGATGTGGCGCTGCAGCTCGATGGCCTCGCGCGGGATGTCGTCGTTGAAGCGGGGAATCGCGGTGTTCTCGTAGGTGGAGAAATCGTCGCGCCGCGAGACCTCCTTGACATCGGCGTGCTTGGACACGACCCAGAAGCCGTCGTCGTGGAACCCTCCGACCTCCGGAGACTGCGGGTTCCACCAGATCGGCGCGGCCCGGCGCAGCTCCGCGAACTCTTCGACGGGAATGCCGCGGGCCCACATATCGGGATCTGTGGCGTCGAACCCCTCGGGGAGGTTCGGAGCTACATGGGTGTCAACCACCAGTTGTCTCCTTCGACTAACTGAAACACGTTCTACCTTCATTGCAGCATAGGTGGTATCAGTAGTAAAGAAGCCATAGTCCGCCCTCAGTACATCCACAGAACTTGTTCCAGTTTCTGTGCTGATACGGATCCTGTTCGAAAGGTTGAAGTTATGGGCACCCCCGTCATCGTCGAGGCCGCGCGCACCCCGATCGGCAAACGCAACGGCTGGCTGGCCGGCCTGCACGCCGCCGAGGTGCTCGGCGCCGCGCAGCGCGGCGTCCTCGAACGCGCACAGCTCGATCCGGCATTGGTCGAACAGGTCATCGGCGGCTGCGTCATGCAGGTCGGCGAGCAGGGCAACAACGTCACCCGCACCGCATGGCTGCACGCCGGACTCCCCTGGCAGGTGGGCGCGACCACGGTCGACTGCCAGTGCGGGTCCGCCCAGCAGGCCAACCACCTGATCGCCGGGCAGATCGCCCAGGGCGCGATCGACATCGGCGTCGCCTGCGGCGTCGAATCCATGAGCCACGTCCCGCTGGGCGCGAACGTGGGCGAGAACGCCGGGCCCCGCCGCCCGGCGAGCTGGGACATCGATATGCCCAACCAGTTCGAGGCGGCCGAGCGAATCGCCAAGCGGCGCGGCATCACCCGCGACGATATCGACGAATTCGGCGTGCGCTCACAGCGTTTGGCCGCGCAGGCCTGGGCGGAGGGGCGCTTCGACCGCGAGGTGCTGACCATCGCCGGCGCGCCGCAGGTCGACAAGGAGGGCACCCTCACCGGCGAGACGCTCGACGTCAACCGCGACCAGGGACTGCGCGAGACCACCCGGGAGAGCCTGGCGAAGCTGAAGCCGGTGCTGGAGGGCGGAATTCACACCGCCGGCACCTCGTCGCAGATCTCCGACGGTGCCGCCGCGGTGCTGCTCATGGACGAACAGGCCGCCGCGCGTGCGGGACTGAAGCCGCGGGCGCGCATCGTCACCCAGTGCCTCGTCGGCGCCGAGCCGGAGTTCCACCTGGACGGCCCGGTACAGGCGACGACGCGGCTGCTGGAGAAGTCGGGCATGAGCATCGCCGACATCGACCTCTTCGAAATCAACGAGGCCTTCGCCTCGGTCCCGCTGTCGTGGGCGTCGGTGCACAAGCCGGATATGGACCGGGTCAACGTCAACGGCGGCGCGATCGCGATCGGACATCCGGTCGGCAGCACCGGCTCGCGGTTGATCACCACCGCCCTGCACGAGCTGGAACGCTCCGACAAGTCGATCGCAATGGTCCTCATGTGCGCCGGTGGCGCACTTGCGACCGGAACAATCATCGAGCGGTTGTAATACCGAACAGATTTCATCCGTAGTTGAACGTTCATCCTCACAGGTCCGAGACGTGTCGTACGCCACACAAACTGCGATACAGACAAAAGGATGAGATGTCAGCTATCTTCCGGTTATCAATGGCCCGTTGAGCGAGACTCGTTCGACGGGCCAGAACCGGAGCGTACTGCCCCTCGACCAGTGAGGGTGCGGTGCCCCGCAAACGCGCCGACGCTGAACGGTTCCCGGACGGCCGACCTGGAAGCTTCAAGGAAATCCTGAATCAGGCGTAGGTTTTCAGTTACTCAGCCGCTAATATCAATGATACGTATCCGAGATAACGACTGTTAGTACAGCGAAGGGAATTGGGCGGCTCACAATGGCTGATTTCGCGGCGCGGCTGAACAAGCTGTTCGAAACCGTGCATCCCCCGGGGCGTAAGCCGCACACCAATGCCGAGGTGGCGGCAGCGCTCACCGCCTCCGGGCATCCGATCTCGAAACCGTATCTCTCGCAGTTGCGGTCGGGTCAGCGGACGAACCCCTCAGATGAAACGGTTGCCGCACTGGCAAAGTTCTTCAAGGTCAAACCGGACTACTTCTTCAACGACATCTACGCCGCCAAGATCGACCATGATCTGGAGTTGCTGTCCCAGCTGCAGGGCTATGGACTGCGTCGGCTGTCGAGCAGGGCGTTCGATCTCTCCGAAGAATCGCAGAACCTCCTGACCTCGATGGCCGAAAAGCTCCGGGCGAGTGAAGGTCTGCCCGAGGTTCCACCGGACGGCACGGAATAGCAAGTCGGACAAGGCAACACAGTGCGGCACTCGGAACCGCACTGTGTTGTCTTGTGACCTGAGACCGAAGCGGTGACGCTTCGGTCTTCGCTGTGCATTTCACGCTGCGCTGTGCGATTCACGCTGCGCTGCGCAATACGACCCTGCGCTGCGCGATCGGACCGCCCGCCCAATCGGTCCGGCCGCATCGATGGTCAATCCGCCTGTGCGACAGCTGATTTCCGGTCGACCGCGGTGCGCTCGAAGGCGCGGGCGATCGCCTGCACCCAGCCGCGCGGGCTCAATCCCTCCGGCGGTGCGATCCAGCGGGCGTCGACGATCTCGTCACCGAGCGGATTGCGGGCCCAACGGGCCACCCGTTCCGCGCGTTCGGTGACCGAACGCGCCGGCACCCCCGCCGCCGCCAGCTCCATACCGCCGCCGGTCTGCAGATACAGCGCGTCCATGATCTGAGCGACTTGGTCGGACGCCTTGAGCTCGGTGACCGACACCGTCTGCTCGTGCGCAACCACCTCGGGAAAACGTTTGATCATGGTCCGGTGCAGGGCTCGGATCTGTCGCAGCAGCAGCCGCGCCCGCATCCACCGCTCGATCACGATCCATACCGCGCCGCCCGCGATCAGCAGACTCGCGAGCTGCCAGCCCGGCCAGAACCACCCCGGCTCGCCGGGAGGAACCGGTTGTGCACCGACCGTCAGCCGCCGGATCGATAGTGCGGCAAGCACTCCCGTGGCCATGGTGCCCGCGGTGTAGAGCGCGATACCGCGCCCCAACGCCGTCCAGTCCAGATTGCGCAGACCCGTCACCGCGATGAAGACACATCCGAGCAGCGTCATGGCCCAGCCGAACAGGATCGACCAACCGATGGTGGCGGCGATGAGGAAGGCGCCGAAACCGTATACCGCCCAAGCGATTTGACGCAGATTTCGACGCGAGACCACCGGCCAGGCGGCAGCCGCCACCACCGAGGTGGCCACAGCGAACAGCAGCCAGGTCGCCGCCACCAGCCGGTCGGCCAGAGCCTGACCGTTGATTCCTTGCGGCCGTGAGTGGTCCACCGCGACCGCGGTTTCCGGAACGCCGAGGGTGGCCGCGGCGCCCACCGCCGCGACCGCGATCACGATCGCCATCCGGGCCGTGGTCGGGGGCTTCACCAGGACGCGGCCGATACGGGCACTGGCCGCCATCCACACCAACAGGGCCGTCAACGAGAACATCATCACCAACCCTTCCCTTTCGTCGGATGACCGGCATGCACCGTCATCCGAGCCTTTTGCGGATGACCGAGCAGTCCTACGTGTTTACGCAAGCTGCCGCCTCCGGGCCACTCGGTCATCCGAGTGCCTCGTCGAATCGGAGCACCGAGACGCCGGAACCACGGTTGTCGAATACGCGTAGGCGGGTCGTCAACATGCCGGCGAAGGTCTCGGCCTCCCACTCGTACTGCTGGTTTCGACTGTCGTCGACGATCCGCTGATGCGCACGCTGGGACAACATGTAGGCGATCAGGTCGTCGCCGGCCTCGAGCATGACCTCGGCGGTCGGTTCACCGGGATGGTCGAAGACCACATGTCCCAGTTCGTGTGCGAGGGTGTGGTCGCGGCTGGGCAGGGCCGTGGCCAGCACGATCACGTCCTTGTCCGGATAGCTGCGGCGCTGACCGCAGACGCCCGGCCCCAGCCGGGCATCAGTGATTTCGATCAGGCGGCCGCGTTCGGCGGAGATCGCGAGGACCACCTCCTCCAACGTGGTGGCGTCGAAATCGGCGGCAACCGCGCACACCGCGTCGACGGCGACGGCGACGCGGCGATACGAGCGGCCTGTCTTAATAGTCCGGCTCTCGATCATTCCGCGCCCCTCAGGCCCTCGGTCCGAAGAATTCCGCCCGTGCGGCGTCGAGGCGTGCCTGCGCCGCCGAGGCACTGCGAAAGCTCATCACACCGGAGCCGACCGCGGCGAGCGCCGTGGCGATCACACTGCCGGCGACCGCCGGAATCTCGACCTCCGGCGGTCTGCCAATGGCCACGATCTGGTCCCCGGCGGGATTCGGCTGGGCCGGCGCGGGCGCCGGAGCCGCGGACAACGCCGACGGGGCGGGGGTCGGTGCGATCGGGACCGCAGCCGGCGCGGGTGGGGCGGCGACGTCGACCGGAGGCAGGGGACCGGCGGGGACCCGCGGCATCGTCGGGAGCACCGGCGTCGGTCGCGCGGGAACCCCGCGCCGCCGAACCCGGTGCGGCAGTACGAGAATCAGCAGCGGCGACCTCGCGGCAGCGGCCCTGATCGCGGCCGGTCCGGTAACCGGGGGCCCGGGGTCGATCACAATAGCCGATTCGGAAGCCGTTGCGGCGGGGCCCGTTCCGGTCAGTGAGGCCAGGAGGGAACCAGGGGCCGCCGGTCCGGGCAACCCTGCGGGAGCCGGCGCCGACGAGGTCGTAGCGCCTCCCGGGGCGTCAAGATTGCCATGGTTCTGGTTATCGTCTGCCGGAGTAGGCCCCCCCGCACCCGGTGCGGACGCGCCCGGCTGCTGCCGTGCTTCGGCACCGGGACCAGTCGGCCGGGAATCTGCGGAGCCCTGCTCCATTGCGGCGTTCGGCTGAGATGCGGGCGGATGGGATGGTTGGGCGTGACCCGGATTCGGCTGACCTGGATTCGGCTGACCTGGATTCGGCTGACCTGGATGGGGCTGACCCGGATTCGGCCGAGCCGGATTGTTGTGAGCTGGGTGAGCGGCGGCTAGCTGGGGGCCGAGAACCGCACAACTACAGATCATTCCGGCGACCGCAACAACGCGCGCTACCCGCCCCATGGTCATGCGCTCGCCTTCCCTCGAGTTCTCAGCGCAGATCTCTACCCGGTCGCCACAACCCATCGCCGGGACCTCGCGATGCGGCACATCCTAACTTCAGACAGTTCGCTCGCGCAGCGAGATCGGTTGAGCCCGAATGCTCGTCGCGCCGCGGCGCGCGGAATCGTCGACCCGTGCGGATCATCGCGATGGGAAGGAGGCACCGTTGCACGATCCGGCGGGCGTGTGTCGTTGCCGAGCGGGTTGCCGCGATCAGGCTCCGTACACCGGCTCGGGACGCTATGCGACTGCGGGTTTCGGCCCTGGAGGTTTCGGCCCCGAAGGTATCGGCTCGGACACGGTGCGCTCGAAGGCGCGGGCGATCGCCTGCACCCAGCCGCGCGGGCTCAATCCCTCCGGCGGTGCGATCCAGCGGGCGTCGACGATCTCGTCACCGAGCGGATTGCGGGCCCAGCGGGCCACCCGCTCGGCACGTTCGGTGACCGAACGCGCGGGCACCCCGGCCGCCGCCAGTTCCATACCGCCGCCGGTCTGCAGATACAGCGCGTCCATGATCTGCGCGACCTGATCGGAAGCCTTGAGCTGAGTGGCCGACACCGTCTGCTCGTGCGCCACCACCTCGGGGAAGCGCTTGATCATGGTGCGATGCAGGGTCCGAATCTGGCGCAGCAGCAGGCGCGCCCGCACCCAGAGCTCGATCACGATCCACACCGCACCGACCGCGATCAGCAGACTCGCGAGCTGCCAGGCCGGCCAGAACCAGCCCGGATCGCCGGGGCGCGCGGGTTGTTCACCGATCGCCAGGCGCCGAATCGACAGCGCGGCAAGGACTCCCGCGACCACCGTGCCGGCGGTGTAGAGCGCGATACCGCGCCCCAGCGCCGTCCAGTCCAGATTGCGCAGGCCGGTCACGGCGACGAAGACGCAGCCGAGCAGGGTCATGACCCAGCCGAACAGAATCGACCACCCGATGGTGGCCGCGATGACGAGCGCGCCGAAACCGTAGACCAGCCAGGCGATCTGACGAAGATTCCGGCGCGAGACCACCGGCCAGGCGGCGGCCGCGACCACCGACGTCGCCACCGCGAACAGCAGCCAGGTCGCCGCCACCAGCCGGTCGGCCAGGGCCTGGCCGTTGATCCCCTGCGGCAGTGCGTGATCCACCGCGACCGCGATCTCCGGGATGCCGAGGGTGGCCGCGGCGGCCACCGCCGCGACCGCGATCACGATCGCCACCCGGGCCGTGGTCGCGGGCTTCACCAGGACACGACCGATGCGGGCGCCGGCCGCCATCCACACCAACAGCGCAGTCAACCAGAACGTCATGTTTCTACCCCGTGCCTGTCGTCGGATGTCCGAGAGGCCCTCCGTGGTTACGCACGCTGCCGCCTCCGGTCCCCTCGGTCATCCGAGTCTTCTGCGGACGACCGAAGGGCCCTCCGTGGTTACGCACGCTGCCGCCTCCGGTCCCCTCGGTCATCCGAGTCTTCTGCGGATGTCCGAGGGGCCCTCCGTGGTTACGCACGCTGCCGCCTCCGGTCCCCTCGGTCATCCGAGAGCCTCGTCGAATCGGAGCACCGAGACCCCGGCGCCGCGATTGTTGAAGACGCGCAGGCGGGTCATCAGCATGCCGGCGAAGGTTTCGGCCTCCCACTCGTACTGATCGTCGCGCCCGTCGTCGACGATCCGCTGATGCGCGCGCTGGGACAGCATGTAGGCGATCAGATCGTCGCTGGCCTCGAGCGTCACCTCGGCGGCCGGTTCACCCGGGTGGTCGAAGACCACATGGCCCAGTTCGTGCGCGAGGGTGTGGTCGCGGCTGGGCAGGGCGGCGGCCAGCACGATCACGTCCTTGTCCGGATAGCTGCGGCGCTGACCGCAGACACCCGGTCCGAGCTGGGCGTCGGCGATTTCGATCAGGCGGCCGCGTTCGGCGGAGATCGCGAGGACCACCTCCTCCAACGTGGTGGCGTCGAAATCGGCGGCGACCGCGCACACCGCGTCGACGGCGGCGGCGACGCGGCGGTAGGAGCGGCCCGTCTGAATCCGGCTCTCGGTCATCTCGCGCCCCCTCAGCCCCTCGGTCCGAAGAATTCCGCGCGTGCGGCGTCGACGCGCGCCTGCGCGGCGGAGGCGCTCTGGAAACTCACCGCGCCGGAGCCGGCCGCGGCCAGCGCCATGGCGATCACGCCGCCGAGCACGGCCAGCGTCTTGACCTCGGGCAGGCCGCTACTGGCCGCGGTAGGACGCACGGCCGGATTCGACTGGGCCAGTGCGGGCGCCGGGTCCGCCGGGGCAGGAGCCGGTGGTGCGGGTGGCGCCGCGGGCGGGACCGCGGCGGGCGCCGGGCGTGCGGCGACGAAAGGCGCACCCGGCACCGCGGGGACGGCGGGGACCGGCGGCACCGGCGGGATGGCGAGCGGAGGCGCTGCCGGTACCGGCGGGGGCGGAACCGGCTGCAGCAGAAGCAGAAGCAGCAACGGCGACATCGCGGCGGCCGACCCCACGGCAGCCGATCCCGTGATCGCGGAGCCGGTGCCGAGCAGCGTTGCCAGCGCGGAACCCGTTGCGGCGGAACCTGTCCCGGCGAGGCCCGCGAGCGCGGATCCGGTGGCGGCGGAGCCCGTGCCGAGCAGCCCGGCCAGCAGCGCACCGGTTCCGGCGGCGGCCGATCCGGTGGTCGCGAGCGCGGAACCGGTAGCCGCCGAACCCGTTGCGGCAGCGGCCGATCCGGTACCGGCGGCCGCGGAGCCGGTTCCGGCCAGGGCGGAGCCCGTGGCCGCGCCCACCGAACCCGTTGCGGCGGAACCGGTTCCGCCCAACGCCGAACCGGTCAGCGCCGAGCCGGACGCGGCCGAACCCGCGGCCGCCGATCCGACCGCGGCCGAGCCGGTGCCCAGAATGCTCGCCAGGCCCGCGAAGCCTTCACCGGCAACCGGAGTCGGCGTGATGGGCGGCGGCGGTGCGGAAACCTGCGACGGCGCCGGCGTCGACGACGTGGTCGAGCGTCCGGGAATGGTCAGGTGGCCGTCGTATCGGCCGTCGTCGGACGGAGTGGGCCCCGCCGAACCGGACGGCCCCTGCTGTGCCACCACGCCGGGCCCGGCCGCGGGCTGCGACACCGGGGTGACCCGGCCCGCCGGATCATCGGGCGATGACGCGGTGGCATTCGGCCGAGCTGCGGAATCTCGAACGGGCGTCGCGGCATCGGGCTGCGCGGCGCTCGGATTGCCGGAGGGCGAGCTGTGCGGGGCTGTCGGCGAGGGGTGCGGGGCGGTAGCAGGGGTGGCTGGTTGAGCGTTGGCCACCAGGGGGCCGAGGACCCCGCAACTGCCGATCAATCCGGCTACCGCAACAACGCGCGCGATGCGACCCATGGTCATGCGCTTGCCTTCCCTCAACTTCTCAGCGCAGATTTCTCCCCGGTCGCTACAAACCTCCGGGACCGAACGAATGCGGGCCCATCTTAACTGCCGACAGTTTGCTCGCGCAGCGAGATCATGTGAGGCCGATCACCCGTCGCGTCGCGGAAAGCGGAATCGACTGCCGCGGTGACCCAGCCCACTCACCATCGGCGAACCGAAAAGGCGACGTCATCGGCACGGGCACAAGGGAATTCACAAACCGGCGCCGGCGAATCGCGGCCGCGGGAAGGAGGCGGCGGGACGCGATCTCACCGGCGCGGATCGTTGCTGTGAGGATTGCGGTGCTCAGGCTCCGTAGACCGGCTCGGGATCGGTTGCCTTGGCGATCAACTCACGCACCACCGGTCCCAATTCGGACGGCTGCCACCGTGCACCGCGGTCCTCGGCGACACCGTGGCGCCAGCCGTCGGCCAATGCCACCTTGCCGCCCTCGACCTCGAACATGCGCCCGGTGACACCGGCCGAATCCGGGCTGCCCAGCCAGACCACCAGGGGCGAGACGTTTTCCGGCGCCATCGCGTCGAAGCCGTCGTCGGGGCGGGCCATCATATCGGCGAAGACGGTTTCGGTCATGCGGGTGCGCGCGGACGGCGCGATGGCGTTGACGGTGACCCCGTAGCGCCCGAATTCCGCTGCGGCAGTGATGGTCAGCGCCGCGATACCGGCCTTCGCCGCCGCGTAGTTGCCCTGTCCGACGCTGCCCTGCAGACCGGCACCCGAGCTCGTGTTGATGATGCGGGCGTCGCGGGCGCGACCGGCCTTGGATTCCGCGCGCCAATACTCGATGGCATGCCGCATGGTCGCGAAGTGGCCCTTGAGATGGACGCGGATCACGGCATCCCACTCGTCCTCGGCCAGATTGACCAGCATCCGGTCGCGCACGATACCGGCGTTGTTCACCACCACATCGAGGCCGCCGAAGGTCTCCACAGCCTGGCCGATCAGCCGCTTCGCACCGGCCCAGTCCGCCACGTCGTCACCGTTGACGACGGCCCGGCCACCGGCCTGCACGATCTCCTCGACCACCTGCGCGGCGGGCGGATCGGCGCTGGGGGCGCCGTCCAGTTCCGCGCCCAGGTCGTTGACCACCACGTTGGCGCCCGCCGCGGCGAAGGCCAACGCGTGGGCCCGGCCGATTCCGCGGCCGGCGCCGGTGACGATCACGGTGCGTCCTGCACAGATCCGCTCGGAGTTGTCGGTCATATCTGCTGCTCTCATTTCCTCGGTGCGGTAAGGGTTTTCGTCACGAAGCGGGGCGCGGTCGCCAGCTGGCGGCTGTTATCGCGCGGCCGGTTGCGCGTCGTTGACGGTCGCCGCGTCGAGGAAGGCGGGACGTTCCCCACCCCCGTGCACGATGAGCGATCCGCCGTTGACGTAGCCGGCCAGCGGGGAGGACAGGAAGACCGCGACCCGGCCGATGTCCTCGGGTGTCGCCAGCCGCCCCAGCGGCACGGTCGCCTCCACGGCCGCGATCCCGGCATCGTCGCCGTAGTGCAGATGGCTGGATTCGGTGCCGACCATCCCGACGATCACCGAATTGACCCGCACCTTCGGCGCCCACTCGATCGCCAGCGAGGACACCAGACTGTCCAGACCGGCCTTGGCCGCGCCGTAGGCGGCGGTGCCGGGCGAGGGACGATGGCCGCTGACGCTCGAGATCATCACGATCGAGCCGCCCTGGGGCTGCTGCTGCATCACGGCATTCGCCGCCTGCGAAACCAGCAGGGGGGCAAGCAGATTGAGCTCCACGATCTTGGCATGGAAATTGCGGGAGGCGGTGGCGGCGGGGGCGAACGGCGCCCCACCGGCATTGTTGACGACATGGTCGATCCGGCCGTGGCGCTGCACGATCGTCTCGATCAGCCCGGTGACCGCCTCACCGTCGCGCACATCGCACGGCAGGAATTCGGCGGTGCGGCCGGAGCTCTCGATCGCCGCCTCACCGGGGCGGCGGGCGCACACCACGACCGCCGCGCCGGCGTCCAGATATACCCGGCTGATGCCGGCGCCTACGCCCCTGACCCCGCCCGTCACGAGAACTACCGATCCGGACAGGTCCACTTCGATTGCCACCGTGCTAACCTACCAAGCACTTGCTTGTTTTGCCAACGAATGGACATGCGATGGGGATCAACCGTCACACCGAGACCTCGGGTATCGAGGTCGTCACGATCGACTATCCGCCGGTCAACGCACTGCCCACCGCGGGCTGGTTCGGCGTGGCCGATGCGATTCGCGAGGCCGGGCGCGACCCGGAGACCAAGGTCGTCGTGCTCCGCGCCGAGGGCCGTGGATTCAACGCCGGGGTCGACATCAAGGAGATCCAGCGCAACCCGGGCCATCAGACGCTCATCGACGCCAACCACGGCTGCTACGACGCCTTCGGCGCGGTCTACGAGTGCCCGGTGCCGGTGATCGCCGCGGTGAACGGCTTCTGCCTCGGCGGCGGCATCGGCCTGGTGGGCAATGCCGACGTCATCGTCGCCTCCGACGACGCCACCTTCGGGCTGCCCGAGGTCGAGCGCGGCGCACTGGGTGCGGCCACCCACCTGGCCCGGCTGGTCCCCCAGCACATGATGCGCACGCTGTTCTACACCGCCTCCACCGTCACCGCGCAGCAGCTGCACCACTTCGGTTCGGTGCACAAGGTGGTGCCGCGGGCCGAACTCGATTCCGCCGCACTGGAAGTCGCGAAGAACATCGCCGCCAAGGACGGCCGGGTCATCCGGGCCGCCAAGCGCGCGCTCAACGGCATCGATCTGCAGGATGTGCACCGCAGCTACCGCTTCGAACAGGGCTTCACCTTCGAGCTGAATCTCGCCGGTGTGGCCGATGAGATCCGGGCGCGGTTCGACGAGGATCTGGCGGCCAAGAAGGAGGCACGATGAGCCACAATGCGCAGCCCGCGCATCGGGCCGACCGGGTGCGGGTGTCCCGCAAGACACAGGAGGTGCGATGAGCATGCGCGACAAGCGGATGTCGTTGGAGGAGGCCGTCTCCCAGCTGCGCAGCGGGATGACCATCGGCCTCGGCGGCTGGGGTTCGCGGCGTAAGCCGATGGCGTTCGTGCGGGCGCTGCTGCGCTCGGACGTCACCGACCTGACCGTGGTGACCTACGGCGGGCCGGATCTCGGTCTGCTGTGTTCGGCGGGCAAGGTGCGCAAGGCCTACTACGGATTCGTATCCCTGGATTCGGCGCCGTTCTACGATCCCTGGTTCGCCAAGGCGCGCACCGGCGGTGAGCTGGTTTCCCGCGAAATGGACGAGGGCATGGTCAAATCGGGCCTGCAGGCGGCCGCGGCCCGGCTGCCGTTCCTGCCCACCCGCGCCGGGCTGGGGTCGGACGTGCTGACGTTCTGGGACGGTGAACTGCGGACGGTCCAGTCACCGTATCCGGATGCCGACGGCCGTACCGAAACCCTGGTCGCGATGCCGGCGCTGACCCTGGACGCCGCGTTCGTCCACCTCGACATCGGCGACAAGCACGGCAACGCCGCCTACACCGGCGTCGACCCGTACATGGACGATCTCTACTGCCTGGCCGCGGAGCGGCGGTTCCTGTCGGTGGATCGGCTGGTCGAGACCGAGGAACTGGTGAAAGCCGTTCCGAACCAGGCGATCATCCTCAATCGCATGATGGTCGACGGCGTCGTGGAGGCGCCGGACGGCGCGCACTTCACCTTCTCCGGCAGCTACGGCCGCGACGAGAAGTTCCAGCGCCACTACGTCGAGGCGGCCAAGGACCCCGGGACCTGGGCGGCCTTCAAGGCCCGCTATCTGGACGTGACCGAGGACGAGTATCGTTCCGCGGTCGCAGAATTCGCGGCGGAGCAGGCGAAATGAGCGAGCAGACAACCACTTCCGCACACCGCGACCAGCATTCGATTCGGACCCGGATGCGCGTGGTGTTCACCCGCCCGGGCGTGATGAGTGTGCGTTTCGACCAGGCCCCCGTCCGATCCGAGGAGCGCCGATGAGCGACACCACCACTGTGACCCGCGCCGAGGTGTGCGCGGTCGCCTGCGCCGAGATCTTCCGCGGCGCAGGTGAGATCATGGCCAGCCCGATGTCGCCGACCCCCACCATCGGGGCCCGGCTGGCACGGTTGACCTTCGAACCGGATCTGCTGATCTCCGACGGTGAGGCCCTGCTGCTCGCCGAAACCCCCGCGCTGGGTGCCAAGGCTCCCACCGAGGGCTGGATTCCGTTCGGCAAGGTGTTCGACGTCGTGGCTTCCGGGCGGCGCCATGTCGTCATGGGCGCCAACCAGATCGACCGCTACGGCAATCAGAATCTGTCCGCCTTCGGCGCGCTGCAGCAGCCGAGCCGGCAGATGTTCGGTGTGCGCGGCGCACCGGGTAACACCATCAACCACGCGACCAGCTACTTCGTGCCCAAGCACAGCAAGCGCGTGTTCTGCGAGACCGTCGATATCGTGTGCGGAATCGGTTACGACAAGATCGATCCCGAGAATCCGGCGTACCGGTTCCACCACCTGCATCGGGTGATCAGCAATCTGGGCGTGTTCGACTTCGGCGGTCCCGGCCACACCCTGCGGGCGCTGTCGCTGCATCCGGGGGTCACCGCCGCCGAGGTCGCCGAGAACACCGCGTTCGAGGTGGCCGGACTGGACAGCGCCGAGGTGACTCGCACGCCCACCGAGGAAGAACTGCGGATCATTCGGACGGTGCTGGATCCCAAGGGAATCCGGGAAAAGGAAGTGGCCTCGTGAGCGGCCGGCTGCGGACTCCGCTGACCGAGCTGGTCGGCATCGAGCATCCGATCGTGCAGACGGGGATGGGCTGGGTGGCCGGGCCGGGTCTGGTCGCCGCGACCGCCGACGCCGGCGGCCTGGGCATCCTGGCCTCGGCGACGATGACGCTCGAGGAACTCGAGGTCGCGATCGCCAAGACGAAGGCCAAGACCGACAAGCCCTTCGGTGTGAACATCCGCGCCGACCTGTCCGACGCGCCCGACCGGATCGAGTTGATGATCCGCGAGGGCGTGAAGGTCGCCTCGTTCGCGCTGGCCCCCAAGAAGGAACTGATCGCGCGCCTGAAGGACAACGGTGTCGTGGTCATGCCGTCCATCGGCGCGGCCAAGCATGCGGTCAAGGTCGCCTCATGGGGCGCGGACGCGGTGATCGTGCAGGGCGGTGAGGGCGGCGGGCACACCGGTTCGGTGGCTACCACGCTGCTGTTGCCGTCGGTACTGGACGCGGTCGATATTCCGGTCGTGGCCGGCGGCGGATTCTTCGACGGCCGCGGTCTGGCCGCCGCCCTGGCCTACGGCGCGGCAGGCGTCGCGATGGGTACCCGGTTCCTCCTCACCCAGGACTCGAGTGTGCCGGATTCGGTGAAACAGCAGTACCTTTCGCGCGGTCTGCAGGACACGGTCGTCTCGCTGAAGGTCGACGGCATGCCGCACCGGGTGCTCAACACCGAACTGGTCGACAAGCTGGAACATTCGGGCAGCTATCGCGGCCTCGTCGCCGCGGTCTCGAACGCCGTGAAGTTCAAAGGTATGACCGGCATGAAATGGTCGACCATGATCAAGGACGGCCTTGCCATGCGCAAGCAGAAGGACCTCACCTGGTCGCAGGTGATCATGGCCGCCAACACTCCCATGCTGCTGAAAGCCGGTCTGGTGGAAGGCAATACGCACGCGGGTGTGCTGGCGTCGGGCCAGGTCGCCGGCATCATCGACGATCTGCCCACGGTGGCCGAGCTGATCGACCGCATCATCGAGGAAGCAATCGCGCGGATCGACACGATCGCCGCGCTCCGTGACGGCGCCGAGGCGACCCCCGGCCCGTCGGCGTAACCGAAGCCGTTCGGCCGCAAGGAAAGGCCGCCTCGCCGATGCCGGCGGGGCGGCCTTTCCGGTTCGCAGCTACTCCCCCGACAGGTCGGCCGACAGATCGCGCACCTCGACACCTTCCGGAATCTGCACCTCCGCAACGGGTTCCGGGCGATCGTCGAATTCCAGCCGCAGGGCGCGGCACATCGTGGCGTGCATGTCGTACAGCGCGGTGATGTAGGTCAGTTCCAGAATCTCCGGATCGCCGAGGTTGGCTCGCAGGACCGCGAACACCTCGTCCGGCACCCGTCCGCCATCGTGGACCAGGCAGTCGGTGTAGGCCAGAATCGCGCGCTCGAGTTGGGAGAAACAGTCGCTGATCTGCCAGGACGGGATGGCCGCGATCTTCTCCTCCGGCGCACCCAGCGACCGCATCTGCTTGCAGTGCTGGGAGAACACGAACTGACTGCCGCGCGCGTATCCGGCCCGGCACTGTCCCAGTTCGCGCAGTAACGGATCCAGGCGGGAGTTGCGGTAGACGGCGAATCCCCGGACCGCGTGCCGGAACACCTCCGGTGACTGCGCGAAGACGGTCCACCAGTCGCCGGGGGTGGCGTGGACGGTGCCGTGGTCGACGGCCGGATCGCGGTCGGGTCCGAACAGCCGGTCGTAATAGAACAGGATCCGCTCGTCGGTAACTTCGGCGCGCGGGACTTCACGCAGGCGGGGCATGTTTCGAACCTCTCGGTAGTGCGGTTTCGCGGAGGGTGGATCGGGGTCAGAGTTCGGCGGCGGCGCGGCGATCGGCGGCGGTCTTCGGCTCATGTGAGACGTCGGCCTCGGTGAAAGTTCTGGTCCAGCAGGCGAATTCGAGCAGTACGCCGTCCGGGTCCTGGAAATAGAACGACCGCACGAAGGTTCCGGGGTGCACATCGCGGGAGACTCCCGCGGGGCTGTCGTCGTGATTGAGGACCCGGCTGACCTTGATGCCCTCGGCCTGCACCCGCTGGTAATAGTCGTCGAACAGTTCCGGCGGCACGGCGAACGCCACATGGTTCATCGAGCCCACTCCGCTCACCAACTCCCCCTCGTCCGGAAGTCCTTTGGGCGCGGCCAGTCCGGGGGTGGCATCGGGCGCGTCGGCGAGCCAGAAGAAGGCGATGGTGTTGCCGCCGCCGCAGTCGAAGAAGAAGTGCTGACCGAGGTTGTGCGGCAGCTCGATGGTTTTGATCAACGGCATGCCCAGGGTGCCGGAGTAGAACTCGATCGTCCGGCGCATATCGGAACACACCAGGGCGAGATGGTTGATTCCGCGTAGTTCGTATTTCGGGTTGGCGGCGCTCATTGCAGTCCTTCCGCTGTGGTGCCGATTCGACCTCCGTGACGGGTCCGCACCTCTACTGTGAGCTGGGATTCTCCCGGCTGAACTGACTTGACAGTCATGTCATGTTCGTGGATAGTGTGATCCGTGCCGAAGTCATCTGTCAATAGCGCGCCCACCCCCGTCGACAACCTGACGCCCCGGGGCCGCAAGACACGCGACGCATTGCTGGACGCGGCGCGCAAGGTGTTCGAGACCGTCGGATTCCTCGATACCCGAGTGGAACAGATCAGCGAGGAGGCGGGCGTCTCCTACGGCACCTTCTACCGCTATTTCGAGTCCAAGGAACATGTGTTCGGCGAGTTGAGCACGCGGCTGTTCGACGATATGCACCGTCGCGAACCCATGCCCGCGGGACTCTCGCCGGCCGCCCGGCTCATCGCCGCCAATCGGTCCTATTACGCGGCCTACCGGCGCAATGCCCGGATGATGGCGATCGTCGAACAGGTCGCGACCTTCAACGAGGAGTTCCGGCGGCTGCGCCACGAACATCGGCGCCAACTCATCGAGCGCACCGCGCAGTCGATCGCCCGCTGGCAGCGCGAGGGCTTGGTTCGCGCGTCGCTGGATCCGGAACTGGCCGCGCGGGCCATGTCCGCGATGGTCGACCACACCCTCTACCTGTGGCTGATCCAGGGCGAGGACGCCGACGAGGACGCGCTGCTGAACACCCTCGACCAGATGTCGGTCAGCGCGCTGGGTCTCGATCCGGACGACAGATAACGGCATTTTCGCGGGTGCGGGTGTCCCGCACACGACAGGAGGCAGGATGAGAACGGATCCACCGCACACCGCGCATCCCGACGCGGACGACGGCGAGACCGATACCGCGCACCCGGCGGCCGGACCGCTCGACGGCTTCCGCGTGCTCGAGCTGGGGACACTGATCGCGGGGCCGTACTGCGGACGCCTGCTCGGCGATATGGGGGCCGACGTCATCAAGATCGAAGCGCCGGATCGTCCCGACCCCCTTCGCGATTGGGGGCAGGCGGCCGGTGGCGGTCACCAGTACTTCTGGACCGTGCACGCACGCAACAAGCGGTGTGTGAGCCTCGATCTGCGTGTCCCGGCGGGGCGCGACATCTTCCTGGAATTGGCGCGCACGGCCGATGTCGTGGTCGAGAGTTTCCGGCCCGGCACGCTGGAGCGCTGGGGTCTCGGCTACGACGTGCTCGGGGAACTGAATCCGGGGCTGGTGCTGGCAAGGGTCTCCGGTTACGGGCAGACCGGCCCGTACGCGTCCCGGGCGGGGTACGCCTCGGTGGCCGAAGGCATCAGCGGGCTGCGCCACCTCAACGGATTCCCGGGACAGGCGCCGCCGCGAATGGCGTTGTCGCTGGGCGACAGTCTGGCCGGACTGTTCGCCTTCCAGGGCGTCCTCGCCGCACTGCTGGTGCGGGAGCGGACCGGGCGCGGGCAGGTGGTGGACGCGGCGCTGACCGAGGCGTCGCTGGCGATCCAGGAGTCCACGGTGCCGGATTTCCACAAGACCGGACATGTGCGCCAGCCGTCGGGCACCCGGCTGGACCGGGTGGCGCCGTCGAATCTCTACAAGGCCAAGGACGGGCTGTGGGTGATCATCGCGGCCAATCAGGACACCGTCTTCGGGCGGCTGGTCACCGCGATGGGCCGGCCCGAACTCGCTTCCGATCCACGGTATTCCACTCATTCGGCGCGGGGTGAGCGGCAGGACGAGCTCGACGAGATGATCGCTTCCTGGGCCGGAGATTTCACCGCCGCCGATCTGATCGATCTGCTGAACCGCCACGGCGTGGTCGCCGGCCCGGTGAACACCGTCGCCGAGGTGATGGCGGATCCCCAGTTCACCGCGCGCGGCATCTTCGTCGACCACGTCGATCCGTCCGTCGGCAGCGACGACGCCGGATACGATCCCGTCCCGGTCAAGGGCGTCGGTGTGGTGCCGCGACTCAGCGCCACCGCCGGTGGCGTGCGCTGGGGTGGTCCGAGCCGGCCGGGCACGCATACCGACGAAGTGCTGGGTGAGCTGCTCGGATACGACGCCGACCGGCTGGCGAATCTGCGCGGCGAAGGCACGATCGGATGACCGCCGTCGATATTCGCGAGGTGGGGCCGCGCGACGGTCTGCAGATCGAGGAACCGATTCCCACCGAGGCCAAACTCGCCTTCATCGATGCCCTCGTCGCCACCGGTGTGCGCCGGATCGAGGTCACCTCGTTCGTCTCGCCGCGCGCGATACCGGCCCTCGCCGACGCCGAAGCCGTTGCCGCACAACTCGGCCGGTGGCCGGGCGTGGAATTCTCCGCCCTGGTCGCGGGCCTCGGTGGGCTGCGGCGCGCACTCACCGCCGGTGTGCATCGGCTGGAGTACGTCGTGTCGGCGTCCGACGGGCACAGCCGGGCGAACGTGGGACGCGACAGTGCCGAATCGATCGCTCTCATCGACCCCATCGCCGAACAGGTTCATGCGGTCGGCGGGCACCTCGAGGTGATCGTCGCGATCGCCTTCGACTGCCCGTTCGAGGGCCGCACCCCGCCGGAGCGGGTGGCCGAGATCGCCGCGCGGGCAGTAGCTTCCGGCGCCGATTCGCTCGCCGTCGCCGATACCGTCGGCACCGCCTCGCCGGTCCGCACCGCGGATGTGATCGACCGAGTACGCGCGGCGGCGCCCGATACCGAACTCGGCATACATCTGCACAACACGCGCGGGCAGGGACTCGCCAATGCCTGGGCCGCCTACGAACACGGCGTCCGCCGATTCGATTCCGCCGCAGGCGGTCTCGGCGGATGCCCGTTCGCCCCCGGAGCGAGCGGCAATATCGCGACCGAGGAATTGGCCTATCTGTTCGACGACAGCGGCATCGAGACCGGCATCGATATCGACCGGGCGCTCGACGCCGCCCGGCTGATCTCGCGCCTGCTCGGCAAACCCGTCGACAGCAATCTGCTCACCGCGGGCGGCCGCCTGCGGCCCAGCAATGCGGCATCGCAGTGAGCCGCACGAGAACGACCCGGAGGTCCTTCGCATGGATGAACTGGCCGACCGCTTCTTCGCCGCGGTCAGCGCGGGCGATACCGCGGCCCTGACCGCGCTGTACGCGCCCGACGCCCGGATCTGGCACAACGACAAGAACGCCGAGGAGACCGTCACCGAGAATCTGCGGGTGCTGCGCTGGCTCTCGCGCACGGTGGAAAACCTACGGTACGAGGATATTCGGCGCCATGTGCTGACCGACGGCTTCGCGCAGCAGCACGTCGTGCGTGGCCATCTACCCGGCCACGGCGATCTGGAGGTACCCGCGAGCCTGTTCGTCCGCGTCGAAGACGGGCGCATCACCAGGATCGACGAATATGTCGACTCGGCGGCGACGCAGCCGCTGCGCGAGGTCTCGGCGACGAACGGAGGTTACCGGTGATGTCGGTCAACCGCCCCGACGGCGAGATCGCCGAATTGTCCGCGCGGATGCGCACATTCATCGATACCGAGGTCGTGCCCGCGGAGCCGGTGCTGGCCCGCGAGGACGACATCGCACACGCCACCCTCGCCCGCCTGAAGGACCGGGCGAAGGAACTCGGGTTGTGGGCGCTGGGCCATCCGGCCGAACTCGGTGGCGGCGGGGTGCCGTTCCTCGACTTCGTCTATTTGAACGAGATCATCGGCCGGTCCGAATTCGGCATGCTGGCCGTCGGTTCGGTATCCATGCAGGACACGCTCATGCTGTACCGGCACGGCACCGAGGAACAGCGCGTCCGCTGGATTCCGCCCATGGTCGCCGGCGACATCCTGCCGTCGGTGGGCCTCACCGAACCCGAGGTCGCGGGATCCGATCCCACCCTGATCGCCACCGAGGCCGAACTCGACGGCGACACCTGGATCATCAACGGGCACAAATGGTTCACCACCGGCGCCGCCCAGGCGGCCTACTGCACGGTCTTCGCCCGCACCGAACCCGAATCGGTTCCCCGGCACTCGCGGATCAGCGCGATCATCGTGCCGACCGACACCCCCGGCTTCGAGATCGTCCGCTCCATCCCGACCATGGGCCACGATCCGAGCGATCACTACGAGGTCCGGCTCACCGATGTGCGGGTCCCGGCGGCCAATCTGCTCGGCGAGCGAGGTAAGGGTTTCATCGTCGCGCAGGACCGGCTCGGACCGGGGCGGATCTTCCACTGCATGCGCTGGCTCGGGCAGGCACAACGCGCCTACGAATTGATGTGCGAGCGGGCGAACACCCGATACGTACACGGATCGTTGCTCGCCGAGAAGGGCGAAATCCACCGGTACATCGCCGAATCCGCCGCCGAGATCCACGCGGCCCGGCTGATGACGCTCGACGCCGCCCGCGCCATGGATGCCGGTGAGGACTATCGGGTTCGGGTCGGCTTGATCAAGTTCTGGGGTGCGCGGATGCTGCACAACGTGATCGATCGCGCCATCCAGGTACACGGGGCCCTCGGGCTGACCGCCGACACCCCGTTGGAACGGATGTACCGGCAGGCCCGCTACGCCCGCGTCTACGACGGCCCCGACGAGGTGCATCGCATGTCGACCGCGCGCCGGTTGCTGCGCTCCCCCGAGGCGGCGCCGTGGCTGTGAGCGCGGAATCAACTGCTGCCGAGCCGATTACGCTCGCCGACGGCGTTCGCTCGGTACTGGCCGCCACTCTCGAAACCGAACTCACCGATGTCGTGTTGCGGCAGTTCACCGGTGGCGCGAGCCGGCAGGTGTATGCGATCGAGGCCCGCGACGGGACCGGCACCGCGGTGCGGGCCGTGCTGCGGCGGGACCCACCCGGCCACGGCGATCCCGCGCGCATGCACGCGGAGGCGGTCTGTCTGCGAGCAGCCGGTGCGGCCGGGGTGCCCGTGCCCGCCGTCCTCGCGGACGGGGCTACCGCGCCCGGTATCGACGCCCCCTATCTGCTGATGGAGCGGGTCGCCGGGGAGTCGATTCCCCGCAAACTGCAACGGGATCCGGCCTTCGCCGCGGTGCGGGAGCGCCTCGCCGGCGATCTGGGGTACGTCCTCGGACTGATTCACCGGACCCCACTGGACACCCTGGACATCCTCGACGATCACGATCCGCTCGCCGGCATCGAACAGATCTATCGGGACCTGGACGATCCGCGGCCGGCGGTCGAGGCCGGACTGTGCTGGCTGCGTGAGCACCGGCCCGCGGATCGCCCGAAGGCACTGGTGCACGGCGACTTCCGGCTGGGCAACTTCCTGATCGAGCCGGACGGCGTGCGCGCGGTCCTGGACTGGGAGCTGGCCCATCTCGGCAATCCGATCGAGGATCTGGGCTGGTTGTGTGTGCGGGCCTGGCGCTTCGGCGCCGCGGCTCCGGTGGGTGGACTGGGGAGCCGAGAGCAACTACTGGACGGTTACGAACGGTCCGCGGGCTACCGGCCCACCGCGGCGGAGCTGCACTGGTGGGAAGTCTTCGGCACTCTGAAGTGGCTGGTACTCAGCCGCTTTCAGGCGCAGCGGCATCTCGGCGGAGACGAACGCTCACTCGAGCTCGCCGCGATCGGGCGCCGGGTCTGCGAATCGGAATACGATCTGCTCGCCGTCCTGGACCTGCTCGACGAGAGCGTTTCGGTTCCCTCGCCCTCGGACATGCCTGCTACCGTGCACGATCGGCCGCATCCGACCGAAATACTCGAGCTGGTCGCCGACACGCTGGCCGCAGAGGTCGGGCCCGCGCTCCCGCCCGAGCAGTCGCGCTCGCGCTATCTGCTGCGGGTGTGTGCCAACCTGCTCGGTATCGCCGCACGCGAACTGGCCGCAGGCCCCGCCGCCACCGCCGAAGTGCACAGCCGGCTGGCGGGGCTGGGCTGCGAGTCCGAAGCGGAGCTGGCCGCGCGGCTGCGCTCCGGCGTGGTGTCGTACACCGATGATGCCGTGCGCGCGGCGATCTCGGCCGCGGTTCTCGCGCGATTGCGGGTCGCGAATCCACGCCACCTCGGATAGTCGCACAACGGCGGCATCGGCCGGGAGCTACCGCTGTTCGGTAGCTCCCGGCCGGTTCTCGTCTTCCGGTCTTCCAGGCGCCGCATGTCGTCCATCCGTCGGGCGTCCATCGCGTCATACTCGCTGGTGGCGACCGGGCGCGTCCAGCGCCGTCGGCGAAACGAAACGGCGGTCCGGTGGCGACGGTCATCGTCACCACCGGACCGCCGGGTCGCGGAGTGGTTCAGGAGAACTGGTCGCGCAGATCGCGTTTGAGGATCTTGCCGGTGACGTTCTTCGGAAGTGCGTCCAGGAACTCCACCCGCCGCGGAACCTGGAATCCGCCCAGGTGTTCACGGCAGCCGGCGATGATGTCGGCGGCCGTGGCGGTCGCGTTGTCGCGCAGCACGACCACCGCGCACACCACCTCGCCCCAGGTGTCGTCGCGGACGCCGATGGCGGCGGCCTCGGCGACCTGCGGATTCCGGTACAGCGCCTGTTCGACCGTCAGCGAGGCGACGTTCTCACCGCCGCTGATGATCAGATCCTTCTTCCGGTCGACGATGTAGACGAAGCCCTCCTCGTCCTGGCGGACCATATCGCCGGTGCGGAACCAGCCGTCGATGAACGACTCCGCGGTCGCGCGCGGATCGTTCCAGTAGCCGATGGTCACCTGGTCCGCGCGCACCACCATCTCGCCGATCTCGCCCCGCGCGACATCGGCGAAATCCTCGTCGACGATGCGAATATCCGCCAACCGCATGGGTTTACCCGCCGAGGCGAGCAGATGGGTTTCCCCGCGCGCCGCCCGCCGGTGCGCCTCCTCGTCCAGATGCAAGACGTTCCCGGCGAGTTCGGTCATCCCCATGCCCTGATAGAAATCGCATCCGAACCGCTCCAGGCCCGCGCGCAGCACCGCGGACGGGATGGCGGAGGACCCGTATCCGATCGCCTGCAGCGTCTTCGGCGAATGCCGCTCCAACGCCGGATCCTGCAGCAGGAAATTGATCATCGTCGGCGCCAGCCCGGTCTGGGTCACCTGCCATTCGTCGACCACCCGCAGGAAGGTCGCGTTGTCGTAGGCGCGCAGGATGCCCACAGTGGCGCCGATCAGATGGTTGACCAGCACCACATAGCCGCCGACATGGCACAGCGGGAAGCAGAACAGGAAAACCGTCTCCTCCGCGACGGTCCACTGCAGCGCCGAAGAGGTCACGCCCGCAAGGAGATTGCGATGCGAGACCATGACGCCCTTCGGCGCCCCGGTCGTTCCGCTGGTGTAGACCAGCCACGCCACATCGTCGGGATCGGGACGGTAGGCGGGCGCGGCGGCCGAGGCCGTACCGGCGAACTCGTCCCATCCGATGGTGCCCGGTGCGGCGCCGATCGACACCACAGTGGTGACCGACGGGATCCGGTCGCGGATGCGGTCCACGAGATCGGCGAACTCCTCCGCGACGATCAGCACCCGGGCGTCGGAATGCTCGATCAGGCCGGCGATCTGGTCCTCGTGCAACCGGAAGTTGAGGATCGTCAACGCCATTCCCGCCATCGGAACGCCGTAGTAGCACTCCAGATACTGCGGGCAGTTCGCCGACAGAATCGCCACCCGGTCACCCGGCTCCGCCACGCCGAGCAGCGCGTTCGCGAGGCGGCGGCAACCGTCACGCAACCGCCGGTAATCGATCGCCTCCTGCTCGAAGCGCACCGCGATCCGGTCGGGGTGTTTACGCGCCCCGTATTCGACGATGTCACCGATCAGCATCTGTCCGAACTCCTCGCCGATTCCACATGCATGGCAGGCACCCTTCTCACCGGATCGCGAGCGGGTTGATCGGCGAGCCGACCCCGCGAGTGAATTGCAGGGGTGGGCCGGCGTAGAAGAAGTCCCAGCGTCCGTCGCCCGCGCACGCCCGCGCCAGATCCTCGAAGTCGAGCATTTCCGCGAGGGTCAGGCCCATATCGCGGATGAGCACCATATGCAGTTCGAACGCGGTTCCCGGATGTTCGCCGGGCATCACCTCGACCGCCCAGTTGTCGGAGCCGACGACGGCCACGTCCTTGTCGCGCAGCCAGGTCGCACACGCCAGGCTCAGGCCCGGCTCTCCGGCCATGAAGCCCTGCGGATCACCGTCGGTGAGGAATTTCCTGCGCCAGCCCGTGCGGATCAACAGGATGTCGCCGGCGCCCACATCCACGCCCTGGGCGGCCGCGACGGCGTCGAGTTCGTCGGGACCGATCGCGGTTCCGGCTTCGAGCCAGTCCACGCCGCGATGGCGAGCCACGTCCAGCAGCACGCCGCGCCCGGCGATGCCACCGGACTGGGTGTGGATACCGCATTTGTCGGCGCCCTTGACCGTCACTCCGGAGCCGGGGTGTCCGTTGTACAGCTCGTCGTCGTAGTGCACATGCGCCAGCGAGTCGTATTGGGAACCGGCCTGCAACGGCATGAAGACGAAGTCGTCGGCCCATTTGAAACCGCCGGGAAGCACCTGTTCCTGGCCGTTTTCCGACATCAACCGGATCGGATTGATGCGCGCGCCGCCGGGCTGTGGGCCGTCACCGTCGAGCGGAATGCCGAGTTTGAAGGTCTCACCGGTGCGAATCAGCGCCGCCGCGGCCACCACCCGCTCCGGCGTGATCAGATTCGTGGTTCCGCGCTCGTCGTCGGTCCCCCACCGACCCCAATTGCTGACCTTCCGGCCCAGAGCGCGCATATCGGGAACTTCGGGCACCGTTGCCTCCTGAACAGTTTGTGACGTGACAGTCATGTCAACTTCGTGCCGCAAGTGTGTCCGACGGCACTTTCGGTGTCAATAGCCGGATGTCAGGTTCGCCCCGCCCGAGGCCGGGAGGCAGGTTCCGGACCAGGCGAGATGGAACGGCCCGGACGAAGCGGGGCGTACGAACTCGGCTGAGATGCGATAGCGCAAGGCTATTCACACACTTCTTCCGCTCACCTGGCGGCGACTATCCGATACTGTGCGGTTTCACTTCATAGCGTTCGTGGGACAGCTTCGCAGCGTCGCGGAAGTATCGGCCATGTCGAACATAATTTGTTGCTGCGCAGTGCTTTTCGTCCGGAAAGCCGCTCATCTCCAGCTGAGCCGTAGATGCAGCGGCACGCGCAGACTCATCGAAAGCTGCCGATTTCCGAAACCGAGCAGTTGATTTCCGCCATATTGACGTGCGAGGGTGATTGGGTTCACACTACCAACGAGTAACCGGACGAAGGTGTCCGGTTCGGGTAGAAGGGGACTCTGGTGAAACGAGGACGCGCAGTCCTTCAGATCGCGACCGCCGTCGCGGCCATGTCATTGCTCGTCGGCTCAGCGACCGGTCTCGCACCGAATGCGCACGCGGCATCCGATTCGTTCTACGAGTACACGGGCGCGGCGCCGCTGTCCTCGATCGCACCAGGAACCGTGTTGCAGACGCGGACGATGCCGTACCACTTCGCGGGCATCCCGACGCCCGTCACGGCGGTGCAGCTGCAGTACCGCACGACCGATGCCCGGCAGCGTCCGGCCGTGAACGTCACCTCCGTACTCCTGCCGCCGACCGGCGTCGATCCTGCGAAAGCCGTTGCCTACCAGTCCTTCTACGACTCGCTCAATCCCGAGGACGGGCCGTCGCGATCGGTCGCGGGCAATGTGTCCTTCGGCGGCGCGGTGAACAATGTGGAGGGTGAGCTGATCGCGCCGCTGCTGGCGCAGGGCTACACGATCATCGTCGCCGACACCGAGGGCCAGGCGGCCGATTTCGCCGCGGGCCCCGAGTACGGAATGAACACCCTGGACTCGATCCGGGCGGCGACCCACTCGGCGCAGGTCGGCCTGAACGAGCAGACCCGCGTCGCGCTGTTCGGATATTCGGGCGGCGCGATCGCCACCAACTGGGCCGCGGCCCTGGCGCCGGTCTACGCCCCGGATGTCGACCGGCAGCTGGTCGGGGCGGCCGAAGGTGGCGTCCTGGTCAATCCGGCACGCAACCTGCGCTATATCGACGGCAGTTTCGGCTGGGCCGGGGTGGCGGCCATGGCGGTGATCGGCATCGGCCGCTCCTACGACATCGACTTCTCGCCTTATATGAGTGCGTACGGCGCCGAGATCCTGAACAAGGTGCAGTACGCGTCCATCGCCAATGTGCTGTTCCAATACCCGGGCCTGACCTGGGCCCAGATGGTGAAGCCGGAGTACGCCGATCCCAACAGCGTGGCGCCGTTCGTCGCGGCGGTGCGCAAGGTCGACCTCGGTCTGGCGCCGACGCCGACGATTCCGATGCTCATCGGGCAGGGCGCCAACGGCGTGCTGGAAGGGACCGACAACGGTAAGCCGGTGTCCGGCCCCGGTGACGGCGTGATGGTCGCGGGCGACGTGCGCAGCCTGGCCCGGCAGTACTGCGACACCGGGAACTCCGCGATCCTGTATCGGCAGTACGACCTGCTCAGCCACACTCCGTCGACCATCGCGTGGCTGCCGGAGGCCCTGCTCTGGCTCGACGACCGGTTCGCGGGCCGGCCGGCGCCGGCGAACTGCGGCGCCGTCGCGCCGGGCAATTCGCTGGACCCGGTGATCTGAGCCCACCGGACTATATGAGAAGAGGCCCCGCGGCGTGCGGGGCCTCTTCCGTGTTCACCGGATCGGATTCGCCTGACGAAAGGCGAAGCGGCTCAGGAGATTCGCTCTATGATGGTGACGTTGGCCGTGCCGCCGCCCTCGCAGATGGTGAGCAGGCCGTAGCGGCCGTTCACCCGCTCGAGCTCGTTGAGCAGGGTGGCGAACAGCTTCGCGCCGGTGGCGCCGAGCGGATGTCCGAGCGCGATCGCGCCGCCGTGCACGTTCACCTTGTCGGGGTTCGCGCCGGTCTCCTTCAGCCAGGCCAGCACCACGGAGGCGAATGCCTCGTTGATCTCGACGACATCGATGTCGTCGATGGTCAGCCCGGTCTGCTCCAGCGCCCACTTGGTCGCCGGGATCGGCGCGGTGAGCATGTAGATCGGGTCGGCGCCGCGGGCGCTGACGTGGTGGATGCGGGCGCGCGGCTTCAGGCCGTATTCGGCGACGGCCCAGTCGGAGGCCAGCAGGGTGGCGCTGGCGCCGTCGGAGATCTGGCTGGCGACCGCGGCGGTCAGGCGGCTGCCCTCGCTGAGCGGCTCGAGTCCGGCCATCTTCTCCAGGCTGGTCTCGCGCGGTCCCTCGTCGATCCAGAAGTCGCCGACCGGCACGATCTCGCGATCGAAGGCGCCCTCGGCGATGGCCTTGCGGGCGCGCTCGTGGCTGCGAAGTGCCCAGCGCTCCATATCTTCCCGGCTGATATCCCACTTCTCGGCGATCAGCTGCGCGCCGTTGAACTGCGAGACCTCACCGGTGCCGTAGCGGTGGTCCCAGCCCTTGGCGCCGACGAACGGTGAGTCGAAACCGTATTCCTTACCGGCCAGCATGGCGGCCGAGATCGGGATCGCGCTCATGTTCTGCACGCCACCGGCGACGATCACCTCGGCGGTGCCGCTCATGATGGCCTGCGCGCCGAAATTGATCGCCTGCTGGCTGGATCCGCACTGACGGTCCACCGTGGTACCGGGGACCTCCTCCGGATATCCGGCCGCCAGCCAGGCTGTCCGGGCGATGTTGCCGGCCTGCGGGCCGATGGCGTCGACACAGCCGAAGATCACATCGTCGACGTTGCCGGGATCGATGGCGTTGCGGCCCAGCAACCCCTGCAGTGCCGCCGCGCCGAGGTCGGCGGGATGCACACCGGCCAGCGCACCGCCGCGCTTACCGATCGGCGTCCGCACGGCATCGATGACGTAGGCCTCGCGTACCGGCGCGTACCGGCGGCGATCGGACGGTGTGGACATGTAACGCTCCTATTCGGATGTGCCGGATTCGGCGCCGGACTGAGATGCTCCGGAATGAACTGCGCCGGAACGGTTCTCGGGGTTGGTGAGCCCATCGAGCACGATGGTCAGATACTGCTTGGCGAGGGTGTCCGCGGTGATGCGGCCGCCGGGCTGATACCAGCGCACCGCCACCCAGACGGTGTCGCGCAGGAAGCGGAAGGCGAGCTCGACATCGAGCTCAGGGCGGAAGCTGCCGTCGCGCACGCCCTCGGTGAGCACATTGCGCCACAGCTCCCGGAATTCCCGGTTGTATTCCGCGATGTACTCGAAACGCGGTGTGTCACTGAGCCTTTTGGCCTCGGCCTGATAGATCGCGACGGCCGAATGCCAGCGGTCGAACGATTCACAGGAGGCGATGACCAGCGCCTCGAGCGTGGCTCGCGGCGACAGGTTGGAGGCGACGATCTCGCGGTAGCGGCCGAACAGATCGTCGAGGAAGCCGCGCAGGATCTCGTCCACCATCGCCTCTTTCGAGTCGAAGTGGTGGTAGAGACTGCCGGATAGAATCCCCGCCGCATCGGCGATATCGCGGACCGTGGTCGCACGCAGGCCGCGCTCGGCGAACAGGCCGGCGGCCAGGCCGAGCAACTCGTTGCGGCGTGCGGATTTGGAGGCCTCGGATGCGGTCACTCGGCCATAATACAACCAAGCATTTGCTTGGTCTACGGTGGTGGCTCACCGAATGGAATAGCGCAGCGGCGAGGACATCGACAGATCGACGAGGAGCCGATCGCAGATCTCCATCGGCGGGATACCGGCCCGTTTCATCCGTGCCACCAGCGCGAGCCGACGCTCGCAGCTGTCCCATTCCACCGTCAGCGGCCCCCGGCCGGGTCCCGCGTCCACGGTCGCCATCGCCCGCGGCGGGCCGGCCGGATCCGGGATCTCACTGAGTTTGAGCACGATGCCGCGCCGCCACGCCAGATAGGTGTCGCGATCGGCGGCGCCCTCCAATTTGCCGGTGGCCGCGGCCAGTCCTCGATCGATGCCGTCGGCGAAGGCGAGGCGATCGAATCGGAACCGCCGGCAGCGCCGGACCACCTCCAGTAGATCGGCGCGCACCTCGCACAGCAAGGCGGTCTGCTGCCGGCGGCGTTCCCCACCGGGATCGGCCTCCCCCGGGCCGCAGCCGGCGCCGATGCGCCGCACTCGCCGCCGATCGCGGGCCATATCCGCACGCAGGGCGGCACGCGGATCGCGTGCCACCTCGGCCTCGTCGACCTCGTGTTCGTGCAGAATCTGCGCAGCGCGGGTCGCCGTCGCGTGCGCATCGGGGTGATCGAGCAATTCCGCACCGAGGGTGAGAGCGGCGAGCACGACGCTGTCCTGCCGCCGCCGCGCGAGCACCACCTCGCGAATCAACTCGAGTTCCAGTACGTCGTTGTCTTCCTGTCGACCGTCCAGACCCATGGGTCGTGGTCCCTTCGAACTGTCGGAACCGGACGTTCTCAGGATCCCACAGGTAGGGGCAGTAGGCGCCAGTGTTTTTTGCCTCCGCTTCGCTGCGGCGGGGTTCTCGGCCCCCTGGGCCTCGATTTTTCACTCCTCCGGTCAGTCGCTGCGCTCCCTCCCTCCGTCGCTCCAAAATCGAGGCGGGCCGAGAACTACCGGGGTGTACCTCTCGCAGCTGTGCACCCTGGTGCGTTACCTCAGGACCGTCGGGGCGTACCTCTTGCCGAGGTTTCTTCTCACGCGCGCTGGCTGCTTACCGAGACGACTTCGCCTGTCATGTAGGAGGTGTAGTCGCTGGCGAGCATCGCGATGGTGGCGGCGACCTCCCACGGCTCGGCGGCCCGGCCGAAGGCCTCGCCCGCGGCCAGGCGATCGAGCAGTTCGGTGGAGCTCACCTTGTCCAGGAAGGGGTGGCGGGCGATGCTCGGCGCGACCGCGTTGATTCGCACGCCCAGTTCCGCGGCCTCCACGGCGCTGCAGCGGGTCAATGCCATGACACCGGCCTTGGCGGCGGCGTAGTGGGCCTGGCCGTGCTGGGCCCGCCAGCCGAGCACGCTGGCGTTGTTGACGATCACGCCGCCGTGGCCCGCGGTGCGGAAGTAGTTCAGCGCGGCGCGGGTGCAGCGGAAGGTGCCGTTCAGCGTGATGTCCAGGACGCGATCCCACTGTTCGTCGGTCATGTCGACGACCGGTGTCTCACCGCCCAGGCCGGCGTTGTTGACCATGATGTCGATGCGGCCCAGGCGCTGCACCGCGGCGTGGATCAGTTCGTCGACCTGTTCGGTACTGGTCACGTCGCAGACCACCGAGGCGACCTTGCGCTGCGGGAATTCCGCGGCCAGCTCCTCCTCGGTCTGCTTCAGCCGGCGTTCGTGCCAGTCGGAGACCACGACGTCGGCGCCCTCGTCGAGCATGCGGCGCGCGGTGGCCGATCCGATGCCCGTGCCGGCGGCGGCGGTGATCACCGCGACCCGGCCGGCGAGCAGTCCGTGACCGGAGATCGGCTGGGGCGGAACCGAGAGATCAGGCACTGTAGGTCCTTCCTTACGGCCGAACAGCGGCTTCGGCCGATGGTTTCCGGTCGAAGGTTCGGCCGGGCGGGGTGGTCAGCGGGCTTCGCGGGGCAGGCCGAGCACGCGTTCGGAGATGATGTTGCGCTGCACTTCGTTCGAGCCGCCGTAGATCGTGTCGGCGCGGGTGAACAGATAGAGGCGCTGCCATTGGTTCAGGTCGTCCGCGGGGTGCGGATCGAGGGCGGAGCCGGTGCCGCCGACCGGAGGCCGGGCGATCAGGCCTTCGGCGCCGAGCACGTCCATGGCCAGTTCGCCGAGGCCGCGATGCCAATTGGCCCACAACAGCTTCGAGACCGAGGCCTGGCCCGCGGCCGCGGCACTCGGGTCAGGCCTGGAGGAGGCAGCTTGCGTAACCACGGAAGGCCCCCGAGTGCCGCGATCGGACCCTGCGCGGGCGTCGACGTTCTGATGCGCCGATTCCAGGGTCCGCAGCGCGTGTGCGCGCAGCACGCGCAAACCCACCCACGCCTGGTCGATGCGCTCGGCCAGGGCCGGATCCGCCAGCGCGCCATTGGCTTTCGCCACCGCCTCCAGATTCGACAGTTCGCGCGCGAACCGGATCTGCTGGCCGACGGTGGAGATGCCGCGCTCGAAGGTCAACGTGCCCATGGCGACTCGCCAGCCCTCACCGGGTTTGCCCACCACCAGATCGGCGGCGGTGCGGGCGTTGTCGAAGAACACCTCGTTGAATTCGGCGGTGCCGGTGAGCTGGATGATCGGGCGCACCTCGATACCGGGCTGCTTCATCGGCACCAGCAGATAGGACAGGCCGTGGTGGCGGGTCGAGCCGGATTCGGTGCGGGCGATGACGAAACACCAGTCCGACAGATGCGCCAGCGAGGTCCAGATCTTCTGGCCGTTGATCGACCATTCGTCACCGTCGAGCCGGGCGCTGGTCGACACGTTCGCCAGGTCCGAACCGGCCCCGGGCTCGGAATATCCCTGACACCATAGTTCGGTGACCGAGCGGATACCGGGCAGGAAGCGCTGTTTCTGCTCCTCGGTGCCGAAGGCGAGCAGGGTCGGGCCGAGCAGCTCCTCCCCCAGGTGCGAGACGCGCGCCGGGGCATTCGCGCTCGCGTACTCCTCGTGGAAGATCACCTGCTGGCGCAGCGTCGCCGCCCGGCCGCCGTACTCGACCGGCCAGCCCAGGCAGGTCAACCCCGCCGCGGCGAGGTGGCGGTCCCACTCCAGCCGCTCGTCGAAGGCTTCGTGCTCACTTCCGGGCCCGCCGAGCCCGCGCAGCTCGCGGAACTGCCCGTTCAGGTTTTCGGCCAGCCATTCCCGCACTTCGGCGCGGAATTCCTGGTCGGCTGCGTTTTCCGTACCGGGGGCCGCCGCGGGGGAGGCATCCGCGCCGGCGGCGGAATCGGGGGTCTGGATCGCACTCACTCCGGTAGAGTAACCTACCAAGCACTTGCTTTGTAGGGCGGTGAGCTCTGCAGCGCGAATCGACCGACGGACCGAGCCGTCACCACGCCGGACAAGCCGGCTGCTCGGCCCGTCGACCAGCGTGTAGAAGACGAGGACGACGTGACACCCCCTGTGCAGACCACCCCTCTCGCCCTGCACGAAGCCGCGCGCATCCACGGCGATGCGGCGGCGGTCAGCGACGGCGAGGTGCACCTGAGCTGGGTGCAACTACTCGATGCCGTGCGGCAGACGGCGGGGGCGCTGATCGCGCGCGGAATCCAGCGCGGCGATCGGATCGCGATCTGGGCGCCCAACACCTGGCACTGGGTGGTGGCCGCACTGGCCACGCACTACACCGGCGCCGCACTGGTTCCGCTCAACACCCGCTACGTCGCCGACGAGGCCGCCGATGTGATCGCCCGGGTCGATGCGAAGGCGCTGTTCATCGCCGATCCGTTCCTGGGCCGACAGCGCCTCGCGGAATTGCGCGCGGCCGCACCGGAATTGGCGGTCGGCACGATCATCGTCATTCCGGCGGAGGGCGAATCGGCCTACGACGATGCCGTCGCCTGGTCGCAACTGGCCGAACTCGCCGCGCAGACGCCGGTGGAGAAGGTGATCGCGCGCGCGGAATCGGTCGAGCCCGAAGACATCGCCGACATCCTGTTCACCTCGGGCACCACCGGCCGCAGCAAGGGCACGCTCGTCGCCCAGCGCCAGGCACTCGATGTGGTGCGGGCCTGGGTGGAGCGGTCGACGCTGAACAGCTCCGATCGCTATCTGGTGATCCCGCCGTTCTTCCACAACTTCGGCTACAAGGCGGCCATCCTCGCCTGCCTGGTCACCGGCGCCACGATCGTGCCGCAGGCGACCTTCGACGTGCCGCAGACGATGCGGATGGTGCAGGAGCAGGCCATCACGGTATTGACCGGTCCGCCGACGATCTACCAGACCATCCTGGAACATCCCGCCCGCGCCGATTTCGATCTGAGCAGCCTGCGGGTGGCGGTCACCGGCGCGGCGACCGTACCCGTGGTGCTGGTCGAGAGAATGCGCAGCGAACTGGAATTCGAGGTGGTCGTCACCGCGTACGGCCTCTCCGAATCCTCCGGCTTCGGCACCATGTGCCTGCCCGACGACGATCCGGAGACCATCGCCAATACCTCCGGTGCGGCCATGGCCGGATTCGAGGTGCGCATCGGCGATCACGGCGAGGTGTTGCTGCGCGGGCCGAACGTGATGGTCGGCTATCTCGACGATCCCGAGGCCACGGCCAAGACCATCGACGCCGACGGCTGGTTGCACACCGGCGACGTCGGAATCCTCGACGAGCGCGGCTATCTCAAGATCACCGACCGGCTCAAGGACATGTACATCTCCGGCGGCTTCAACGTCTACCCGGCCGAGATCGAACAGACTCTGGCCCGGCTCGACGGCGTCGCCGAATCCGCCGTGATCGGGGTGCCGGACGAGCGGATGGGCGAGGTCGGCAAGGCCTACATCGTGCGCCGGGCGGGTGCCGAACTGTCCGAAGACGACGTCGTCGCCTACGCGAAGAAGACCCTGGCCAATTTCAAGGTGCCGCGATTCGTGGAGTTCCGGGACCGGCTGCCCTACAGCGCCGCCGGCAAAGTGCTCAAGCGGCAACTACGTGAGGAGATCTCGTGACCACAGACGCAACCCCCGCGCCGATTCCGGACGAGGGCGAGGTCGTCACCTACGAGCGCCGTGGTCCGATCGCCCTGGTCACGATGAACCGGCCCGACTACCGCAACGCCCAGAATTCGGTGATGACCTACGCGCTCGACGCCGCCTTCACGCGGGCGGTCGAGGACGCCGAGGTCAAGGTGATCATCCTGGCGGGCAGCGGAAAACACTTCAGCGCCGGGCACGACATCGGCACGCCCGGACGCGACCACCACATCGAATACGACAACAAGGCCGCGCTGTGGTGGGACCACGTCGACCGGCCCGGCGGCGATCAGCGCTTCGCCCGGGAGCTCGAGGTCTACCTCGGCATGTGCCGGCGCTGGCGGGAGATTCCCAAACCCACCATCGCGATGGTGCAGGGCGCCTGCATCGCGGGCGCGATGATGCTGGCCTGGGTGTGCGACATGATCGTCGCCGCCGACGACGCCTTCTTCTCCGATCCCGTTGTCCGGATGGGCATTCCGGGCGTCGAATACTTCGCGCACCCCTGGGTGCTGGGCCCGCGGCGGGCCAAGGAGGTGCTGTTCACCGGTGATCGGTTCAGCGCCGAGCAGGCCTACGAGTGGGGCATGGTCAACCGGGTCGTGCCTCGCGCCGAATTGGAATCGCACACTCTCGAGCTGGCCGAGAAGATCGCCACCATGCCGCAATTCGGCTTGGCGCTGACCAAGAAGGCCGTCAACCAGTGCGAGGACCTGATGGGGTTGCGCGCCGGCATGGATTCGGTCTTCGGCCTGCACCACTTCGCCCACGCCCACAACGCCGAGGTCGGCACCGACTCGCTGGCCGGTATGACCGCCAAGTCGATGAAGGCGACCGCAACGACCGCCACGACCGCAGAACGGAGCGGCAAGTAGATGGATCTCGAACTCGATTCGGCCGCAGCGCAATTCCAGCTCGAAGTGCGCGAGTTCCTGCGCGCCAACGTCCCCGCCGAACCGCTGCCGTCGATGGACACCCGGGAGGGTTTCGAGGCGCATCGAGCCTGGGAGCACACCCTCGCCGATGCCCGGCTCTCGGTGGTGTCGTGGCAGCGCGAATACGGCGGGCGCGACGCCTCGCTGCTCGAGTGGGTGCTGTTCGAGGAGGAGTACTACGCCGCGGGCGCGCCCGGGCGGGTGAGCCAGAACGGCATCTTCCTACTGGCCCCCACCCTGTTCGAACACGGCACGCCGGAACAGCTCGAGCGGATCCTGCCGAGAATGGCTCGCGCCGACGACATCTGGGCGCAGGCGTGGTCGGAGCCGGAGGCCGGTAGCGACCTCGCGGGCATTCGCTCCAGCGCGAAGCGGGTCGAGGGCGGCTGGGTGCTCAACGGGCAGAAGACCTGGAGTTCGCGAGCCTCGTTCGCGGACTGGGCCTTCGGCCTGTTCCGCAGCGATCCGGAGGCCGAGCGGCACAAGGGCCTCACCTATGTGATGTTCCCGCTGTCGGCCGACGGTGTGACCGTTCGGCCTATCCCGCAGCTCGACGGCGAGCCCGGTTTCGCGGAGATCTTCCTGGACAACGTCTTCGTCCCCGATCGCGATGTGATCGGCGAACCGGGCGCGGGCTGGCGGGTGGCGATGAGCACCTCCAGCAACGAACGCGGCCTGTCGCTGCGCAGCCCGGGCCGGTTCAACGCCACGGCCGCACGCTTGATCGAGCTGTGGCGCGAGACCGCCGATCCGGCCGACACCGCGGCCCGCAACCGCGTGGTCGACGCGTGGATCGGCGCGGAGGCCTACCGGCTCAACACCCTCGGCACCGTGACCCGGCTGTCGGAGGGCGGCAAACTCGGCGCGGAATCGTCGATCAACAAGGTCTTCTGGTCCGAACTCGATATCGCGATGCACGAGACCGCCCTGGATCTGCTCGGCGCCTCGGCCGAGCAGAGCAGCGCCTGGACCGACGGCTACCTGTTCTCGCTGGCGGGCCCGATCTATGCCGGTACCAACGAGATTCAGCGCAATATCGTCGCCGAGCGCCTGCTCGGGCTACCGCGTTGAGATCCGCCATGTGCCACCCCGCCTCCCCGCGCCGCACCCCCGAATGGACCCATCGATGAGATTTGCACTGTCCCCCGAACAACGCGACTTCGCCGGCAGCCTGCGCAAGATGTGCGATGCCGCGGGCACGCCCGCCGTCATCCGCAACTGGAACGGCGGCGGCGCCCGCGGCGGCCGGGCACTGATCCGGCACCTGGCCGGCGCCGGCGCTCTGGGCCTGGCCGTGGCCGAGGAATACGACGGGATGGGCGCCGAGACCATCGACCTGGTGGTGGCGTGCCGGGAATTCGGCCGGGCCGCGGTGCCGGGCCCGGTGATCGAGACCGCCGCGGTGATTCCGGCGCTGTTGCAGGCGCTCGACGATTCGGGTCCGGCGCGGCGATGGCTGCCGAGCTTCGCTGAGGGTGAGTCGCTCGGCACCATCGCGCTCTCGCCGCAAACACCTGCCCTCGACGCCGATTCCGCCGATGTGGTGCTGGTCGTGGACGGTGACACGCTGTGCACGGCTCGCCGAGGCGACCGGATCGAATCGGTGGACGCGGCGCGGCGGCTGTATACGGTGAGCCCGGACGAGGTGGTGGCACAGGGTGATTCGGTGCTCGCCGCGGCGGAGACGGCGTTCGACGCCGGTGCGCTGGCGGCGGCGGCCCAGCTGCTGGGCGCGGGTAACGCGATGCTGGCCACCAGCGTCGCCTATGTGATCCAGCGGCATCAGTTCGGGCAGCCGATCGGGCGCTACCAGGCCATCAAACACCATCTGGCCGATGCGAAGATCGGCCTCGACATGGCCGAACCGCTGCTGTACCGCGCGGCGCTGAGCTTCGGCACCGCCGACCGCGCCCGCGATGTCTCGGCGGCCAAATTCGCCTGCGCGGAGGCCGCGTACCGGACGGCGCGGATCGCCCTGCAGGTGCACGGCGCCATCGGTTACACGGCCGAATGCGATCTGTCGCTGTGGCTGACCAAGGTGACCGCTCTGCGATCCGCGTGGGGCACCGCCGATTTCCATCGCGCCCGGATCGCCGCGGCGCTGCGTACGCCGGTGGCGGCCGGCGCGTGAACCACCGAGACGACGAGACGGGAGTACGGCGATGACCGATACCGCGGAACTGCAGGAACTGGCCGCGACCGTACGCGCCGTCCTCACCCGGCACGGCGACCGGGCCGCCCTGCGGCAGGCGATCGACAGCGAACTCGGTTACGACGAGCGGCTGTGGCAACTGCTGTGCGAGCAGGTGGGTGTGGCCGCGCTGGCGATTCCGGAGGAGTACGGCGGCGTCGGCGCCGGGATCGATACGGCGCTGGTGGTGATCGAGGAACTGGGGCGCACGTTGCACAACCCGCCGATGCTCGGATCGGCGGTCCTCGGCGTCCAGGCCGTGCTGGCGACGGGCGATGCCGCCGCGGCGCAGCGATTGCTGCCCGGGGTCGCCGAGGGCAGCCGGACGCTCGCGGTGTGCTGGGCGGACGAAAAAGGCTGGGCGACAAACGCAGTCGCGAGCACCGGTGCGGCTCGTGGACCCGCGGGATACGCGGTGCGGGCCGACGGCGGCACATTGACCGGGACCGCGCACTACGTCCTCGACGGCGCCGACGCCGACACCCTGCTGGTGGTGACAGCCGACGGACTCTACGAAATCGACGCCACCGCAGCGGGAGTCACCCGCACCGTCGTCCGGACCATGGATCCGACGCGGCGCCTGAGCACCGTCGCCTTCGAGGGCGCGGCGGCCACCCGGCTGGGCGGGGATGCGGACGCGATCACGGCTCGCCTGCGGGCGGTGGCCTGGACCGCCCTGGCCGCCGAACAGGTCGGCGCGGCCGATCAGTGCCTCGACACGACCGTGGAGTACAGCAAGTCGCGCGTGCAGTTCGGCCGCCCGATCGGCAGTTTCCAGGCGCTCAAGCACCGCATGGCCGATATGTACGTGCTGGTGGAATCGGCCCGCTCGGCCGCGTACGCCGCGATCGCGGATCTGGATCGACCGGTGACCGCGGAGACGACGCTCGACCTCGAGTCGGCGCGCATCCACTGCTCACACGCGTTCCGTTCGGTGGTGTCGGAGACCGTGCAGATGCACGGCGGCATCGCCATCACCTGGGAGCACGACGCGCATCTGTATTTCAAGCGGGCGCACGGCGATGCCGAACTATTCGGGATGCCGGGACGGCCGCTGGCTCGACCCGCCTGATCCGCATCGCCCGACAATTCACGCGGCCGCGCTCGCGTACTCCGACCCCGCGCCCCACGGTCGCGGGGTCGAGTCGTGTTCGCGACCCGGCCGTCCGGCTCTGCCGTTCCGCCCCGTTCAACCCTGCTGGTACAGCCGCCTGCCGCCACCGCCACCGCCGCCACCGCCGCCACCGCCGCCACCGACAGCGAAGCCGCTTCCGCTGCGGCCGCAAGAGCGGCGCCGACCTGCCGAAACTAGCTGTGCGCGAGGTCACCGGAAAATAGATAGTTAGGCTATGTACATACATAGTTAGCTTATGTAACATAATTTTCGTGCAGTCGAACGAGTCGCCCACTCTCCCCGATTCGGCCCGGAGCCCGGTCTCCGCCCCGGATCCGGCCGAGGTGCTCATGGTCGACATCGCCGTCACCGCCGCGCGGCTCACTCGACTGGCCGGCACGCTGGGAACCCGAGCGCTCCCGCGTGCGATGGTGCGGGCGCTGTCCACGCTCGAAGAGCACGATCCGCTGCGAATCAGCGAATTCGCGGAGATCGACGGTTGCTCCCAGCCCTCGGCAACGGCGCTGATCGGCCGGCTGACAGCCGCCGGACTCGCCGCACGCACCAAAGACCCCGACGACTCCAGAGCCGTGGTCGTCGAGCTGACGCCGGCGGGGCACGAACAGTTGTCCGTGTCCCGTCGCGCGTTCGGCACCGCCCTCGCGGCCCGGTTGCCCGACTTCGGCATCGACCGGCTCAGCCACCTCGAAAGTGAACTGACCGATCTCCTCGAAGCCCTGAAATCGGCTGCACCGCATACAGTCTCGAAGTAGGAGCGTTGATGAGCACCACTCTCTCATCACCGACCGCGACCGAGGCGACGACCACTCCGACGACCAAGCAACCCAAATCGGTATGGGCAGTAGCTTTCGCCTCGGTCATCGCCTTCATGGGTATCGGCCTGGTGGATCCGATTCTGAAACCGATCGGCGAACAGCTGCACGCATCGCCGTCGCAGGTCACCCTGCTGTTCACCAGCTACATGCTGGTCACCGGTGTCGCGATGCTGATCACCGGCGTGGTGTCGAGCCGCTTCGGCGCCAAGAAGACGCTACTCGCCGGCCTGGCCGTCATCGTCGTCTTCGCCGCGCTGGCCGGATCGTCGGGAACGGTCGGGCAGATCGTCGGCTTCCGCGCCGGATGGGGACTGGGTAACGCGCTGTTCATCGCGACCGCATTGGCCACCATCGTGGGCGCGGCCAGCGGCGGAGTCGCCCGGGCCATCATCCTGTACGAGGCGGCACTGGGCATCGGTATCGCCGCCGGACCGCTGGTCGGCGGATTCCTGGGCGGATTCAGCTGGCGCGCACCGTTCTTCGGTGTCGCCGTCCTGATGGCGGTGGCGTTCGTCGCGATCGTCGCCCTGCTGCCGGAGATGCCGAAACCGGCCCACCACACCTCGATCGCGGCCCCCTTCAAGGCCTTACGGCACCGCGGACTGCTGCTGGTCAGCATCACCGCACTGCTCTACAACTACGGGTTCTTCACCCTGCTCGCCTACACCCCGTTCCCGCTGAACATGGGCACCTATTCGATCGGATTCATCTTCTTCGGCTGGGGTCTGCTGCTGGCGCTGGCCTCGGTGGTCTTCGCGCCGCGACTGCAGCGCATGTTCGGCACCGTGCCGATGATCGCGACCGCGCTGGCGCTGTTCGCCGCCGATCTGGCCGCGATGGCGATCTGGGCCGATCACAAGCCGGTGCTGATCGTGGGCACCGTATTGGCGGGCCTGTTCCTCGGCGTGAACAACACCCTGATCACCGAGGCCGTGATGATCTCCGCCCCGGTGGAACGCTCCACCGCCTCGGCCGCCTACAGCTTCGTCCGGTTCGTCGGTGGCGCCGCCGCCCCGTATCTGGCCGGCAAGCTCGGCGAACATCAGATGGCCCTGCCGTTCTGGGTCGGCGCCGCGTGTACCGCGGTCGGCGTCCTGGTGCTGCTCGGCGGCCGGTCGGCCCTGTCCCACATGGACGAGCACGACCCGGCCGAACACAGCCCGGCCGAAGCCGAAGCCATCACCGTCGGCGACGACTGACCCGAACTCGTCGTCGGGGACGATCCACCCCCTCGGCCCCGACGACACCCTCCGCTGCGGTACCCCTTCTCTGACCGCAACGGCGGTGAGCCGGAATCCCCTCGCGAAACCCGCAGGGGATTCCGGCCTTTCCCTCTCCACCCGTTCTCGCTCGTGCGGCCGGTAGCGGTGAACCGAGGTTGCACGAAAAGTTCGGGCATACCGCTATGGGCCGGTGCCGCGTCGATCGACGAACGACTGACACTCGTGGAAGCTGTCACAGCCGAGTTGACGATTACTCAGCCGCGAGAGATCGCTGTCTACGGTCGATTGTTCGCTGAACTCGCCGAAGAATCCGTGACAGGAGACAAAGCCCGAGAGATCATCCGCCGCGCGATCGAATCTCGGACGCACACCGCGTCACCTTCCGCGCGTACCGTGGTGCAATGACCGAGACGAATCGGGGGCGGGTACGGACCGAGGCGGGTCACCGGCGAATCCGGGCCTATGTGGACGGGCACGTCGTCGCGGACACCATCCGTCCGCTGCTGGTCTGGGAGAGCCCTTACTACCCCACTTACTACGTGCCGGTCGAGGACGTTCGCGCCGAACTGGTCGCGACCGGATCGACCAAGCATTCCACCAGTCGTGGCGAGGGCGACATCTACGACGTGGTGATCGGCGATACCACCAGACCCGCTGCCGCCCTTCGCTATCCGGAGTCGCCGATCCCGGAGCTGCGCGAGCACATCCGCTTGGAGTGGGAACAGATGGATCGGTGGTTCGAGGAGGACGAGCCGATCTACGTCCATCCGCGCAATCCCTATACGCGCGTCGACATCCTCGCCAGTTCACGCACTGTGCGGGTGGAACTCGGCGGCGAGGTGGTGGCGGAATCGGATTCGCCGCACATCCTCTACGAGACCGGGCTCGTCCCCCGCTACTACCTCCCGCTGACCGATGTGCGGATGGATCTGCTCACGCCCTCGGCCACCACGACGAGCTGTCCCTACAAGGGCACCGCCGAGTACTACAACATCCGCATCGGCGAGACCGAATATCCCGATCTGGTCTGGTACTACCGCACTCCCCTGCCGGAGAGCCAGAAGGTCGCGGGCCTGGTCTGCTTCTACAACGAGAAGGTCGAGTTGTATGTGGACGGGGTCCGGCAGGAACATTCCACCCCGTTCAGCTGATTCACGGCGCTACCTCTGGTCCAGCGACACGGGGCCTTCCGGATGCATTCGGCCTCCTCACACCGCGAGGACGGGCGGCAACTCCTCCGCGCGGCGATAACGCCCGGGGGCCAGGGTGTATTCGCGCTTGAATGCCTTGGCGAACGCGAATTCGGAACCGTAGCCGACGCGGTGCGCGATCGCCGCGATCGGCAGGTCGGTCTCGCGCAGCAGGCGTGCGGCGGTGAGCATGCGCCAGCGGGTCAGATACGACAGCGGTGCCTCGCCGACGGTCGCG
This sequence comes from Nocardia sp. AB354, assembly GCF_049538315.1. Taxonomy (NCBI): domain Bacteria; kingdom Bacillati; phylum Actinomycetota; class Actinomycetes; order Mycobacteriales; family Nocardiaceae; genus Nocardia; species Nocardia sp. AB354. The sequence goes on along the minus strand of NZ_JBMVFU010000019.1, from coordinate 67,448 downwards.
GCGAACCGGCGGGCCAGGGTGGCGCGGGATACTCCCGCCACCGCGCTCAGCTCGGGTACGGTCCAGGCCCGCGCGGGGTCGGCGTGGATGGCGCGCAGCGCGGCCGACACCGCCGGATCGGTGAAAGCGCCTGCCCAGCCGGACGTTTCGGCCCGCTCGTACCAGGAGCGCAGGACGAACAGCAGCAGCGTATCCAGCAGTGCGGGTACCGCGGCATCGGTGCCCGGCCGCGGTTCGGTGAGCTCGCCGACGAGCAGATCCACCGCGGCACGCAGCGCCGGGGAGCGGTCCGGATCCGCGGGCAGGTGCAGGAAGTCGGGCAGTTGATCCAGCAGCGGGTGACGGCGACTCCGGCTGACCTCGTACGCACCGCACAGCAGGGTTGTCCGCGATCCCGGCCCGGGGATCTCACGCGGCTCACCCGGGGTCGCCACCTCGGTGATCGCGCTGTGCGGACTGTCCGCTATCACATGCGCGGCCCCGCGCGGCATGAACAACACATCGCCCGGCCCCATCGCCACCGGCTCCGACTCGGGCGCCAGCAGCCAGCATTCGCCCTGCAGGACGATATGGAATCCGGCCCCCGGCACCAGCGGATACCGCCGTCCCCAGGGCGCGTGCCGCACGAAAAGTCCCGAGGCGGGCAGCCCGGTCCGCACCGCCGCCACCGTCTCACTCAAGATGTCCACACGCTGCCCCACTCGGCCGATCTCACACCGCGACGATCACCAGCATGCTGACCGACCCGGTCACGGTCAACGCACCCACCGGACACGGCACAGCACCGGACGAATCCGCGCCCGTCCGTACCGACCACCCGAGGTCACCATGACCGATCTGTCACCGTGCTACGCCGCCGTGCCGGCCCACTACGACCCGTCCGACGTATTCCGGATCCGTGCCGGCCACGCGAAACAGCGGAGGGCGGCCACCGATAAAGGTGCCCGCCCCCGACGATCGCCCGGACCTACAGCCAGGTGTCCAGGGTGGTGGTGGTGAGGAAGTGTTCGAGGTCGGCTCGCCAGGGTGCCGGGGTGGTCTTCTCGGGTTCGATGGCGGTGTACTGGCCGCGGTAGAAGAGCAGCGGCCTGCCGGAGTCCGTGGACTCCGACAGGGCCTGTACCCGGCCGATCACGATGTAGTGATCGCCGCCGTCGACGACGCTGTCCACCGTGCACTGGATCGTGGCCAGCGCGTCGTCCAGGACCGGAAGTCCCAGCTCCGAAGTGCTCCAGCCGATTCCGGCGAACTTGTCGGGTTCGCGGGAACCGAAGCGGGCACACACCTGTTGTTGTTCTTCGGCCAGGACGTTCACGCAGAACCGTCCCGACTGCTCGATCGCGGCCCAGGACCGCGACCCCTTGGTGGGGCAGAACAGCACCAGCGGCGGGTCGAGGGAGAGGGCGGCGAAGGACTGACAGGCGAAACCGATCGGCGCCCGCTCGGCGTCCTCGGCCTCGGTGAAGGTGGTGATCACCGTGATACCGGTGCAGAACTGCCCCAGCACATTCCGGAACTGCCGGCCGTCGATCTCCGGGTATTCGCCCGTGGCGGTCATGGTTGTCGCCCTCTCCGCGCTCGCTACTTGAATCCCACCGTGAAGTCGTGACCCCACAGGCTCACCGCGGTGGATTCCCGCGCGATCCAGGAGTGGTCGTCGACTTCCAAACCCTCACAGCCGAATTCGATGTCGAATCCGCCGGGGGTCTTCATGTAGAACGACAACATCTTGTCGTTGATGTGCCGGCCGAGGGTGGCCGACATCTTGACCTTCTTGCGCAGCGCGCGATCCAGGCAGAGTCCGACGTCGTCGGAATTCTCCACCTCGACCATGAGGTGCACGATGCCGGTCGGATTCGGCAGCGGCAGGAACGCCAGCGCGTGATGGCGGGGATTACAGCCGTAGAAGCGCAGCCACGCCGGGTCGCCGTCGGCGGGCCGGCCGACGACCTGCGGCGGCAGCCGCATCGAATCGCGCAGCCGGAAACCGAGCACATCCTGATAGAACGCCTGCGCTTCGGCATCGTCGTTGCAGGTCAGCACCACATGGCCCAGACCCTGTTCGGCGGTGACGAACTTGTGGCCGTAAGGGCTGACGAAGCGCCGGGCCAGGTACTGGGCGCCGTAGAACGCCTCGAGCGTATTGCCGGAGGGATCCTGGAAGCGGATCATGCCCTCGACGCGCCGCTCCGCGAGCTCGTCCTTGGCGCCCTCTTCGAAGGCGACGTCGGCCTTGGTCAGCGTCTCCCGAAGTCGTTGCAGCCCAGGGGCGTCGGTGACCTCCCAGCCGGAGACCTGCAGGCGGTCCTTCTCGCCCGGCACGATCACCAGCCGGGCGGGGAAATCGTCCATCCGCAGGTAGAGGGCGTCGGGGTTGGGCCCGTCGGCCTCCATCATGCCGAGCACCTTGAGCCCGTACTCGCGCCAGGCGGCCACGTCGGTCGCCTCGATGCGCATATAACCGAGCGCACGAATACTCATCGCGACTCCTTTGCTTTGCGGGACACCCGCACCCGGTCGGCCCGATGACCGGCTGCGCCATGGTAGGTCATCGGGCCTCCTTCACACCGAAGAGGAAATCGGTTGCCAGCCGGTTGAATTCGTCGAACTTTTCCAGCTGCGCCCAGTGCCCGCAACCGCCGAACACGTGCAGCTGCGCGCGCGGGATGGTCTTCAGCGCCACCAGCGCGCCGTCGAGCGGATTCACCCGATCCTCACGGCCCCAGATGAGCAGCACCGGCTGGCGCAGCTTGTAGGCCTCCCGCCACAGCATGCCCTTCTCGAAATCCGCACTGGCGAACGACTTTCCCATCGCGCGGGTCGCGGCCAGCGCTTCGGGCGTGTTGGCCGAGGCGAAGCGCTCGTCGAGCAGTTCCGGCGTGATCAGCGACTGGTCGAAGACCATGATCCGCAGGAACTTCTCCAGATTGTCGCGGGTGGGCTCGACGTTGAACTTGCCCAGCGCCTTGACACCCTCGGTGGGGTCCGGGGCGAACAGGTTGGTGCTCAGTCCGCCCGGACCCATCAGCACCAGCTTGCCGGCCCGGTCCGGATAGTCGAGGGCGAACCGCACCGCCGCGCCGCCGCCCAGCGAATTGCCCAGCAGGTGAACGCGGTCGGTGATGCCCAGGGTGTCGAGCAGATCCTTCAGCGCCGAGGCGCTGTGCACGAAGTACTGCGGGTGATCGGTCGGCTTGTCCGACTGCCCGAAGCCCGGCTGGTCCACGGCCAGCACGTGGAAGTGCTGCGCCAGCACCGGGATGTTGCGCGCGAAGTTCGACCACGACGAGGCGCCCGGACCGCCGCCGTGCAACAGCACGATGGTGGGGCCGTTACCCTCGCCGGCCTCGTGGTAGTGCAGCTTCAGATCCGGGCGGACCTGGGCGAACTTCGAGGTGGACTCGTAGGTCAGCTCCGAAACGGCGGTCATCACACCATCCCGTCGGTGACCGGCAGCCCGAACGCGTGGGTGCCGTACATCATGTAGGCGCGCTCGGGATCGTTGGCGGCGTGCACGCGACCGGCGTGCGCGTCACGCCAGAACCGCTGCAGCGGAGTGCCGTTCGCGAGCGCGGTCGCACCCGAGCTCTCGAACAGCTTGTCGATCGAGGCGATGGCCCGGCCGGTGGCGCGGACCTGATCGCGGCGCGCAGCCACGCGCAGGTCGAACGGAATCTCCGCGCCGGCGACCAGGAGCTTGTACTCGTCGGCGACGTTGCCCGACAGCTGACGCCACGCGGCGTCGATATCGCTGGCGGCCTCGGCGATGCGCACCTTGGCGAACGGGTCGTCCTTGGCCTTCTCACCGGCGTAGGCCGCGCGCAGGCGCTTGCCCTGGTGCTCCACGTGCGCGTCCAGCGCGCCGTAGGCCATGCCGACGATCGGCGTGGAGATGGTGGTGGGATGGATGGTGCCCCACGGCATCTTGTAGACCGGATCGGTGTTCTGCTGCAGACCCGGCGCGGTCAGATCGTTCATGCTCTTGTAGCTGAGGAACCGGTGCCGCGGCACGAAGACGTTCTCCAGCACCAGCGTGTTGGAACCGGTGCCCTTGAGGCCCACCACGTTCCACACGTCGTCGATGCGGTAGTCGGTGCGCGGAACCAGGAAGCTGCCGAAGTCGACCGGCTTGCCGTCCTTGATCACCGGACCGCCGACGAAGGTCCAGGTGGCGTGGTCGCTACCCGACGACCAGGCCCAGGAGCCGTTGACGATGTAGCCGTCGCCGCTCTCGGTCACCACGCCGGCGCCCATCGGGGCGTAGGAGGAGGAGATGCGGACCTGGGTGTCCTCGCCCCAGACCTCTTCCTGTGCCTGCTGGTCGAACAGCGCCAGATGCCAGTTGTGCACGCCGATGATGCCGGCCACCCAGCCGGTGGAACCGCAGGCGCTGGCGATCTTGCGCACGGTGTCGTAGAACACGACCGGGTCGGCGGCGTATCCGCCCCACTGGCGCGGCTGCAGCAGCTTGAAGAAACCGGTCTCTTGCAGCGCCTTCATGGTCTCGTCTGGGATGCGGCGCAGATCTTCTGCCTCCTGCGCTTGTTCGCGCAGCTTCGGCAACAGTGCTTCGACCCGCTCGGTTACTTCTTGCGTCATCTCGGGGGCTGCTCCTGCCTGGTCGAAATCGGAACGGGTGTATCGGTCGCATTCCGTTCTGCGGAACCGATACTTGTCTTGAGACTAGAACACGTTCTTATTTATGTCGAGAACGGGTGTTCATTGTCCCACAACGAACACCTTTGCCTGGTAGTCAACGGAATAGCTGGCGCTGGGCCGCTCAATTTTGTAACGTGTTCTAGTACTTCCAGAGGAGGGATGACGATGGCAGAAACCGCACAGCGGAGCGGGAAGGTCCGCGAGATCGACGTCGGCTCGACACCGACGCGGTACGCGCGGGGCTGGCATTGCCTGGGCCTGGCCGAGACGTTTCGCGACGGTAAGCCGCATGCCGTGCAGGCTTTCGGCACCAAACTCGTGGTGTGGGCCGACAGCGACGACGAGCTGAAGGTGCTCGACGCCTACTGCCGCCACCTGGGCGGCGATCTCAGCATGGGCGAGATCAAGGGCGACTCCATCGCGTGCCCGTTCCACGACTGGCGCTGGGGCGGCAACGGCCGCTGTACCTCGATCCCCTATGCGCGCCGCGTGCCACCGCTGGCCCGTACCCGCGCCTGGACCACCCTCGAGCGCAACGGCCAGCTGTACGTCTGGCACGACCACGAGGGCAACCCGCCGCCGGACGACGTCACGATCCCCTACATCGAGGGGCCCTACACCGATGCCGACGGCAACCCGGTGGAGGAGCGCAACAGCGATTGGACCCCGTTCACCTGGAACACGATGCTGATCGAGGGCGCCAACTGCCGCGAGATCGTGGACAACGTGGTGGACATGGCCCACTTCTTCTACATCCACTTCGCCTTCCCGACGTACTTCAAGAACGTCTTCGAAGGCCACGTGGCCACGCAGTTCCTCGAGACCAAGGGCCGTCCGGACATCGGCATGGCCGCCAAGTACGGCGGGGAGACGCTGCTGAAGTCGGAGGCGTCCTACTTCGGCCCGTCCTACATGATCAATCCGCTGACCAATATCTACGGCGGCTACCAGATCAAGGTCCAGCTGATCAACTGCCACTACCCGGTCACGCAGGATTCGTTCGTGCTGCAGTACGGCCTGTCGGTCGAGAAGCCCAAGGGCATCGACGACGAGACGGCGCAGAAGCTGGCCAAGTCCATGACCGACTTCTTCGGCGACGGCTTCCTGCAGGACGTGGAGATCTGGAAGCACAAGTCCAAGATCGACAACCCGCTGCTCTGCGAGGAGGACGGCCCGGTCTACCAGCTGCGCCGCTGGTACGACCAGTTCTACGTCGACGTCGCCGATATCGACCCGAAGATGGTGCAGCGCTTCGAATTCGAGGTCGACACCACCAAGGCCAACGAGCACTGGGAGGCCGAGGTCGCCGAGAATCTGCGGCGCAAGAAGGAAGAAGAAGAGGCGGCCGGCAAGACGAACCCTGCCGTCAAGCAGGAGGCGGGTGCCTGATGGTCTCCTGGGCCAAAGCACCCGATTTCGCGGACCGCCCGGAACGCCGGGAACAGGTGCGTGCCCAGACGGCCGTCGACAAGCAGCGCTATCTCGAAGACGGCCTGACGCCGGTGGCCTGCCGGGCATGCGGAGTGGAAGTCCTGGTCCGCAAGTCCTCCTCGCACCAGCGCTCGGTGCAGTGGACGGTCAGCCCGGCCGAACACTGCCCGGTCTTCGCGAAGCTGGCCGGGCCGGGGCGGCCGGATCCGTGCCCGGACCTGGAGAAGTCGATCCAGTATGCGATCGATGAGGGCATCCTGGCGATCGACGAGTAGGCAGGCGTGTTGCTCAGGCCCGCCCACCGTATCCGACAGGGATTCGGTGGGCGGGCCTGAACTATTCGTGCAAACCTCCGCGCGAAAGGCCGAAATCGCGCCGAATCACCGAGGTTTGCACGATTTGTTCACCCGGCGATCAGTCCAGCCGGAAGTCCGCGAAATCGAATCCGGGCGCGACCACGCAGCTCACCAGCACATATTCGTCGCCGGCCGGACGTGCGGCCTGGCTGACGCCGGCGGGAACCACGGCCTGCAGGAGCTGGCCTCGCTCGACGTCCGGGCCGAGAATCACTTCGTCGCCGCCGATGTTCAGCAGCAGCGGACCACCGCGCTGCCACAGCCAGATCTCGTCCGAGCGCACGGTATGCGGCGCGGAACGTTCGTGCGGCAACAGCAGAAAGTGGATGGCGGTGGCGGACGCACGCGACCCGTCGTAGCCGTCCGGCTCGAATTCGACCGGGCTGCGGTAGGTTTCGCGGAACCAGCCGCCTTCGGGATGCGGTTGCAGATCCAGCGCCTCGGCCAGCGCGGGTCGTTCGGACATCGTCGCCTCCTGCACAGTTGTCGTCCCCCGGATTGTGCGCGGCTACGGCCGACGCCGCGAACTCGGCGGCGTGGCGCCGGCTCGCTGCCGCGGATCGGCGCAGACGTTCCGGCGGTGGGTCATCGCGCGTCGCGCCCCACGCTGTAGGCCATCGCGACGTGAGTGAACAGAGTGGTGCGCTGTTCTCGGACGGCGGGGTCGTCCGGTTCGAGCAGGCACTGCTGCGAGGTTCCGTCGTGCACCGCGACCACCGCGCGGCCGAGGCCCTCGCGGTCGGTGACGGTGCGTCCGGCGCGGTTCAGCAGCGCCTCCAGGACCGGCAGCAGGGCCGCCACGATGGCGTTCTCCCGCGCGACCATCACCCGCCGCAGCGGCGGATTGCGCAGGGCGTGGGCGGTGAATTCGGCGGTGATGCGAAACCACTTGTCGTCCAGCGGAACCGCCCGCAGCACCTGCTCCACACCGGCGCGCAGGTCCTGGACGTCGGCGCCGGTCTCCGACTCGAGCACTCCCGCCAGCTCGCGCAGCATCTCGGCCGAGCGCAGCTCCCACATCGCGAGGAACAGCTCTTCCAGCGAGCTGAAGTTGGAGTAGAACGCACCCCGGGTGAACCCGGCGCGCTCACAGATCTGCTCGACCGTGCAGCGACCGAACCCCTCTTCGGCGAAAGCGTCGAAGGCGGCGGCGAGTAACCGCTGCCGAGTTTCGGCCCGCCGCTTGGTCCTTCGCGGTTCACGCGTCGCTACGCCCCTCGGACCGGCGACATCACCGACGGAAGCGGCCCCTCCCGGCGTCCCCGATTCGGCCGATGCGTCGCGGCGGCGTTGCGATGTCCGGCCGCGCCCGGCCTCGGACGAATTCCGCGCACCGACCGACGTCACGAACGCTTCCTCTCCATGGACACGTGGATACGCGAGTGTATCAACCTGCCTGTTCCCGGTCGCCGATCGAAACGACCCGGTCGATCCGCCCGGCCGCACGAACGACCGCGGGCCGCGAACGTCGGAGCGTTCGCGGCCCGCTGAGCCGGTTCCGTGCTGCCGTCAGCTGAGGTTGGTGCCCGACCAGCCGAAGTTGAAGGTGTGTCCCTTCGAGCTGCACTGCACGGCACCGCGTCCACCGGCACTGCAGGTGGCGCCGCCGTAGTTGATGACGCCGCCGTAGTCGTAGCCGTCGGACGCGGGCCCCGAGTCGATGGAGCGGCTGCCGGCGCGTCCGAGCGGGCCGGTCAGACCGAAGGTCGGATGCGCCGGGAGGAATGGCAGATCGATGGCGACGTTGTTGATGGGAATTCCGAACAGGTAGGCGATTCCGGGGCTGATATCACAGCCCACATCACCGTTCGGGTGCATCGAGCAATTGGCGTATCCGGCACTGAAATACACCGTGTCACCCACCAGATAATCCGCCGGGTTCTGCACCGTGGGCCCGTTCGCGGCGACGAACGGTTGCGCACCTGCCACCGCCCCACCGGCCATCGAAATCGCAACAGCGGCAACAGACCCGCCGATCAACGCTCGTATGTTCACAGCAACTCCTATGTTTTCGTCCGCGCGCATAACCCGAGAGCAGAATTGCCTGCCGCGCAAGAGTACAGCGCCTCCCAGACCCGTATCCGGATCGCGTGGAAGAACCCACGCGTTAACACACGTGGTCACCTCGAAATTGCCGTTCACCATCCGTCGCGCGCCCCGGTGAATTCGCCTCCGCGGGAACGATCGATCGAACGCTGAAACGGGCCGCGAACGAATACCGTTCGCGGCCCGTCATTTCCGACATATTCAGGCGGAGGCGCCCTGCTTCTCCCGCTGCAGTTCCAGCGCGATGTCGATCAACTGGTCCTCCTGGCCGCCGACCAGCTTGCGCTTACCGGCGCGCACCAGCATTTCGGCCGCCGAGACGCCGTAACGCTCGGCTTGACGCTCGGCGTGCTTGAGGAAGCTCGAGTACACCCCGGCGTAGCCCATCATCAGGGCCTGGCGGTCCAGCAGGCATTCCTGCGGCATCGCCGGGCGCACGACATCCTCGGCGGCGTCGGCGATCGCGAAGAAGTCGATACCGGTCTTGATGCCGATCTTGTCGGCGACGCCGACGAACGCCTCGACCGGGGTGTTGCCCGCACCGGCGCCGAAACGCCGCGCGCTGCCGTCGATCTGCTTGGCGCCGGCCTTCACCGCGTAGATCGAGTTGGCGACGGCGAGGTCGAGGTTCTCGTGGCCGTGGAAGCCGACCTGGGCGTCGTCACCGAGTTCGGCGGCGACCGCGGCGATGCGGTCGGACACCTGGTCCAGCACCAGCGCACCGGCGGAGTCCACGACGTAGACGCACTGACATCCCGCGTCGGCCATGATGCGCGCCTGCTTCGCGAGCACCTCCGGCGGCTGCGAATGCGACATCATCAGGAAGCCGACGGTTTCCATGCCGAGGTCGCGGGCGTACCCGAAGTGCTGGATCGAGACGTCGGCCTCGGTGCAGTGGGTGGCGATGCGGACGATGGACGCGCCGTTGTCCTGGGAGATCTTGATGTCCTCCTTGACGCCCACGCCGGGCAGCATGAGAACCGCGATCTTGGCCTGCTTCGCGGTCTGCGCCGCGATCGTGATCAGTTCCTGCTCAGGGGTTTTGGAGAACCCGTAGTTGAACGAAGAACCACCCAGGCCGTCACCGTGGGTCACCTCGATCACCGGCACGCCCGCGGCGTCGACGGCCGCGACGATATCGCGCACCTCGGTGGCGGTGAACTGGTGACGCTTGTGATGGGAACCGTCGCGCAGCGAGGTGTCGGTGACGCGGACGTCGAGTTCCTGGGAGAACGGCTGCAATACGTAGTTCATGATCTGGTCCCTCCTAGACCCGAGCCGTGAGGATCTGTTCGGCCATGACCTCGCCCACCCGGGTGGCGGCGGCGGTCATGATGTCGAGGTTGCCGGCGTAGGGCGGCAGGAAGTCGCCCGCGCCCTCGACCTCCACGAAGACCGAAACCTTCGCCATCCCACCGGAAATCACGCTCGGCTCGTCGAACTGCGGTTCGTTGAGCAGGCGGTAGCCGGGCACGTACTCCTGGATGTCGGCGACCATCTTGTGGATGGATTCGCTGATCGCATCGGTGTCGGCATCCTCGGGAATGGCGGCGAAGATTGTGTCGCGCATGATCATCGGCGGCTCGGCCGGGTTGAGGATGATGATCGCCTTACCGCGCTTCGCACCACCGATGGTCTCCACACCCTTGCTGGTGGTCTTGGTGAACTCGTCGATATTGGCGCGAGTACCCGGACCCGCCGAGACCGAGGACACCGAGGCGACGATCTCGGCATAGGGCACCTCGACCACGCGCGAGACGGCCGCGACGATCGGAATCGTCGCCTGCCCACCGCAGGTGATCATGTTGACGTTCGGGGTGTCGATATTCGCGCCCAGGTTCACCGGCGGCACGACCGCCGGGCCGACTGCGGCGGGGGTCAGATCCACCGCGCGGATACCGGCCGCCTCGTATTTCGGCGCGTATTCGCGATGTACGTAGGCCGAGGTGGCCTCGAAGAGCATGTCCGGCTTCTCCGGCAGCGCGAGCAGCCAGTCGGCGCCCTCGTGCGAGGTCTCCAGACCCAGCCCGCGGGCGCGCTTCAACCCCTCACTGTCCGGATCGATACCGATCATCCAGCGCGGCTCGATCCGCTCCGACCGCAGCAGCTTGTACAGCAGATCGGTGCTGATGTTGCCGGAGCCGACGATCGCGGCTGTCACCTTCCCGTTGTCAGTCACTTGATCTCCCTCAGCTGAATGTCAAACGGACGGAACCGAGTCCAGCGAACTCGGCATGGAAGTCGTCACCCGGGCGGGCGTCGATGGCACGGGTGCAGGAACCCGGCAACACGATGTCGCCGGCCTTCAACCGCACCCCGAACGAGGCGACCTTGCGGGCCAGCCATGCCACCGCGATGGTCGGATCGTCGAGCACCGCGTCGCTGCGACCCTGCGCGACGACCTCGCCGTTGCGGGTCAGCGTCGCGTCGATCGCCTTGATGTCCAAGGCATCCGGGGCCACCCGCTCCGGACCGAGCACCCAGCCGGCCGAGGAGGCGTTGTCGGCGATGGTGTCGCACAACGCGATATTCCAGTTCTTGATGCGGGTGTCGATCAACTCGATGGCGGGGGCGTAGGCCACCGTCGCGGCCAGCACGTCGGCCTCGGTGCACTCCTCGCCGGGCAGATCCGCGCCCAGCACGAAGCCGACCTCGACCTCGACGCGCGGGAACAGGTACTTCGACGTGTCGACCGGAACATCCTCGAACACCTGCATATCGGCGAGCAGATGGCCGTAGTCGGGTTCGTCGACGCCCATCATCTCCTGCATGGCCTTCGAGGAGAGCCCGACCTTGTGGCCGACCACCTTCGCGCCGTCGGCCAGCCGCTGCCGGATGTTGATGAGCGCAATCTCATAGGCGTCGACCACATCGATCGCCGCATACCGCGTGACCAGCGGATCGATCGGCACCCGGTCTCGTTCGGCGACCGCGAGCTCCGCGGCCAGTTCATTCCGTACCGCGTCGGACAGCACGCTTGTTCCTTCCATTGGGGCGCTCGGTCTGGTGACCAGCCGGTGAGCGGGATACAAACTGAAACGAGTTTTCCTGCATTTTCTCGTGTCAGCAGTCCCATCTGCCAGACCAATATAGACCGAACCTGATCCGATTCTATAACGTGTTCTACATGACTGATCGGGAATACGACGTGGTGGTGGTCGGCAGCGGCGCCGCCGGGATGACCGCCGCCCTCGCCGCCGCGCACCACGGCCTGCGTGCGGTGCTCATCGAGAAGGCCGCACACTACGGCGGTTCGACCGCGCGTAGTGGTGGCGGTGTGTGGATCCCCGGCAACAAGGCGCTCCAGGCGTCCGGCCGGCCCGATGACCGGGAGGAGGCCCGCCGCTACCTGCACGGCATCATCGGTGACGTGGTGCCGAAGGAGAAGATCGACACCTACATCGATCGCGGCGCGGAGGCCTTCGACTTCGTTCTCGATCACAGCCCGCTCCGGATGACCTGGGTCCCCGGCTACTCCGACTACCACCCCGAGGCCCCGGGTGGCCTGGGCTCCGGCCGCTCCTGCGAGCCGAAGCCGTTCGACCTGAAGGCGCTCGGCGCCGAGGCGGCCAAGCTGGAACCGCCGTATGCGAAGGCCCCGCTGAACGTCGTGGTCATGCAGACCGACTTCGTCCGGCTGAACCTGATCCGCCGCCACCCGAAGGGCATGATGCGGGCCATGCGCGTCGGCGCCCGCACCTACCTGGCGAAATTCACCGGCAAGCACATCGTCGGCATGGGCCAGGCGATCATCGCCGCGATGCGCAAGGGCCTGATGGACGCGAATGTCCCGGTGCTGCTCGACACCCCGCTGACCAAGCTGATCACCGACGGCGACCGGGTCGTGGGTGTCGAGGCGACCGTCGACGGCGAGCCGACGATCTTCAAGGCCCGCTACGGCGTGGTGCTGGGCACCGGTGGTTTCGAGCACAACGCCGAGATGCGCGAGCAGTACCAGCGCAAGCCCATCACCACCGAGTGGACCACGGGCGCCGCGGCCAACACCGGTGACGGCATCCGGGCCGGTATGGAGGTCGGCGGCGACATCGGATTCATGGAGGACGCCTGGTGGGGGCCGACCATCTTCAAGGGCGGCAAGCCGTGGTTCGCGCTGGCCGAGCGCAATCTGCCCGGCGCGATCATGGTGAACGCCGACGGTAAGCGATTCGGTAATGAGTCCGCTCCTTACGTCGAGGCCGTGCACACCATGTACGGCGGCAAATGGGGTCAGGGTGACGGTCCGGGCGAGAACATCCCGGCCTGGCTGGTATTCGACCAGCGCTACCGCAACCGCTACATCTTCGCCGGGCTGCAGCCGGGCCAGCGCTTTCCGTCCCGCTGGATGGAAAACGACAACATCGTCAAGGCCGACACCCTCGAGGAGCTGGCCCAGCGTCTCGGCGTGCCGGCGGACAATCTCGCCGCCACCGTCGCCCGCTTCAACGCCTTCGCGGAAAAGGGCGTGGACGAGGACTTCGGGCGCGGCAAGAGCCACTACGACCGCTACTACGGCGATCCGACGGTGAAGCCGAACCCGTGCCTGGCGGCCCTCGTGCAGGGCCCGTTCTACGCCGCTAAGATCGTGCCCGGCGACCTGGGCACCAAGGGCGGCCTGGTCACCGACACCGCGGCGCGCGTGCTGCGGGCGGACGGCAGCGTGATCGAGGGCCTCTACGCCGCCGGCAACTCCTCGACCCCGGTCATGGGCCACACCTACGCCGGTCCCGGCGCGACCATCGGACCCGCGCTGACCTTCGGTTATCTGGCGGTCATGGATATCGTCGAGAAGGCGCGCGAGGAGAAGGCCCCCACCGGCGCGGCGAGCAAGTAAAACCGTTCAGTGGGACATCCCCTACCGTGCGCCCGGCCCGGCCGAGACGAATGGAGCCGGGCGCACCGGGGACGCCCTCGGTCGCCGCGGGTGCGATCGCGACGTGGCGGAGTAAGGAAACATCATGCCGATTGACTTGAAAACCGCTCTGGGAGCGGAACTTCCGGCCCAGGAGTTCTCCTGGACGCCGTCGGATGTGCAGCTGTACCACCTGGGCCTGAGCGCCGGTACCCGCTGGACCGATCCGGGTGAACTGCGATATCTCGACGATCGGGAGCCGCAGGTGCTGCCGACCTTCGCGACCGTCGCACCGACGATGCGGGTCACCGAACCGCCGAAGGTGAGCTATCCCGGCGTGGAGATCGACCTGGCCAAGGTCGTGCACGGCAGCCAGGAAATCGTTGTGCACCGGCCGATTCCGGCCGAGGGCAAGGCCAGCAGCACCGGGCGGATCACCGAGGTGTGGGACAAGGGGTCGGCGGCGGTGATCGCACACGAGACGGTGATCACCGGATCCGACGGGCAGCCGCTGTGGACGGCGCGTTCCTCGATCTTCGCCAAGGGCGAGGGCGGTTTCGGTGGTGAGCGCGGCCCGAGCACCAAGGCCGAACTGCCCGATCGGACCCCGGATTTCGAGGTGCTCACCCCGACACTGCCGCAGCAGGCGCTGCTGTACCGCATGTGCGGTGACCGCAACCCACTGCATTCGGATCCCGAATTCGCCCGCGCCGCAGGCTTTCCCAATCCGATCCTGCACGGCCTGTGCACCTACGGTCTGGTGTGCAAGACCGCGACCGACACCGTGCTGGACTCGGACGCGAGCCGGGTCACCGGCTTCCGGGCGCGGTTCGCGGGCGTGCTGTATCCGGGCGAGACGATCCGGTCGCGGATCTGGCGCGAGGGTGACGAACTCGTCATCGGCGCCACCGTGGTCGAACGCGAGGACGCCCCCGTGCTGAGTGATGTGCGGTTGAGTTTCTCAGCCTGACACCGGCTACCCGCCGCCGAACGAGAAACCGCCCGACCGGCAGTGCCGGTCGGGCGGTTTCGTCCTATCCCGGTTCGCTGATGTTCCGGGCGGTGCCTGTCGGCGTCAGTCCGGGAAGCCGGTGGCGAACAGGCCGGCGATCGCGACGGAACAGATGACAGCGATGATCGGGATAATCCACATGCCATCAGACTACAAGGTGTAGTAGGAAACCACGACATCGCGTAGTAGGGCAAACATCCTGGTTGTGGGGTATATCACGCTCGTTCGACTACGTCGGTTCCGCCGAATCCGGGGCATCCTCGCGCACTGTCAGGCCCTGCACGATCGCGGCGTACAGGACGATGACCAGCACGGGCGCGGCCAGCGGCAGCCAGGCCAGCCGTCCCGGAATCAGCGTTGCGAGCACCGCCGCGGCGGCGAATCCGAGCGCGCCGATCACCGAGGGCAGTGTGGTGGGAACCACACCCGCCGGGGCGTGCAACGTGGCGGTGTTGAGCAGATAGGTGGTGGCGACCAGACCCGTCCCGGCGGCGGCCAGTGCCCCGGTATCGGCCCACGCCAGCGCACCGAGCGCGATCAGCACCGCCACCACCGCGACCGATCGGAACCACCAGCCCGCGACCACCGTCACGAACACCGGAATCGCGGCCCACGGCAGCACGATGCCCACCGCGGTGGTCAGCAGCAGCCCGGACAGCACGGCCAGAAATCTCGTCATCGCTTCACCCGCACCATTCGCCGATGTTCGGGCAGCAGGCGCATCGCCTGGTCGAGGCGAGCCCCCTCGGGCCAGGGCACGATATCCACACCGACCGTGCCCATGTCGCGATACATCGCGGTGCGTTCCAACTGCCACATCCGGGCCAGCGTCGGATCCAGGCCGTCCTTGAACGGCGTGCCGCGCAGCACGTCGACCACCACTACGGCATGTCCGCGTTTGCGCAGGTCGATCAGCGCCAGCGCGAATTCGGTGTCGAGCAGGGTCGAGAACGCGACCACGACCGCGCCGATCGGTACCGCCGAATGCGGGGCCAGCGTGCCGACATTGGGAATGTGCTCGTCGCCCACGCCGAGCACCGTGTCGATGATGCGATAGAACTGGCGGCGTCCGATATCGGGCCGCAGCCAGCGCGGCGCGCGGCCCAGGCACACCACGGCGGTACGGTCGCCCGCCTGCAGCGCGGTCTGCGCGACCTGTGCGGCGCCGCGCACCGTCAGCTCCATCGAATCCGAGGCCGGACCCGGCGCCTGCAGCGAGGTGTCCACCAGCACAACGACATCCGCGGCGCGATTGGTGAGCCGTTGGGTGACGTACAACCGGCCGCGACGCGCACTCACCGGCCAGTTGACGATGCGCAATTCGTCACCGGGAGCGTAGGCGCGAATATCGGCGTATTCCACGCCCGGACCGTGCCGGCGGGTCAGATGGGTACCGATCCGTTCCGGAAGTTCGGTGCGCGGCAGGCGCATTCGCTGTGGGTCCGCGATCGGATATACGTAGACCTCGCCGGCCGCGACACTCGCCGCGGCCTGGGCCAGACCGGCCGGGCTCAATGCCGTCAGCCGCACCGTCACCGGATAGCGGCCCCAGCGCTGCGTGGACAGCGCCAACCGCAGGCCCGCCGGAGCCGGTCCGGAATCGGACGACTCCTCCACGCGCACCTCGAGTCCGTTCGCCTCCTCGGGGCGACAACGCAGCAGCGCATGCCCCTGTTCGACGAAGGCGGCGACCGCGAGTTCGACCTCCTCGGATTCGAAGCAGCGCAGCACTCCCCCGCCGTCGATCTGAATCCTGGTGCGCGACAACTGAATCGGCGCCGTGGCCAGCACACCCAGCATCGGCGCCGCGAAGACCGCCAGCTGCCAGCGCTCCAGCATGATCGCCGGCACCAGCGCGACCGCGGCGGCGACCGCCAGCATGTACACCAGTGGCGCGGGCCGCCAGCGCAGATCGACCTCGCTCGCCGAGGTGGTATCGCGATGTCTCATGTCACCGTCGCGCGCGGTACGGGCAGGCGGCGCAGCAATTCGGAGATGACGTCCTCGCCGCGGATCCGGCGCACCCACATCTCCGGGCGCAGCGTGATCCGGTGCGCCATGGCCGGAACCGCCAGCGCCTTCACATCCTCGGGGATCACGTAGTCGCGCCCCAGCAGCAGCGCCCGGGCCCGCGCCATCTGCACCAGATCCAGTTCGGCGCGAGGGCTCGCACCCACCTCGACCTGCGGATGACCGCGGGTGGCGGCGGCCAGGGCGACCACATACGTCACCACATCCGGGTGGACGGTGACGAATTCGACCGCCTGGCGCATCTCCACCAGACCTTGCGCGTCCACCACCTGACCCACCTGCGGGGTGACCGCGCCGCGTTCGAGCCGGCGGCGGATCATCTGGGTCTCGTCCTTCTCCGACAGATATCCCAGCCGTAACTGCATGGCGAATCGGTCCAACTGGGCCTCGGGCAGCGGATAGGTGCCCTCGTACTCGATCGGGTTGTCGGTGGCCAGCACGATGAAAGGCTGCGGCAGCGGGAAGGTTTCGCCGTCGATACTCACCTGCCCCTCGGCCATCGCCTCCAGCAGTGCGGCCTGCGTCTTGGGCGGTGTGCGGTTGATCTCGTCGGCGAGCAGCATGTTGGTGAACACGGGCCCGCGGCGGAAATTGAACCGCCCCGAGGCCATGTCGTAGATGGTCGAACCGATGAGGTCCGCGGGCAGTAGATCCGGGGTGAACTGCACGCGCGTGAAGTCCAACCCCAATGCGGTGGCGAAAGATCGGGCGATGAGCGTCTTACCCAAGCCCGGTAGGTCCTCGATCAGGACGTGGCCGCCCGATAGCACCGCGACCATGATCAGCTGCAGCTCATCGCGCTTGCCGACCACGACGCGGGCGATCTCCCGCAGCACCGCATCGGTGCGTTTGATGGTCACATCCAAAGGTGTCGTCATATCCGATCTCGCACTAGTTCCAACCCATTTCACATGTTCTGCAAGCAGCTCACATGCTCTGCAAGCGACGTAGAATCTCGTCCAGTGCTGCCCGGCCCGGCGCGCGCGAGGTCTGATCACGCGGCGACGAATTGGCCGGATCCACCCAGCGCCACAGTTCCGGTCCGAACTGCAGCCGTCCGGCGGCCTCGGTGGCCTTGCGGTTCTTCGCGATCCGATGCCCGCTGGACAGTTCGAACTCCTTGGCCAGCAGCGGGCGCAGATAGCGATCCCAATCGGCCCGGGTGCCGTCGGCACGGGTCGCGAGCATCTGTGCCCGCGCGTGCCAGCGGCTCAGCATTTCGGCCGGGCCGTTCTCGAAGTCGTGGTCGTCGAGGTCGGCGCGGGCCTGGGCCCGAGAACGCTCGACCAGCGACCACAGCAGTAGTGCCAGGGCGCCGAGTACCGGCACCCCGACCAGAATCGGCAGCATCTCGCGCTGGTTGCTCAGGCCGACCAGCTCGATCAGCGCGATCATCAGCACCGCGCCGACCGCGATCGTCATCCGGGTCACAGCCGCGCCCCCTGCAGATCCGCCAGCACGATACGCAGCAGTTGTTCGGCGCGCATGCGCTGCCATTCCAGGATCGAATGCGGGCTGAACCGGGCCTCCTCGAACAGCGTCACGAGTTCGCGGGCCGAGGCGTCGTGCAGGACACCCCGATCGAAGGCCCGGGCCAGCACCTCCGAGGGGGTATCGGAGATCAGTGGCGCCACCTCGCGAGCCTGCGCCAGACCGCTTTCCATCGCGACGTAGCAGGCGATGATCGCGGCGCGCGCGTCCTTGCCCGAGGCCATCATCGCGGCCAGGCCCATCTCGGCGACCTGCGCCAGCGAGACCGGCGCATCGGCGGCCACGGGTGGGGGCAGCAGCGCCGGCGCGCCCCGGCGGTCCCGAGCGCCGAAGGCCACCACGCCGAGACCGAGGATCGCGACCGCCACCAGCACCGCGGCGCATGCGCCGACGAACAGCAGGGCGTGACCGCTCAGCTCCGGGCTGCCGGAGAACGGCTGGGTGGTCGGCGGCGCGGTGGTTTCGGGCTGCTGTGCGGTGGCGGGCGGATTCGATCGCGGCGCGACGGCTTCCTCGCGCCCGCCGGCGAGCAGATACACCGCCCAGACGATCGCGGTCAGCACGGCCGCGACCGCGGTGCCGATGAGGACCACGATCCCGAACCGGCCCAACCGGAACGGCTGCCGCTTACGGTCACGGTCGACCTCGGCCATCGCCAGCGGCAGGTGGTGCTGGCTGGTCAGTACCCCGGCCAGCAGGATCACCACCGACACCAGCGACAGCACCGGCATGAGTGCCACCGTCACCGCCGAGGGCGGAGACGGTGCATGCGGACCGCCGGTACCCGGCAGGTATCCGCGCAGCGCGAAGACGACGCACGCCATCAGTGCGATCAGCCCGATCGCGCGTGGTATCGCCGTTCTCACCCCGGCCACGGGCCTCTCCCAGAAAACATCCGAACTGCACAAACAGGCACATCGTTACATGCCGAACGGTCCGTGAGGAGGGAAATCGTGACACCGGACGGTGACCGATCCGGTCTATGCCCCTAGCCGCCAGTTGACAGCCGAAGAAACTGTGACCGCGCACAGCATTCGGGCTCGTCGACGGCACGTCCGTCCAAACGAACGCACTTCACTTCGGTGGACGCCGACGGGTGCTCGGTCACCGCGCTCCGCGACTCGGCCGACTCGACGACGCTCGCCGGGCGAGCGCCGGGCAACCGGCCCAGCCGGCTCGCGGTGCGGTCCAGATCCGGGGCGGCGGCGACGTCGCGGATCAACTCCGGCAGCGGAACCTCGGCGTAGAGGGTGAGTGCCAGATCGGCGTCGTAGAGCACGTCGACGAGGTTGACGAACCGCGTCACCGCGTCGACCGGTACCCGCCGCAGCGGCGGCACCGCGCACAGGACCCAGCGCCGGTAGGTGTGGGTGAGGGTCAGGAAGTCGATGGCCGACAAGGGCTTCGCGCAGATCTCGTCGAAGTCGACCACCAGCAGGTTCGCCTCCACGGTTCG
The DNA here is from genome assembly GCF_049538315.1 of Nocardia sp. AB354. Classification (NCBI taxonomy): domain Bacteria; kingdom Bacillati; phylum Actinomycetota; class Actinomycetes; order Mycobacteriales; family Nocardiaceae; genus Nocardia; species Nocardia sp. AB354. The sequence continues at coordinate 48,117 of NZ_JBMVFU010000019.1, read as the reverse complement.
TGCTCGGAGCAGCAGGTGCGCGATCGGCACCTCGGCCGGCCGGTCGGCGCCGGACCGGCGCCCGCGCACATAGCGCCCGCTCGCGAATCCGGTCCGCGGATGGTCCCCGCGGGCACGGTAGTCCTGCGGGCCGTCGACCGCGAGCACGGCCAGATGCGCACGCAGCAGGGCGATGGCAGGTTCGAATTTCGCGTGCGTCAGCGGATTGGGCAGCTGCTCCTCGGGCGGATAGTTCGAGGTCGCCACCAGCACGATGCGCCGCGCGAACAGGGCCTCGAGCAGGCGGGTGATCAGCATGGCGTCGCCGACGTCGTGCACGTGGAATTCGTCGAAACAGATCAGTTCGGTGTCGCCGAGTACTGCGTCCAGCGCGGCCGGCAGCGCGCCGGATTCGGCGATCGCCGTATGAAGCCGGGCGAAGAACTGGTGAAAGTGGAAGCGGCACTTACGTGTCGAATCCACCCGATCGAAGAACTCGTCCATGAGCATCGTCTTGCCGCGCCCGGGACGACCGTACAGATAGACCCCGCGCGGGACCGGCCGCGGGAACGACCACCGGCGCCGGCCCCATCGCCGGGCCACCGTGGCCAGTGCCGCCGCGGCTGTGCGCTGAGCGTCATCGAGAACCAGTCCGTCCACGGTCTCCACCCTCCTGATGGCTCTACACCCGTAGAGCACCTCTACACTTGTAGAGGATGATCCCGTGGGAAACGAGAGAAGGTGACGATGTCCACACGTCCAGCGGGTGAGGTAGGTGCGACGAACCGGCGCGGACTCATCGTCGGCACGGCGATCGACCTGATCGCCCGCCAGGGGCTGCGGGCGCTGACTCATCGGGCGCTCGATACCGAGGCCGGCTTGCCGGCCGGGTCTACCTCGTACTACTTCCGCACCAAGCGCGCACTGATCGAGGCGATCGTCGACGCGATCACCGAGCGCTCGCGCACCGATTTCCGCGCCGCCGACCTACCGGCCTCCGACCCGGACGACATCGCCGCCGCGGTCGCCGCGTGGCTGGACAACCTCCTGGCGCAACGCCGTAACCATCTGATCGCCCGCCACATGCTGATCACCGACCTGCTCGGCGACCCCGACCTGCATCCCCGCCTGGTCGCGAGCCTGTTCTCCCATCGGCACGCCCGTGAGCTGTTCCGCGCGCTGGGCGCCACCGACCCCGACACGGCCGCGTCCGATTACATCGCCGTCATCGAGGGCTTGGTCTTCGACCGATTCGCCGGTGCGCGAACAGGTTTGGCGGCCGGAACAGCGCGAAGTGTCGAACAGCTGGCCCGCCCGCTTCGGGCCCACTTGCGCGCGGGGTCCGGATAACCGCGATGAGCCATCGGTCGATCCGCATCGGGGTTGAACTTTTCGTGCAAACCTCGGCGCTTTCGGCTGATTTCCCACCTTTTCGCCGAGGTTTGCACGGGAAGTTCATGGCCCACGGGCGACCGGATCAGGCTGCGGTCAGTACCAGTCCGGAGGTCGGCACACCGGTGCCGGCGGTGACGACGATGTTCTCCAGGCCCTCGACCTGGTTCACCGAGCTGCCGCGGATCTGGCGCACTCCCTCGGCGATGCCGTTCATCCCGTGGATGTAGGCCTCGCCCAACTGGCCGCCGTGGGTGTTGACCGGCAGCCGGCCGCCGATTTCGATCGCCCCGTCGGCCACGAAATCCTTGGCCTCGCCGCGACCGCAGAAGCCCAGCTCCTCGAGCTGCATCAGCACGAACGGAGTGAAGTGGTCGTAGAGAATGGCCGCCTGCATATCCTCCGGCCGCAGTTCGCTCTGCGCCCACAGCTGGTCGCCCACCAGGCCCATTTCCGGCAGGCCGGTCAGGGCGTCGCGGTAGTAGCTGGTCATCACGTACTGGTCCGCACCCGACCCTTGGGCCGCACCGGCGATCAGCGCGGGCTTGTTCGGCAGGTCCCGGGCGCGCTCGGCACTGGTGACCACGATGGCCACCCCGCCGTCGGTCTCCTGGCAGCAATCCAGCAGATGCAACGGTTCGGCGATCCAGCGCGAGGCCTGGTGGTCGTCGAGCGTGATCGGCTTGCCGTAGAAATGCGCCGCCGGATTCACCGCCGCGTGTTTGCGGTCGGCAACCGCCACCCGGCCGAAATCCGCACTGCTCGCGCCGTATACGTGCATATAGCGCCGGGCCACCATGGCGACCTGCGCGGCCGGCGTGCCCAGGCCGTGGGTGTAGGAGAATGCGTTGTCCACACCCGACGAGCTGGGATTGCCGGTCGCCAGATGAGTGGCGAACTGCCCGAAGCGATTTCCGGACCGCTCGTTGAACGCGCGGTAGGCCACCACGACATCCGCGACTCCGGTGGCGACCGCCATGGCGGCCTGCTGCACGGTCGCCGCCGCCGCGCCGCCGCCGAACGGGATGTTGCTGAAGAACTTCAGGCTCGGGATACCAGTGGCCCGCGCGACCGCGGCCTGGGTGTTGGTATCCATGGTGAAGGTCGTCAGGCCGTCCACATCGGCGGGCGTCAGGCCGGCGTCGGCGAGTGCGGCGGTGACGGCCTCGGCCGCCAGGCGCAGCTCGCTGCGGCCGGAGTCCTTGGAGAAATCGGTGGCGCCGATGCCGACGATGGCGGCGCGGCGGCTCAGACCCGTCACTGGCGTGCCTCCTGCAGGGAGATAACGGCTTTCGCCGTGATGTGGTCGCCGAGGCTGTCCTTGCCGACCACGTCGATGGTGATGTCCGCGCCGTCCACGGCCGCCACGGTTCCATTGAGCGTCAGGGTGTCGCCCGCGTACAGCGGCACCCCCAGGCGCAGGGCGATGGATTTCACCACCGCCCCCGGCCCCGCCCAATCGGTGACGAAACGCTGCACCAGACCGGTGTCGGTGAGGATGTTGACGAAAATGTCCTTGGACCCGCGCTCCACGGCCTTGTCGCGGTCGTGGTGCACGTCCTGGAAGTCGCGGGTGGCCAGGGCGGTGGAGACCACGAACGTCGGGTCGGCGTGAATCACCAACTCGGGCAGAGTGGTTCCGACCTGCACGGCGGTCGGCTGAATCGTGGATGTCATCGCACGGCCTTCCAATAGGGCACGGTGTTGTCGTCGTCGAGCTGCTGGAAGCCCACTTCGACGGGCAGGCCCACCTCGACCTCGGCGGGGTCGATGCCGCGCAGCTCACCGAGCATGCGCACGCCCTCCTCGAGTTCGACCAGAGCGACGACGTACGGCACCTGACGGCCGGGCACCTTCGGCGCGTGGTGCACCACGAAACTGAAGACGGTGCCGCGACCGGAGGCCACCACGTAGTCGGACTGTTCGGTGTGGTCCTTCCACAGCGCCGGAACCGGCGGATGCTGCAACGATCCGTCCGGGCGCTGCTGGATCCGCAGCTCACCGAGTTTTGTTCCGGCCCAGAAGAATTCGGTGTCCTTGGACACGGTGGGGCGGACCCGCTTCGCCAGATCCTCCGCCGACACCTCGCCGGGTTCGGTAGCGGCCGGCTTCGCCGTGCCGGGTGCGAACTTCAACATCCGGAACAACATCTCGGTGACGGGTTCGTCGTCGACGTACCAGGTCAGCAGATAGGTCGCGAACCAGCCCTCGCCGAGGCCGGTTCGCTTGGGCCCCACCAATTCTCGCAGTCTGGTCCGCGCCACCGGACGCTCGCCGGGGCGCAGGTAGCGGTGGTAGGTCTGCTCACAGTTGGTCGCCACCACCGAGGTGTAACCGGCGGCGTCGAGCAGATCGTTGACCGCGTTCATCGGGTCGTCGGCGGGCCGTGAGCCGTGCAGACCGGGCATGGTCCACACCTGGGCCATGGCCGGCGGTGCGACGATTCCGGGATGTCCGGCGGCGCGGGCGGCGTCGTCGTCGACGTAGATCGGGTTGGCGTCGCCCAGCGCCTCGACCCAGTTGTTGATCATCGGCTGGTTCACCGGGTCGCGGCCGAGCCGCGGAGCGGACTCGCCCAGCTGCTGGATCTTCTCGCCGGCGGCGCGGATCTCTTCCGCCGTCATGGTTTCCGACACGCGAAAACTCCTATCTCGGTACGCGGGGCAGGCGCAGACCCATCTGCGCGATCAGTTCGCGCATGACCTCGTTGACGCCGCCACCGAAGGTCACGACCAGGTTCTGTTTGGTGCGTTTGTCCAGCCAGGTCAGTAGTTCCGCGGTGACCGGATCGGCCGGATCGCCGAAGCGCCCCACGATCTCCTCCGCCAGCCGGCCCGCCTCCTGCAGCGCCTCCGTGGAGTACACCTTGGTCGCCGAGGCGTCGGCGATCACATCCCGCTGGTCGGAATCGGGGCGCTCCATATTCGAGGCGACCTGCCAGTTCAGCAGTTCGTTGACCCGCACCATGGCGTGCAGGCGGCCCAGCGCGCGCCGCACCTCGGGCTCCTCCAGGACACCCTGGCGCCGCGACCAGTCACGTACCCGCTCGTAGAGCTGCTCGATCTTGCCGGACGGTCCCAGGCTCACCCGCTCGTGATTGAGCTGGGTGGTGATGAGCTTCCAGCCGCCGTTCTCCTCCCCGACCAGCATTTCCGCCGGCACGCGGACGTTGTCGAAGTAGGTGGCGTTGGTGTGATGCGCGCCGTCGGCGGTGATGATCGGCGTCCACGAGTAGCCGGGATCGGTGGTGTCCATGATCAGGATCGAGATGCCCTTGTGCCGGGACTCGACCGAACCCGTGCGAACCGCGAGCCAGATGAAATCCGCCTCGTGCGCTCCCGTGGTGAACACCTTCTGCCCGTTGACGATCCAGTCGCCGTCGGCGTCGCGCACCGCCGAGGTCCGCAGCGCGGCCAGGTCGGTGCCGGCGTCCGGCTCGGAATATCCGATGGCGAAATGGATGTCGCCGGTGAGGATTCCGGGCAAGAACTTGCGCTTCTGCTCGTCGGTACCGAACGACTGCAGCGCCGGGCCGACGGTCAGCAGCGTCACCAGCGGCACCGGCACATCGGCGCGGACCGCCTCGTTGTAGAAGATCTGCTGTTCCAGCGGGCCGAAGCCCTGGCCGCCGTATTCCTTCGGCCAGCCCACGCCCAGCCACCCGTCGCGGCCCATCCGCTTGACCACCGCGCGGTAGGCGTCGCCGTGGCGGTTCACCGCCATCTCGGCCTCCTCCTCGGGAGTGACGAGATCGGCGAAGTAGGCGCGTAGTTCGTCGCGCAGCTTGTGCTGTTCAGCGGTCAGATCGATGTACATCTGGCTCCCAACCGGTCCAGCCGGAACGACGCACCGCCGAGCCAGCGGGCGATGTCCTTGGCTTGTGAGTAGTAGCGGTGCAGCGGGTGAGTCACATCGACGCCGATGCCGCCGTGCAGGTGATGGCACCGCTGCATGGCCGCCGGCAGCTCGGAGGCCACGCAGAACGCCAGCACATCGAGGTCGTCATCGACACGTGCAGTGTCCTTGGCGCCACCTCCGGCGTCGCGGGTCGCAGCCCCCGATGGCTCGGTCCTTCCCTCCTTCGCTCCTCCGCTTCGCTCCCCCGCTCCGTCAGTCCAGGCCCGAGCCGGGCTGCGACCTACATACTGCGCCAGCGACCAGTTCGCGGATGTCGCGGCCACCTGCAAGGCGCGCGAGACCACGTAGACGTCGGCGATTTCCTGTGCGACAGCCTGGAATTCGGCCAGCGGGCGGCCGAACTGCTGCCGGGTCCGCAGGTGTTCCGAGGTCAGCGCCAGCACGCCTTTGAGCAAACCGTCGGCGACCGCCCCGAGGGTGGCCAGGGCGATGCGGTGCAGGTCCTCCAGTGGGATATCAAGCAGTTGCGCCGCCGGAATCACCGTGTCGTCGAAGGCCACCGAGAATTCCGGCGCGCCCGTGGAACTCGGGCTCTCGGTACGGGTGATGCCGTTCGCGTCACCGTCGACGACCGCGATACCGCGGTCGGTCGGCACCAGAATCCACTGTGCCTGTTCCGCGTACGGCACCGCGATCTTGCGGCCGATGATCCGCACCGAATCGCCGTCGGCCACCGCCTTCGTCTGCGGTTCGGCGACGAACGGGGCGGCCGGTTCGTGCAGTGCCGCGGTCAGGATCGCGCCCTTGGCGACGGCGGGAAAGACCTTGGCCGCCAAGTCGTCTCCGACATGGCCGACCAGCGGCAGTACGCCGAACCCGAGGGTCGACAGCGCCGGCACCGCCACCGCGTGGGTCGCGAGTTCGGTCAGCAGGGTCGAGACCTCGAGCAGTCCCATCCCGTCGCCGCCGTGCTGTTCCGGCAGCGGCAGCGCCAGCAGCCCGCTGTCGACCAGCGCGGGCCACAACGCGAGATCACGCGCGCTGTCGTGTTCGAGCAGGCTCACGACGACTTCGGCGACCGCGTCCTGACTCTCGTCTCTGGTGAAGTCCAATTCTTTTGCTCCCTGTCGGATGTGGGCTGCTCTGGTGGCCACGGCCCTGCGGTATCAGCCCTTCGATTCGCGCGGCAGCCCGAGAATCCGCTCACCGGCGACGGTCAGCAGGATCTGTTCGGTGCCGCCGGCGATCGACAGACAGCGAGTGAGCAGGAATTCCTTCACCACGTCGGTATCCAGCGCACCGGCCGTGCCGGACAGTTCGACCGCGAATTCGGCCACTGCCTGCCGGTGCCGGACGCCGACCAGTTTGCGGACGCTGCTCTCCGCCGCGGGGTCACCGCCGGACAGTAATTTCGCGGCCGCACGCGCCTCCAGCAACGTGCCGGCCACCGAATCGGCGACCAGCGCGCCCAGGCGATCGGCGACCACCTCGGCACCCGGGCCCGCGGTGGGAGCTGCGGCGATCAGGGCCTCGAGCTCGTCGCCGATTCCCTTGCCGCCCATGGCCACTCGCTCCGCCGAGAGCGTGGACCGGGCGATCCGCCAGCCGTTGCCGAGCTCTCCCACCAGGCAGTCGTCGGGGACGAACACGTCGTCGAGGAAGACCTCGTTGAAGCGCGCCTCCCCGGTGATCTCCACCAGCGGCCGGATCTCGAGCCCCGCACTCTTCATGTCGACCAGGAAGTAGCTGATGCCCTTGTGCTTCGGCGCGGCGGAATCGGTGCGCGCCAGACAGATTCCCCACGTGGCACGGTCGGCGAGCGAGGTCCACACCTTCTGGCCGCGCAGCTTCCAGCCGCCCTCGACCCGCTCGGCGACGGTGCGCAGCGCCGCGAGATCGGAGCCAGCGCCCGGCTCCGAGAACAGCTGGCACCAGATGATCTCACCGGTCAGCGTGGGCAGCGCGTAGCGCTCGATCTGCTCGGGCGTACCCCACTGCAGCAGGGTCGGAATCGCCCAGTTGGCGATCGCCAGATCCGGCAGCTCGATTCCGGCCTTACGGATCTGATCCTCGATGAGACTGCGCTGAATCGGGTCGGCGTCGCGACCGTAGGGAGCCGGCCAGTGGCAGGCCAGTAGTCCCGCCTCGGCCAGTGCGCGGCGCTGCTCTCCGGCGGGCAGCGCGGCGATACGGGCCAGGTCGGCGGCCGGCACGGTCCCCTCGGCCGTGTCCAGACCCGCTGCCTCCCATGCCGATCCGCCTTCGGCGTCACCGAGGTCGACCGACACGTTGCGCCGCACCCCGGCATGCGTCAGCTTCGCCACCTCGGCCCGCCAGTGTGCCGAACCGCCCAGCAACGCCCGCAGCGCGGTCGCGCGCCGCAGGTACAGGTGCGCGTCGTGCTCCCAGGTGAAGCCGATACCGCCCAGCACCTGGATGCAGTCCTTGGCGTTCTCCACGGCGGCGTCCAGCGCGATCGCCATCGCGACGGCGGCGGCCAGTCGCAGTTCGCCACCACCCGCATCGGTAGCTCCCGCGGCGGTCGCCGGATCGGCCGCTGCCGCCGCGTCCGCCGCCACGGCGCGGGTCTGTTCGGTGCGGCACAGCATCCAGGCGCAGATGTGCTTGATCGCCTGGAATTCGCCGATCTTGCGGCCGAACTGCTCCCGGACCTTGGCGTAGTCGACCGCCGTCTCCAGGCACCAGCCCGCGATCCCCGCGGCCTCGGCCGCGATCAGCGCGGCCACGAGATCGCCCACCGCGTAGGGCGGTTCGAAGATGTGCCCGGCCGGCACCGCGACGCCTGCGCAGACCACACGGGCCAGCGGAGTGCTGGGGTCCAGGGGCTCGAGCGCCTCGACCGTCACGCCCGGCGTGCCCGCCGGCAGCAGGCACCACAGATCGCGGTCGCCGGAGCGTACCGGCAGCAACAGCGCGGTCTGCTCGTCGGCGCCGAGCACGGTCTCCCAGGTGCCGGTCACTTCCAGCGCGTCGGTTGCGTTGTGCGACAGCACAACAGGCTCGCCCAGGGCGATACCGCAGGGCGTATCCTCGTCGAGGGTGTCGCCGGCAACGAGGCCGGCCAGCGCGGTAGCCGTCACCGGTCCGCCCACGAGATCATGCGCCGCCTGCTCGATCAGCACGGCCAGATCGCTCACGCAGCCGCCCGCGCCGCCGGCCTCCTCGGGGACCGCGACGCGGAAGATGCCGAGGCCCACCAGGCCCGGCCAGAATTCACGCCAGTACCCCGGCGCGCCACTGCGCATTGTTGCAATCGGGTGCACCGCTGCGGCCCATCCGCGCATCGACTCCTGGACGGCTTTATGCTCGTCAGTGGTGGCGATGGTCACACTCCATACCGCCTTTCCGGCGTGACTCCCACACCTAGAACATGTTCTAATGTGACGGTCGGGCGTAAGTCAAGGGGCGTCCGTCGCCGCCGCTGAATTACGCTCGTCGGCCACCGGAACCGACGTGCGTGCAGGAAAGGACTTTCACGAATGGCCAGTCCCTCCCGAGAGCAGGCAGCCGACTCGGGTGCGCAGAACGGAGCCCGCAATCGCGCGACGGTCAGCACCCTCACCGAGGACGAGCTGAGCTCGGCGGCCCAGCGCGAACGGCGCAAGCGGATCCTCGACGCCACCCTCGCGCTCGCCTCCAAGGGCGGTTACGACGCGGTGCAGATGCGCGCGGTCGCCGAACGCGCCGACGTCGCGGTCGGCACGCTGTATCGGTACTTCCCCTCGAAGGTGCATCTGCTGGTCTCGGCACTGGCCCGGGAATTCGAGCAGTTCGACAGCAAACGCAAGCCGCTGGCCGGGCAGACCCCGCAGGAACGCATGCACGTGATGCTGACCCAGGTCACCCGCGCCATGCAGCGCGATCCCCTGCTCACCGAGGCCATGACGCGAGCGTTCATGTTCGCCGACGCCTCCGCGGCCGCCGAGGTCGACCGGGTCGGCAAGGTGATGGACCGCTTCTTCGCGCGGGCCGTGAACGAGGGCGAGCCCACCGAGCGCGATCTGGCCATCGCCCGCGTCATCAGCGACGTGTGGCTGTCGAATCTGGTGGCGTGGCTCACCCGGCGCGCCTCGGCGACCGATGTGGCCGAGCGCCTCGACCTGACCGTCGACCTCTTGCTGGGCGAAAAGTCCTGAGCGCGCGGCAGGGAGCGGATTGCCGGACAATGTAGGTCCGGCGTTCGAAACTTGCCTGGCGAGCTCGTGTAAACAGCACGTATCACTGCGCCAACACGCGGGCAAACCTGACCCAGTAAAGTTTCTCGCGCCCTGAAAAATCTCCTCCGATCACTAGGTTGGATGCGTGAGCGCACAGGATCTGCCACACGAACTTCGCCGTGCCTTGTCGGCCGTAGCCCGCGTGCCGCGGCTATTGGTCGCTTCGGACTACGACGGGACAATCGCGCCCATAGTCTCCGATCCGGCAAAGGCCTATCCCCATCGGGAATCGGTCAGCGCATTGCGTGCGCTCGCCGGCCTGACGACCACTACCGCGGCCGTCATCTCCGGCCGCGCGCTGCGAGATCTCGCGGCGCTTTCCCGGCTTCCCGTCGAGGTGCAGTTGATCGGAAGCCACGGCTCCGAATTCGATGTCGGATTCGTGCACGCCATCGACAACGACGCCAAGCAGTTGCTGACCGAGGTGCGCCACGCCCTGGCCGCCATCGCCGACGACAATCCCGGCGTCACCGTCGAGGCCAAGCCGGCCAGCATCGCGCTGCATGTGCGCAACGCCACTCCCGAGGTGGGCCGGCGTGCGCTGCAGCAGGCCCGGCAGGGTCCGGCGAGCTGGGTCGGCATCCAGGTCACCGAGGGCAAGGCGGTCATCGAACTGGCCGTCATCCAGACCGACAAGGGCGCGGCTCTCGACATCATCCGCCATCAGGAGGGCGCCTCGGCCGCCGTCTTCTTCGGTGACGACGTCACCGACGAGAAGGCCTTCGCGCGGCTGTCGGGTCCGGACATCGGCATCAAGGTGGGCGACGGCGAGAGCCTCGCGGAGTACCGGGTGCCCAGCACCGAGGAGGTCGCCAAGGCTTTGGCGTTCCTGCTCGAGGAGCGCCGTACCTGGCTGGCGGGTGCGTCGGCGCCGCGCATCGAGCGGCTGACCATGCTGGCCTCGCCGCGCTCCAAGGCGCTGCTCACCCCCGACGGGACCGTCAGCTGGTTCTGCCATCCCGAGCCGGATTCGGCGGCGGTCTTCGCTCATCTGCTGGGCGGCCCGGCTGCCGGACATTTCACCATCGCCCCCGAGCGTCAGAGCCTGCCGCTGTCCCAGCGCTACGTCGACGGCACCATGACCGTCGAAACCCGTTGGTCCAGTTTGAAAATCGTCGACTACCTGCCGCACGACGTCGCGCTGGAACGCACCGATCTGACCCGCGTGATCACCGGTGACGCGCGCGCGGTGGTCACCTTCGCACCCCGCCCGGAGTTCGGGCAGGTGCCGGTGACGCTGGTCCGCGAACCGGCCGGCCTGCGCGTGCACGGCACCAACGATCCGATCGTGCTGCGCTCCCCCGGCGTGCAGTGGGAGATCTCCGAAGAGGGCATCCACCACGTCGCCCGCGCGGTGGTCGACCCTTCGCAGGGGCCGATCGTGCTCGAAATGCGCTGCGGCACCTCCGATCTCGCCCCAGCGATGGTCAGCGAGGCGGATCGGCGCAACGAGGCCGAGCGGCACTGGCGCGACTGGGCCGCCGATCTGAACCTGCCGCCGCTGAAGCCCGATCTGATGAAGCGTTCGGCGCTGACCCTGCGCGGGCTGGTACACGCCCCGTCGGGGTCGATTCTGGCCGCGGCCACCACCTCGCTGCCCGAGGACATCGGCGGCGTCCGCAACTGGGACTACCGCTACTGTTGGCTGCGCGACGCCTCGCTCACCGCGCACGCCCTGGTCACCCTGGGCTCGCTGGCGGAGGCCGAGGATTTCCTGGCCTGGACGCACCGCGTGCTCGAGACGCTGGCCGGACCGGAACGCCTGCACCCGCTGTACACGCTCTACGGCGAGACGCTGCCCCCGGAGGCGGTGCTGGATCAGCTGCCCGGTTACGCGGGCTCGCGGCCGGTACGCGTGGGCAACGCGGCGAATATGCAGGTCCAGCTGGATGTGTTCGGCCCGATCGTGGATCTGATCGCGGCCCTGGCCGAGGCTCGGGAGGGCAAGGGCATTCTCGACCCGGCCAAGGCACTGCCCGACCGCGACTGGGAACTCGTCGAGGCCATGGTCCAGGCTGTCCAGCGCCGCTGGCGCGAACCGGACCACGGCATCTGGGAGATCCGCGGCAACCCGCGTCACCACGTGTATTCGAAGGTGATGGGCTGGCTGACGGTCGACCGGGCTTTGAAGCTGGCCGAGCGGTTCGACCGCGGCATCGACCCGGTGTGGGTCGAACTGCGCGAGACCATCGCCGACGAGGTGAAGGCCAAGGGCTGGAACGAGCAGGTGCAGTCCTACACGGCCGCCTACGACGGCACCGATCTGGACGCCGCGACCCTGCACATCGGCCTCAGCGGACTGATCGAACCGTCGGATCCACGCTTCGCGGCCACGGTCGTCGCCACCGAGGCCGAATTGCGCAGCGGCTCGACGGTATACCGCTATCACCACGACGACGGCCTGCCCGGCGGTGAGGGCGGCTTCCACCTGTGTGCCGCCTGGCTGGTGGAGGCCTACCTGCTGATCGGCAAGCGCGAGGACGCCGAGGCGCTGTTCGCCCAGCTGGTGGATGTCGCCGGCCCGACCGGACTGCTCAGCGAGGAGTACGACCCGGTCGCCGAACGCTCCCTGGGCAACCACCCGCAGGCCTACAGCCATCTGGGTCTGCTGCGCTGCGCCCAGCTGCTGAGCCAGCCGGTAGCGGCCATGGTGCAGTAGCCACCGGTCGCCGGATTCCCGTTCCAGGGCCCGCGGTCGCTCGGATCGAGCGGTCGCGGGCCCTGTTCGTGGTGCGGTTCACATCCCGGCCGGTCCGATCGATGGGGTCCGGACCCGCCACATACGCTACATTTAAATGGAAATCGTTTCCGTTAAGAGCTCGTGTGCAGGAGTACCCCGCGTGATCAGAAGTTTCGCCGCTCGAATCGCTGTCGTCACGCTGGGGATCACCACCGCGGTCACGCTGGCCGCCTGCTCGGGATCGTCCTCGGATTCGGGGAAGCCGAAAATCGTCGCCTCCACCGATGTCTGGGGCAGCGTCGCGGCGGCGGTCGGGGGTCCCGACGTCGAGGTGAAGTCGATCATCGACAGCCCGGCCGTGGACCCGCACTCCTACGAAACCAGCCCGACCGATGCCGCCGCGATCCGCGATGCCGCGCTGGTGCTCTACAACGGCGGCCACTACGACGAGTTCGCCGAGAAGGCGGCCGCGGGGCGCGGCAAACCCAGCATCGCCGCCTTCGACCTGCGCTCGACGCCGAACGACGAGAACGAGCACGTCTGGTACGACATGAAGACCGTCGACGCCGTGGCCGGGCGGATCGCCGACGAACTCGGCCGCATCGATCCCGAGCACAAGCAGGCCTTCACCGATCGCGCCGCCGGATTCCGCGCCCAGCTGGCGAACATCTCCGCGATCACCGCGAAAGCCGCGGCCGCCCACCCGAAGACGCCGGTGCTGCAGACCGAACCGCTCGCGCACTATCTGCTGCTGGCCGCCGACACCGACGACCGCACCCCGCACGCCTTCGAGGAGGCGATCGAACAGGGCACCGATCCCTCGCCGGCGGATCTGGCGGCGGTGCGAGAGCTGTTGACCGGCAAGCAGGTTCGCGCGCTGGTCTACAACATCCAGACCGAGGACAAGACCACGAAGGATGTCGCCGCGACCGCGAAATCCGCGGGTGTGCCGATCGTCGAGGTCACCGAAACCCTCCCGGCGAACACCGATTTCGTGAAGTGGCAGACCGACAACGCGACGGCGCTGGCCGCCGCGCTCGGCTGAGGAAGGTAGTGATGGCGGGACGCACCCGAACCGAAGCGCCGGAATCCGCCGGCAGCGGAGCCGACGCACTCTCCTGCGACGGCCACACCGATAGGGACGGCGACCAGCGGACCCGGCCGACCGCCGACGAATCCCCGGATACGGCGGCCCGGCCCGGCTCTGTTGGCAGCACGACCCGTTTCGACGGCGCGGAGTGCGCGTTCTGCGAGGAGACCGGCGAGGCGGCGACGATTTCCGCGACCACATCAGCGGCGTCCATGGCGGCACCCGCCGTATCGCTGCGGGGTGCGCGCCTGGCGTTCGGTCCGCGCACGCTCTGGGAGGGCCTCGATCTCGACGTCGCGCCCGGCGAATTCGTCGCGGTGCTGGGACCCAACGGATCCGGTAAGACCTCGCTGCTGCGGATGCTGCTGGGGCAGCTCGCGCCGAGTGCGGGGACGGTCGAGGTGAGCGGGGCGCCCGCCCGGCTGGGCAATCCGCGTATCGGCTATGTGCCACAACAGAAGACGATCGATGCCGGTGTGCAACTGCGCGGGATCGATCTGGTCGGGCTGGGCGTGGACGGGCATCGCTGGGGGCTGGGCCGGCGCGGCCGGGGCGAGCGCCGGCGCCGGGTCGCCGACGCCATCGCCCAGGTCGGAGCCGAGCATTTCGCGAACGCACCGCTGGAATCGCTGTCCGGCGGTGAGCAGCAACGCTTGCGGGTGGCGCAGGCACTGGCCGGTGATCCGCGCGTGCTGCTGTGCGACGAACCGCTGCTGAGCCTGGATCTGGCCAATCAGCGGCTGGTGTCCGAACTCATCGATCGCCGCCGCCGCACCCACGACACCGCGGTGCTGTTCGTGACGCACGAGATCAATCCGATTCTGCCGCTGGTGGATCGGGTGCTGTATCTGGTGGAGGGCAGGTTCCGGATCGGCACGCCCGACGAGGTGATGACCTCGGAGGTGCTCTCGGAGCTCTACGGCACCGAGGTCGACGTGCTGCGCGTCCGCGGCCGGCTGGTGGTCGTCGGCACCGGCGACGAAATCGATGCACTGGGCACCCACCACACCGAGGGAGCCGGCGAATGAACGAGAAACTTTCCGACGTCCTCACCAAGATGCTGGATCTGCACACCACCGCCGACCTGCTGTCCTACGACTTCGTGCAGCAGGCGGTGCTCGCGGCCGCCCTGCTGGGACTGCTCGCCGGCGTGATCGGGCCGCTCATCGTGAACCGGCAGATGTCGTTCGCCGTGCACGGCACCAGCGAACTCTCGCTGACCGGTGCCGCGGCCGCGCTGCTGGTGGGTATCGGCGTGGGCGCGGGGGCGATCGCGGGATCGGTGATCGCGGCGGTCATGTTCGGTCTGCTGGGTTCCAAGGCGCGCGAACGTGATTCGGTGATCGCGGTGGTGATGTCGTTCGGGCTCGGCCTGTCGGTGCTGTTCCTCTGGCTGGGGCCGAGTCGCGCCGGATCGAAATTCTCCCTGCTCACCGGGCAGGTGGTCAGCGTCGGCGGCACCGGTCTCACCTCGCTCGCGCTCTGCACCGTCGGCGTGCTGGCGGTGCTCGCGTTCATCTACCGCCCGTTGCTTTTCGCCAGCACCGACCCGGAAGTCGCGGTGGCGCGCGGGGTTCCGGTGCGCGCGCTCTCGGTGGTGTTCGCGGTGCTGCTCGGCGTGACCGCTGCCTTCGGGGTGCAGATCGTCGGCGCCCTGCTGGTGCTGTCGCTGCTGATCACCCCCGCAGCGGCCGCCGCCCAGCTCACCGCGAGCCCGCTGCGGGCGACGCTGTTGTCGGTGCTGTTCGCCGAAATCGCCGCCGTGGGCGGGATTCTGCTGTCCCTGGCGCCCGGCGTCCCGGTCTCGACCTTCATCACGACCATCTCGTTCGTGATCTACCTGGCCTGCCGGTTCATCGGCCGCCCGGTCGTGAACGCGCGCCGCCGCACGGCAGCGGTCGTGCGCGTGGAGGAGTCGCCCGGCTCGCCGCAGCCGGTACTTCCGGCGAACCCGTCCGTCGCCGCCGAGGCCGCAACGAAATAAAACCGCCGAATTCAGTTCGCGCCGCTCTCACCGGCCAGCGCGAACAACCCCTCGGGGGTCTGCTCGATCAAACCGTCGACGAGCAGCGAATCCAGTGCCCGGTCGCGCTGGCCCGGATCGCGGGTCCAGGCCAGGTCGAGAGCCACCCGTTCGACCGGTCCGGTGGCCGCGCGCAGCACGTCCAGGAGTCGCCCGCGAGCCTGCCGATCGGTGCCGTCGTATTTCTGGGTACGGCGCACCACATCGGATGCCGGACGACCGGAGGTGACCCACGTACAGCGCGGCAGCGGGCAGCGCTCGCAGTCGGGAGTGCGAGCTGTGCAGACGGTGGCTCCCAATTCCATCAGCGCCGCGGAGAAGACCGCCGCCCGGTCGATCCGGACCGGGAGGAGGGCCTCGGTTTCGGCCAGATCGCGAGCGCGCGGATTGCCGGCCTCGGCGCGGCCGTGCACCGCACGGGCAACCACTCGGCGAACATTGGTGTCCACCACCGGAACTCGCTGCCCGTAGGCGAAACAGGCCACCGCCCGCGCGGTGTAGGCGCCGATGCCGGGCAGCGTGAGCAGCACCTCGACATCGTCGGGCACCACGTCGCCGTATTCGGCGGCGAGCACCCGGGCGCATTCATGCAACCGCAGGGCACGGCGCGGATATCCGAGTTTGCCCCACGCGCGCAGCACCTCACCGGGCGAGGCGGCGGCCATCGCCGAGGGCACCGGCCAGCGCCGCACCCATTCCCGCCAGATCGGCTCCACCCGGACCACGGGCGTCTGCTGCAGCATGATCTCGCTCATCAGGATCTGCCAGGCGCTCACGCCGGGCCGCCGCCAGGGCAGGTCCCGGGCGGACTGCTCGTACCAGTCGATCAGAACGTCGCTGTCGACGCCCGCGACCGGGTCGCGCGTGGTCTCGCTCGCCGCCTTCGAGCTCACGACATCACCACCGTGCTCGCCCGCCGGTGATCCGAAATTTGCCCACGTGTAGCCAATCGGACTCGCCGGTAGCCCGCAAGCTGTGGAAAATGGGACGCATGCCTCATACCAACCCGATCAGTGCCTGGAAGTCTCTCCGCGAGGGTAACGACAGGTTCGTCAACGGCACACTGCAGCACCCCAGCCAGGGCGCCGCCGACCGCGCCAAACTCGTCGGTGGCCAGCAGCCCCGGGCCATCCTGTTCGGGTGCGGCGACTCCCGCGTCGCGGCGGAGATCATCTTCGACCAGGGCCTCGGCGATATGTTCGTGGTCCGCACCGCCGGCCACGTCGTCGACGAGTCGGTGCTGGGCTCGATCGAATACGGCGTCGCCATCCTCAATGTGCCGCTGATCGTGGTCCTCGGACACGACAGTTGCGGCGCGGTCCGCGCGACCATCGACGCCCTCGACGACGGCAACGTGCCCGGCGGATTCATCCGCAGCGTGGTCGAGCGCGTATCGCCGTCCATCCTCACCGGCCGCCGCGACGGACTCACCGAAGTCGACGAACTCGAGGCCCGCCACGTGCAGGAGACCGCACGCCTGCTCACCGATCGCTCGAAGATCGTCTCCGATCGGGTCGACAGCGGACAGTGCGCGATCGCCTGTGTGAACTACAAGCTTGCCGACGGCCGCGCGCAGTTGCACAAGGTGATCGGCGATATCGGCGAAACAGTCTGAACCACAACGGTTCTCACACGGTGATCGCCGGGTGCCCGCACCGCCGCGGAAGGCGGCGCGAAAATGTACCCGGCGTCACCGCCATTTCGGCGCCGACACGCCGCGTACCTGAGCGGAACGGCACGATCGTGCCCTTACCGTTGTTGCCGTGCTGGAACCGAATGGACCACTGCCGCCGGAGATCTACTGGCGTCGCCGCCTGCTCGCCATCGGCGCGCTGATCGTCGCGCTCGCTCTGGTCATCTGGCTGGCGCTGATGTTGCTGCGCGGCGGCGGGGACGACAAGGACCCCAAGGCCGCGGGGGCGACCTCCACCTCCGCGAAGGCGGGCGGATCCACCACCGCCGATCCCAGCGGTTCGAAGGCGCCGGCTTCGGGCACCGTCAACGCCACCGCCAGCGGCATCCCCGCCCCGTGCCCGGATCAGTCGCTGGCGGTGAAGGTGACCGTCGGCCAGCCGACCTACAAGGCCGGTGATCAGCCGGTGTTCACCATCGTGCTCACCAACATCTCCACCGCGGGCTGTACTCGGGATATGGGTTCGGGCCTGCAGCAGGTGTGGGTGCAGTCGCTGGACGGCCAGCGCAAGCTGTGGTCGAACACCGATTGCGATCAGGGCGGTCCGGCCGATCTCCGCACGCTCAACGGCGGCCAGCAGGCGGCGTTCACTCTCACCTGGTCGGGCACCACGTCGCAGCCGGGTTGTGCGGGCGATCGCGTTCCGGTGCCGGCCGGCGGATACGCGGTGGTGGCGCAGTTCGGTTCGGTGCGCAGCGCGCCGGAGACCTTCAACATCGCCTGACTCACCGGTAAGAAAGCGGGAGCGCCCGAAGCCGGTTCAGACCGTGCCGGATTCCGCCGATCGCACCGCGCCGGATTCCGACAGCCGGGACAGGCCCTCGCGGATCTGTCGGGCCAGATGCGCATCGATACCGTCGACGCCCTCGATATCCGAGGCGCTCGCCGAAACCAGGCCCGACAGCGAGCCGAATGCGGCGATCACGGGTTCGGCGCGGCGCAGCGGCACTCGCGGAATCTCGGCCAGCACCCGATATCCGCGCGGGCCCACGGCGGTGTCGAGAGCCTCGTATGTCGCCGGAAAGCCGAGTGGCGGAGCGAGATTGGTGAGTTCGAGCAGATCCACCTCGAGCAGCCCGTCGAGCGCTGCCAGCGTGCGGTCGACCATCGCGTCGTCGACCGGTTCGGTGCGGATGTAGTCACGGACCAGCAGGCGGCGCAGGGCCTCGGTGTTGCCGACGAGTTCGGCCAATTGCAGCGCCAGCTGCCGGCCGTCCACGCCGAGTTCGGCCACGTCGGAACTGATTTCGCGCGCGACGCGGCGGACCAGCTCCAGGCAGTGCACCACCGCCAGCACATCGCGCACCGTGGCGCAGTCGTTCAACTCCACCAGCGACAGCTGCCGGGTGGTCTCGTCCAGGCGCGAACGGTAGCGCTCCAGCGTCGCCATCGCCTGATTGGCGC
This sequence comes from Nocardia sp. AB354, assembly GCF_049538315.1. Classification (NCBI taxonomy): domain Bacteria; kingdom Bacillati; phylum Actinomycetota; class Actinomycetes; order Mycobacteriales; family Nocardiaceae; genus Nocardia; species Nocardia sp. AB354. The sequence continues at coordinate 29,760 of NZ_JBMVFU010000019.1, read as the reverse complement.
GCGACAGGATGGTCTCCGAGGTCTGGATCGGATGCCGGTGCCCGTTGAGATAGACCGTGACGATGCCCGTCGAGCGGCTCACCGACACCACCGGATAGCCGGTCTGCGCGGCGGTGCGCTCGGCCGCCTTGTGCCTCGTGCCGGATTCGGTGGTCGGCAGGCCGGGGTCGGGAACCAGATGGACATTGGCGCGGCGGATACGTGCGCCGTCGGTCGAAAGCACCACGGCGCCATCCATTTTCGACAGCTCACGCAGCCGGGTCGGCGAGAATTCGACGTCCAGTTCGAATCCGCCGTCGCAGATTCGCTCCAGTTCCTCGTCGTAGCCGAGCACGATCAGCCCGCCGGTGCGGGCACGCAGGATCCGGTCGATACCGTCGCGCAGTTCGGTGCCCGGCACCAGCCGGGCGATGGTGGTACTCAGGCCGGGGTCACCATCGGCCTCGACCGCCTCGGCCACGGGCGACCCATCCGCCGGAGCCACCCCATCTACCGCGGCCACCCCATCTACCGGAGTTACCGCATCCACCGCGGCCGGCACGTCCGCTGGAGTCACGAACCTGCGGCGCGGCGCGGGACGGCCGAGCAGGTGTGTCACCCAACGGCCCGGGATCATTCCACAGCCTCCACACGCTCGCGTCGTCGCTTCGACAAACCACTCGAGGCGAGAGCCGCACGAACACTCGCGACCTCGTGCACCTTCATTCCGATGCCGGACAGGTCGGTTCCGGGCGGTACCAACGCCTCCGTGAAACCTAGCCGCTCGGCCTCGCGCAACCTGCGCCCGACCCCCGTGACACGCCGGACCTCACCGGCGAGGCCGACCTCGCCCAGCACCACCATGCCCGCGCGCAGCGGGATATCGCGTTCGGCGCCGGTGATCGCGACCGCGACGGCCAGATCGGCGGCGGGCTCGGTCAACCGCATGCCGCCGACCGTGGCGGCGTAGACGTCGTGCTTGCCCAGATACACACCGCAACGGCTCTGCAGCACCGCGAGCACCATCGAGACGCGGTTGTAGTCCAGACCGCTCACCGCGCGTCGCGGGGCGGGTACCTGGGTGGATACGGTCAGCCCCTGTACCTCGCCGAGCAGCGGCCGCTTACCGTCCATCGCGACCGTGATCGCGGTGCCGGGAACCTGATCCGCACGGTGATGCAGGAACAGCCCGGACGGATCGCTCACCCCGGCGATGCCGTCGTCGTGCAGTTCGAAACAGCCGACCTCGTCGGCGCTGCCGAAGCGGTTCTTGATGCCGCGCACCATGCGCAGGGTGGAGTGTTTGTCGCCCTCGAACTGCAACACCACATCCACCAGGTGTTCGAGGGTGCGCGGCCCGGCGACATTGCCGTCCTTGGTGACGTGGCCGACCAGCAGCACCGCGATACCGCTCGCCTTGGCCAGGGAGGTCAGGGCCGCGGTCACCGCGCGCACCTGGGTCACACCGCCGATCACCCCGTCCGCGTCGGCGGCCAGCATGGTCTGCACCGAATCGACCACCAGCAGCGTCGGCCGGACCTGATCGACATGGCCGAGAATCGTGGCGAGATCGGATTCGGCTGCGAGATAGACCCTTTCGTGCACCGCCCCGGTCCGGTCGGCGCGCAGCCGGACCTGCCCGGCGGACTCCTCGGCGGTGACGTAGAGCGCACGCTCCTCGCGCTCCCGCGCCCAGCGGTGGGCGACCTCGAGCAGCAGCGTCGACTTGCCCACGCCCGGCTCACCCGAGAGCAGCACCACCGATCCGGGCACCACCCCGCCGCCGAGGACGCGATCCAATTCCGCGACACCGGTGGGCCGGGCGCGGGTGACCTTCGAGTCGATGGTCGAGATGGGCGCCGCGGCCGTCGAGGGCAGCAGTGCCCGGCGCCCGGCGGCATGCGCTCCCGCCCCGGCGCCGGCCGACACCACCTCGTCGACGGTTCCCCATTCGTTGCACCCCGGGCAGCGCCCCACCCATTTGGCAACCTCGTTCCCGCATGCCGAGCAGCGGTACAGCGATTTCACCTTGGCCACGTGCGCAGCCTAGATAGGGGGGCCGACATGGGCCGGTGTTCAGGGGCGAGCCTCAGTGGCCGCCGTGCTCGGCGACAGTCGCGCCCTCGTGCCGCGGGGTGTTCGGGCCGGCGTCGACGGGCACCTGCACCTGCACGGTGCCGGCGTTCTTGAAGTTGAAGGTGACGCCGTAGGTCAGGCCCGGCACGATGTCCTTGGTCAGTCCGGTGATCTCGACCAGGATCGGATGCGCGTTCGGGTCGGCCGGCTGATCGGGCGAACCGGCGCCCTCCTGGCGCGGCGACGCGCTGTGCTCCGGCGTGGGCGTGGCGGGCGAGCTGGTGGGCTGCGCGGCGCCGGTGGTCGGCGAGGCGTTCTCGGCGCCCGCCTGGGCGGCCTTGGCGGCCTCCGGGCTCGCGGCGACGACCGTCTGGCCGGGGATCAGTTCCGGCGTGGCCGGGGTGATCTTCACCTGGCCGAGGTCGGTGGTGATGCTGACCAGCTGGTCGGTCTTGGACGAGCCCTCGTTGATCGCGCTGAACGCGACGACGGACTTGCCACCCTTGGCGTTGGTGTACTCCTCCGACTGCGGCAGCAGGATGCGCACGTCACGCAGCGCCACGTTGCCGACGGTGGCCGCGCTGCCGTTGACGGCGGGCACCTGACCCGCGGTCTGCGAGATCTGGCCGGCACCGCATCCGGACAACGCCAGCGCCGCACCGGTGGCCAGCGCGGCAACAGCGATTGCGCGCCGCGACACCTTGGTCACATTCGACGCTGTGGTGGCTTTCAGGGCAGTCACGGGTTGTCCTCCATGTCGACCGGCTCACTCCACGATGGAGAGTAGTAGTAGGCAGCGTAGTAGTTCGCAGGGTGGTCGGTGTGGACCGGTCCGGTGTAATGTTCCGCGGCGACCCGCGAGCCGCGTATCCCGTTCTGCCACAACGGGATGCACACGCATCGCGATCTGTCAAGCCCCAAGGTCGGCCTGTTGTGGCCCCTGACCTGCGCCGTTGATCGCGGCGTTATCGAGTCGCATGTTAAACTGTGAACATCGAAAGGGGCACGGGACACATGATTTTTAAGGTCGGAGACACCGTCGTTTACCCCCACCACGGAGCGGCGCTGATCGAAGCAATCGAGACTCGCACCATCAAGGGTGTTCAGAAAGAGTATCTGGTCCTGAAGGTCGCTCAAGGCGATCTCACCGTTCGGGTTCCCGCAGAGAACGCGGAGTACGTCGGCGTCCGCGACGTCGTCGGCCAGGAAGGTCTCGACCGAGTCTTCCAGGTGCTACGCGCTCCGCACACGGAGGAGCCGACGAACTGGTCTCGGCGGTACAAGGCCAACCTCGAGAAGCTCGCCTCCGGCGATGTGAACAAGGTGGCCGAGGTCGTCCGCGACCTGTGGCGTCGGGAGCAGGACCGCGGCCTGTCCGCCGGCGAGAAGCGGATGCTGGCCAAGGCCCGGCAGATCCTGGTCGGTGAGCTCGCGCTCGCCGAGGGCACCGACGACGTCAAGGCCGAGACCCTGCTCGACGAGGTTCTCGCCGCGGCCTCCTGACCGCATCGCCTTGACGCTCAACTCCCGCCGCGTTGTGGCATTGGTACCTGCCGCCGGTCGGGGCGTTCGCCTGGGTGAATCGACACCCAAGGCATTCGTCCCGGTCGGCGGCAGTCCCATGCTCGTACACGCAGTAGACGGTCTGATCGCGTCCGGGGTCGTCGACCGCATCGTGATCATGGCGCCCATCGAGATGATCGATGCGGCCCGGGAACTGCTCGCCGCCCGTGCCCACGCGGCCAGCTCGATACCGGTCGATGTGGTGGCCGGCGGCGTAGAACGCACCGACTCGGTGCGCGCCGGCCTGGCCGCCGCCCCGGAAGCCACCCATATCCTCGTGCACGACGCGGCCCGCGCCCTGACGCCGCCGTCGCTGATCGAGCGCGTCGTGGACGCGCTGGACGCCGGTCATCGCGCGGTCGTCCCCGGCATCCCGGTGGCCGACACCATCAAGGCAGTCGACGCGGCCGGTGATGTCACCGGGACACCGGACCGCTCCGCACTGCGGGCGATCCAGACTCCCCAGGGTTTCGACGCCGCGCTGCTGCGCGAGGCCTATGCGGTCGACCTGCCCGCCACCGACGATGCCGGACTCGTGGAGGCGATGGGCGCGACCGTCTCGGTGGTTCCGGGCGATCCCCTGGCATTCAAGATCACCGGCCCACTGGATCTGCGACTGGCGAACGCGCTGGTAGCGGACGACTCCACCGCCGCGGGCGGGGCTGCCGGCGCGGCGAACGCCGAGACCGCGGTCACCACGACGACCGAGGCGGCGGTGACCGGATGACCGATTTCACCGCGCTGCGCACCGGCATCGGCAGCGATGTGCATCCCATCGAACCCGGTCGGCCCTGCTGGATGGCCGGGCTGCTGTTCGAGGGCGACGACGGCTGCTCCGGACATTCCGACGGCGATGTGGCCGCCCACGCCCTGTGCGATGCGCTGCTGTCGGCCGCCTGCCTGGGCGATGTCGGCGCGGTCTTCGGCACCGGACGTCCCGAGTGGGAGGGCGTCTCCGGCGCCGCGATGCTGACCGAGGTACGGCGCCTGCTCGCCGAATCCGGATATCGGATCGTCAACGCGGCGGTGCAGATCATCGGTAATCGCCCCAAAATCGGGCCGCGACGCGCCGAAGCGCAAAAAATACTCGGCGAATTACTCGACGCCCCGGTTTCGGTCTCCGGTACGACGTCCGACGGTCTGGGGCTCACCGGCCGTGGGGAGGGAATCGCCGCGGTCGCGACCGCATTACTCGTGCACGACGGGCGATGTAGTACCGCGTAACCGCAGTCGGCGATTCGGTGCGGATTTATCGTTCGCGCCGATCTACGGCGGCGAACTCGGCGCCGGCCGCCGTATTCGCATCCGCGCCGGGCGGCCGCACACTCGCTCCGGAAACATGCCCCGTCGAAATCCGTTCCGGACCCGCGGTGTCATCGCATTCGATGGACCGTGGACCATAGGAGGGGCCCACCCATACCGTTGTTCAACAAGCCTTAGGATGGCTGGTCGTGACTCTGCGCCTGTTCGACACCGCGACGCGGACCCTGCGGGATTTCACCCCGCTGGTCCCTGGACGTGCGTCGGTGTACCTGTGTGGCGCCACCGTGCAGGGCGAACCCCATATCGGGCACGTCCGCAGCGGCGTCGCCTTCGACGTGCTGCGCCGCTGGCTCACCGCGAACGGCTACGACGTGGCCTTCGTGCGAAATGTCACCGATATCGACGACAAGATCCTCACCAAGGCCGCCGCGGCGGGCCGCCCGTGGTGGGAATGGGCAGCGACGCACGAACGCGCCTTCGACCGCGCCTACGAGGCGCTCGGGGTACTGCCGCCGTCGGTGGAACCACGGGCCACCGGGCACATCACCCAGATGGTCGAGATGATGCAGCGGCTCATCGCCCGCGGGCACGCCTACGCGTCGAGCGGCAACGTGTATTTCGATGTGCGCAGTTATCCGGAATACGGTGCGCTGTCCGGGCACAAACTCGAAGATGTGCAGCAGGGCGAGAGCGCCGGCGAGGGTAAACGCGATCCGCGCGATTTCACGCTGTGGAAGGCCGCGAAACCGGGCGAGCCGACCTGGCCCTCGCCGTGGGGACCCGGGCGTCCGGGCTGGCATCTGGAATGCTCGGCGATGGCCGAGTTCTACCTCGGGCCCGAATTCGATATCCACTGCGGTGGTATGGATCTGGTTTTCCCGCACCACGAGAACGAAATCGCCCAATCCCGCGGCGCCGGAGACGGATTCGCGCAGTACTGGCTGCACAACGGGTGGGTGACGCTCGGCGGCGAGAAGATGTCGAAATCGCTCGGCAACACGCTCTCGGTGCCGAATATTCTCGCCCAGGTGCGGGCCGTGGAATTGCGGTTCTATTTGGGCAGTGCGCATTACGCGTCGATGCTCGAATATTCCGAACAGGCGCTGGCGGATGCCGCGCAGACCTATCAGCGACTCGAGGCATTCGTGCAGCGCACCGTCGAGCGGGTGGGTGAGGTCGCGGTCGGGAAATGGACCGACGCCTTCGCCGAGGCGCTGGACGACAATCTCGCGATCCCGAAGGCCCTGGCCGAGATTCATCGCGTGGTGCACGAGGGCAATCGGGCGCTGGAAGCGGGCGCGGGCGAATCGGCGCGCGAGGCCGCCGGACAGGTGCGGGCGATGCTCGGAATTCTGGGCGTCGATCCGCTGGACGCGCACTGGGCCGGCCCGAAGGACACCTCGGCGGCCGAATCCGCGCTCGACGTCCTGGTGCGGGCCGAACTCGAACGCCGCCAGCAGGCCCGCCGCGAAAAGGACTGGGCCACCGCCGACGCCGTGCGCGACCGGCTGGGCGCGGCCGGAATCGACGTCGTCGACACTCCCGGCGGCTCGGATTGGTCGCTGGCCAAATGATTCTCCCAGCGAAGCCTGCTGATCGGGTGCGGGTGTCGCGACCGACACGAAAGGCATACTGATGGCAGGAAATTCGCAGCGACGAGGTGCGATCCGTAAGGGCGGCACCAAGAAGGGCGCCGTCGTCGGCAGCGGTGGTAAGCGCCGTCGCGGACTCGAGGGCCGCGGCGCCACCCCGCCCGCCACCATGCGCAAGAACCACCCCGCCGCGAAACGCGCTGCGGCGGCGGCGAAAGCGGCCAAGGCGACGCAGGGGCAGAACCGCGCCCGGCCGGGTACCCGCAAGGGCGACGACGGGCCGGAGTTGGTGCTCGGCCGCAATCCGGTGGTGGAGTGTCTGCGCGCGGAGGTTCCGGCCACCGCGCTGTATGTCGCGCTGGGCACCGAGAACGACGACCGCCTCACCGAGTCCGTGCAGCGCGCCGCCGATGCCGGAATCTCCATCCTGGAGGTGTCGCGCATCGACCTGGATCGGATGAGCACCAACGGTTTACATCAGGGCATGGCCCTGCAGGTGCCGCCGTACCGCTACGCCCATCCGGAGGATCTGCTGGACAGCGCCCGCGCTTCCGGGACCGCCCCGCTGCTGGTGGCGCTGGACAACATCTCCGATCCCCGCAACCTGGGCGCGGTGATCCGTTCGGTCGCCGCGTTCGGCGGGCACGGCGTGGTGATTCCGCAGCGCCGCAGCGCCAGCGTCACCGCGGTCGCCTGGCGCACCAGCGCCGGCGCCGCGGCCCGGCTGCCCGTGGCGCGTGCGACCAATCTGACTCGCACACTGAAGGATTGGGCCAAGGCAGGTCTGCAGGTGGTCGGCCTCGATGCCGGCGGCGACACCGTCCTCGACGACTTCGACGGCACCACACCGACCGTCGTGGTCGTCGGCTCGGAGGGTAAGGGCCTGTCGCGCCTGGTCCGCGAAACCTGCGACACCATCATCAGCATCCCGATGGCCGGGCCGGTGGAGTCGCTCAACGCCTCGGTGGCAGCGGGAGTCGTGCTGGCCGACATCGCCCGCCAACGCCGCTGAGTGGTCGCAGCCGGGCCATCGGCCATTGAGTTCTGCACCGTCGCAGCCATTTGCGAGGCAGCAGGCGCTCATCCCACCTGGGTGAACGTCTACGAAGCGTGCACCATGGTGGTCTCGGCCCGCCTCGCTTTTGGAGCGACGGAGCGAGGGAGCGCAGCGACTGAGCGGAGGAGTGAAAACTCGAGGCCCAAGGGGCCGAGACCCCCGCCGAAGCGAAGCGTAGGCCGAAGATACAGCTTTTCGGGTGGGCGCACCTTAGACTCGCACGGTGGCCATGAATCAACCCGACTACTGGGGATCGCTGCCTGAGCCGCCGACCGGTAACCCGGTCGAACACCCCCATGCGACGACGGTGCTGATCCTGGGTGTGCTGAGCCTATTGTGTTGTGGCGCATTGGGTCCGGTGGCGTGGGTGATGGGCAAGCGGGCGCTCGACCAGATCGAGATGTCCGGCGGCACCATCGGCGGCCGATCGCAGGTGGTGGTCGGCTATGTGGTCGGCATCGTCGGCACCGTACTGATGGTGTTGTACGCGTGCGTCTTTCTGTTGATGCTCATCGGCGGGCGCTGACCGGGCGGCTCCGGGGGAACTCGCCGGCGGTGGCTCCGGAACCGGTCCGAGGTCGAAGCGCCCGGCTTCGCAGGACTAGGCCGGTTCCTCGGCGGTGCCGTCCAGACCGCGACGCTCGCTCGGCGACGACAACTCGCCCGCGGGCCATTCGGCGCTGATACTGCCCTTCCACTGTGGCTGGCGGCGGTCGCGAAACGCCGCCATGCCCTCGGCCGCGTCCACGCTCTTGCCGACGAAGCCGTGCAGCTCGGATTCCAGCCGGCCGACCGCCTCGGGGCTCATCCCGAGGCCCTCCCAGAGCAGCCGCTTGGTCAGAGCGGTCGGCAGCGGCGCGGAACCGGCCGCCAGGTCGTGCGCCACGGCCAAGGCGGTCGGCAGTACCTCGCCCGCCGGCAGACTGCTGTTGGCCACGCCCATCTGGCGCGCTTCCTCACCGTCGAAGGTGCGGCCGGTGAGCATGATGTCGGCGGCGTTGGCCATTCCCGCCAGCCGCGGCAGTGTCCAGTGCGCGTAGCCGTCGGCCATCGCGCCGCGACGCACCTGATTCAGCCCGTATACGGCATCGGTGGCCATGTATCGCAGATCGCACTGCAGGGCCAGCGACAGCCCGATCCCCACGGCATGCCCGTTCACGGCCGCGATCACCGGCTTGCGGATCTGCCACGGCGGCGGATCGATCGTGCCGCGCACGTCACCGACGCGGGCGGACAGATCGGCGCCCGCGCAGAACGCGGGCGGCGTCCCGGTGATCACCACCGCCCGAATCGCGTCCTCGGTATCGCAGCGCCGCAGCGCGGTCCCGAGCTCCGCCGCCATCGTGGGCGTCATGGCGTTCTGCTGCGCGGGACGGTTGAGCGTGAGTACGGCGACACCGGCGGACACATCGACCTGCAGTTCCGAACTCATGCGACGATCCTAGGTTTGGGTGATCTTTCCCGACCACCTTACTGGCTGTGTTATCTGCCTCCGCTTCGCTGCGGCGGGGTCTCGGCCCCCTGGGCCTCGATTTTTCACTCCTCCGCTCAGTCGCTGCGCTCCCTCGCTCCGTCGCTCCACAATCGAGGCGGGCCGAGACCCTCACGGTGAACGGCTCATGGACGTACGCCTTGACAGATGGCAGCAGGCGCAGGACCGCTATCCCCGCAACACTTGGCGGCCGATCGCGTACTTGTGGACCTCGGTGGGGCCGTCGTAGAGGCGGAAGGCGCGCATATCGCGGAAGATCATCTCGACCACGGTTTCGTCGCTGATGCCGATGCCGCCGAGGACCTGGACGCAGCGGTCGGCGACCTTGAACAGTTCCTCGGACACATACGATTTGGCCATCGAACTCTCGTGGCGAGCCTTGTGGCCCTGGTCCATCAACCAGCAGGCGTGCCAGATGGTCAGGCGGCACTGGTGCAGGGCGATCTCGTTGTCGGCGAGCATGAAGGACACGCCCTCGTGCTCGCCGATCGGCTTGCCGAAGGCCGTGCGGGTCTTGGCGTGTTCGACGGCGATGCTCTGGGCGCGTTCGGCGGCGCCGAGCCAGCGCATGCAGTGGGTGAGGCGGGCGGGGGCCAGTCGCAGCTGGGCGTAGCGCAGCGCCTGGCCGCTCTCTCCCAGCAGCGACTCCTTGGGCAGGATCAGATTCTCGAAACGCACGACGCCGTGGCCGCCGACGTAGTTGCGATCCATCGTGTTCATGGTTCGCTCGATGACGATTCCGGGCGCGTCCCCCTCGGTGAGGAACAGGGTCGGGCCCGCGGGGAGGTGGTCGTTGTCCTCGAGTTTGGCCATGATGATCCACGTCTTGGCCCCGTCGGCCCCGGTGATCAGCCATTTGCGGCCGTTGACGGTGAAGTTCTCGCCGTCGAAGGTGGCGGTGGTGGCGAGCTGGCCGGGATCGGATCCGGCGCCGCCCGGCTCGGTCATCGCGAAGACCGAGCGCTGACGGCCGTCGATCACCGGCATCAGGAAGCGGTCGACCTGCTCGGTGTCGGCGACCTTGGACAGCAGGAACATGTTGCCCTCGTCGGGCGCGGCGCAGTTCATCGCGACCGGTCCCAGGGTGGACCACCCGGCCGCCTCGTACAGCACGGCCTGTTCGACGTGGGTGAGCCCGCGGCCGCCCAGTGCCTCGGGCGCCTGAATGGTGAGCAGCTTCTCGGCCCGCGCCAATTCGACCAATTCCTGGCGCAGATCGTCGTTGGGCCCGTGCGCGGTCAGGCGGGGGTCGCGCTCGAACGGAACGATCTTGTCGATGACGAACCGGCGGATGCGGTCACGTTCGGCGGCGAGGTCGGCGGGTATCGAGAAGTTAATCATGATTCACCTTATGGTCGGGGCCTGAGTGGAGCATACGTCGCCTCCCCACCGAGACTGAAGGCGATTGCCCGCAACTGCCGGACCTCGGGTCTCCCTTCGCCCGGACCCACGCGCAGGCGATCCGATCAACCCATGTTTTCGTGCAGAAACCGTTCGACTTCGGCGCGATAGACAGCGGGCTGGTCGTCGTGGACGAGATGTCCGGCGGCACCGACGACCACATGGCGCACACCCGTCCGAGCGGCCGCCATCTCCCGCATCTGACCTGGCGGCGTGATCGTGTATTCGCCCTCGATCAGCAGGGTCGGCACGCGCACCGCGGCCCATTCGGCCCAGAAATCGCGGGTGCCCCACTCCTCGGAGATGTCGCGGAAGGTCGCGACCGAACCGTGTAACCGGTAGCCGTCTCCGCCGCGCATGAACGAGTTGAGGAAGTAGCGCCCGGCGACCGGGCCGAAAAAGTCCAGTACCGCGTCGGCGTCGGGGAACGGTTGCGGCCAGGCCTCGATCATCTCCGCCCAGTGCCGCGCGGTGCGCCCGCGGAAATCGGGCGCCATATCCTCGACCACCAGCGCCCGGACCCGCTCCGGGTGCGCGGCCGCGAACATCCACCCGTGCAGTCCGCCCATCGAATGGCCGATCACCACCATCGGTTCCGATATCGCGGCGGTCGCGGCGGCCAGATCGGCGACGAATGCCTCGGTGGTGAGCTCCGGCGGGGCCGGTCGGCCGTGCCCAGCGGCGTCGAAGGAGTGGACATGGCCGAATTCGCGCAGCCACGGCACCTGACCCGCCCAGGTCCGCGCGCTGCCCATCAATCCGTGCAGCAGCAGAATCGGCACCCCGGTGCCACCCTCGTCGTACAACATCGGCACCGACGATACGTGCCGCGCGGTGGGATTAGCCTGTGCTCATGGCTGTTGTGAAGATCAATGCGATCGAGGTTCCCGAGGGAGCCGGACCCGAACTCGAGAAGCGCTTCGCCCATCGGGCGCACGCGGTGGAGAATTCCCCCGGCTTCCTGGGCTTCCAGTTGCTGCGCCCGGTCGCCGGTGACAACCGGTATTTCGTTGTGACGCAGTGGGATTCGGAGGAGTCGTTCGCCGCGTGGCGAGACGGACCGGCCAAGGAGGCGCATGCCGGCCAGGCCCGCCAGCCGGTCGCCACGGGCGCCTCGCTGCTGGAATTCGAGGTGGTCCTCGACGTCGCGGCGAAGCCCGCTCAGTAGTTTCTCGCCGCACCCGGTGGTCGGTCCGACCACCGGGTGAGGTGCGCCGGTCGCCCCGGCTCAGCTTTCGAGGGCGGCGTCGAGTTCGATCGTCTCGACGCCGGCCAGAGCCTTGCTGACCGGGCAACCGGCCTTGGCGGTCTGGGCGGCCTGCTCGAAGCCGCCGGCGTCGATACCCGAGACCCGGCCGCGCACGGTCAGCTTGATCGCCGAGATGCGGAAACCGCCCGCGGGATCCGGGCCGAGCATCACGTCGGCATTCACGTCCAGGCTTTCGATGGTGCCGCCGGCGGCGCCGATCTGACCGGACAGCGCCATCGCGTAGCAGGACGAATGCGCGGCCGCGATCAGTTCCTCGGGGCTGGTGGTGCCCTCGGCGGTATCGGCGGTGCGCTTCGGGAACGAGACGTCGAATTTGCCGGCACCGGAACTGGCCAGGTCGACCTGTCCGGAACCGTCCTGCAAGCCACCGGTCCATGCGGTACGCGCGCTGCGTGTAGGCATCGCTGTCCTTTCGTCGAGTGAGAATGAGCCGTCGCGATCGAACCTACTCGCCGCGCGCGCTCGACTCACCGCTGTCCGGCCCGGCGCGATTCCGGCGCGACGCCGCGGCGCTGTTCACGCCATATCGCGGCGCACCATCAGTGCCACTGTGCCGCAGGCGAATACCGCGATGTACACCGCCAGCACGACGAACGACGCCGGTCGGGACAGGATGTCCAGGACGCCCGGCGTCGCCGTGCCGCCCACGGTGCGCATGGCCCCGGCCGCCGAACCCGCCGCGGTCCCCGGCAGATGGTCGGTGAGCGCCCGGACAGGCGAGAAAATCGACGCGACGCCGCGCAGCAGATTCTCCACGACGAGCACCCACACCAGGCCCAGGCCCACCGCCAGTGCCGGACCACGGGCGATCGCCGCGATCAGCGCGCCGGCCAGCGTCCACATACCGAGGATCACCACGCCGGTCGCGAGACCGAGCAGGGTGTGCGCGGCCGTCGGCAGCGTCGGCGTCCGATGCTCGGCGACCCCGATCATCGCGGCCACCCCGGTATCCACCACGAACGCCGCACCGACCAGGCCCACCACCACGCTCATCAGGGAAACCACGGTTCCGCCGACCACCGCACGGCGCGAGGGTCCCTGGGTGAAAACGGTTTTCCAACTGCCCCAGCCGTATCCGCTTCCCACCACCAGCGCGCCCAGGACGAGCATGAGCGCACCGCCGAACATCGCCATGCCCTGGGTGAACACCTCCGGCACGGCCGCGGGCAGCATCAACTGCAACAGCACCTCGCGCGGCTGCCCGTTCGACATCCGGGAACTGCTGCCCGAGGTGTAGGCGAGATAGTTGAACAGATACGCGAAGACGAGATTCAGCGCGATCCAGGTGCCGAGCACGATCCAGAACGCGGGCCACTTCCGCAGCCGTGCGAATTCGGCCCTGGTGCAGGCCACTACGTCGTTCATCGGTGCTCCTGTTTCGTCATCTCGAAAAACACTTCCTCCAGCGACTTTTCGTCGGTGCGCAGTTCCAGCAGATCCGCGCCGGATGCGATCACCGCGCGCGCCACCTCGGGCGCCATTGCCCTGCCGGCATCGACTCTGATGCCGGCGGCGGTCGGTAACGCACGGTGTTCGCCCACCACCCGGCGCACCGCCGGATAGGCCGTCTCCATCGGCTCGGCCCGAACCAGAAGTGTTGCCGCGCCGCGCAATTGACTCACGGTCGATTCGGTGAGCAACTTCCCGCCGGAGATGACGCCGACCCGATCGCAGATTTCCTGCACCTCGCTGAGCAGATGCGAGGAGAGCACGACGGTGTGCCCGTCGGCGGCCAAACCGGTCACCAGTTCTCGCATTTCAGCCATTCCGGCCGGGTCCAGACCGTTGGTCGGCTCGTCGAGAATGAGCAGATCCGGGTTGCCGAGCAGGGCCGCGCCGACGCCGAGGCGCTGCTTCATGCCGAGCGAGTAGGTGCGGAACCGATCGCCTGCCCGGTCGGCGAGTCCGACTCGCGCCAGGATCTCGTCCACCTCGGCGAATCGGTCGCGAGGCCGGGAACCGGCGGTGCGCTCGGTCAGGTGGTAGCGGGCCAGCACGCGCAGGTTGTCGCGGCCGGACAGGTACGGATAGAAGCCGGGCCCTTCGATCAGAACGCCGATGCGCCGCAACGACTCCCGTTCGCCCGGATTCAGGCCCAGCACCGTCGCGGTACCGGAGGTCGGCGCGATCAGCCCGACGAGCATCCGCAGCGTCGTCGTCTTACCGGCGCCGTTGGGGCCGAGAAATCCGTAGATCTCGCCGCGGCGCACGGTCATGGAGACGGCGTCGACTGCCGTGTGGTCGCCGTACTTCTTGGTGAGAGACTCGGTAACCACGACCTCGGTGGCGCTGGCCCGGGTCCGCGTGACCGTGCCGGGGAACTCGCCGGCCGGATCGGCATTCGATCTGTTCATACCTCGACCATCCGCTTCGACCAGCACCGACACATCCGCCGGGGCGCCCGGCTCGGCGTACGTATCTGGACGTAATTCGCGGCGCGCGGGCTCGTGCGGCGACGCGGCGGGGTTACCGTTCGAACTGTGCAGTCGAGTAAACGGCCCGGCGCCCGGGATGTGATGCTGTGCGTCGTCGTGGCCGTCGTCCAGCTGGGCGGCGGGCATGCGGCGAATGCGCATCAGTCCGGCGTGCGTCCACTGGATGCGCTGGGATATGCGCTGCTGGTGGCCGGCCCGCTGCTGTTGACGATGCGCGCGTGGTATCCCCGGGCGGTCTTCGTGGGCGTGCTCGCGGTCACCGTCGCCTATCTGCTGGTCGGGTACGGTTACGGGCCGGTCTTCGTATCGCTGGTCATCGCCTTCCTGACCGCGGCCTCGCGCGGCTCCCGCTGGTACACCTATCCGCTGGTGCCGCTGGGATTCCTGCTGATGGTGTGGCCGGTGCCCGCGCTGCGCGGCCACGGGCCCGGGGGCTGGCCGGTCGTCGGCATCCTGGCCTGGCTCGTGGTGCTGATCGCGATCGCCGAGGGCATCCGGCAGCGGCGTTCGGCGCTGATCGCGCGGCGGCAGCGCGTCGAGGCTGCCCGGCGCAACCGGGAAGCCGAGCGTGCCCGTGAACTGGCCGAGCGCGAACAGCGCGCGGCCCAGGAACGGCTGGCCATCGCGCGCGAACTGCACGATGTGCTCGCCCACAGCCTGTCGCTGATCAATGTCCAGTCGTCGGTGGCGCTGGAACTGCTCGACCGCAAACCCGAACAGGCCGCGACCGCCCTTTCGGCGATCAAAGAGGTCAGCCGCGATGCGCTCGGCGAGGTGCACAGTCTGCTGCGCTCGATCCGCGCCGGCGCGGAAACCGTTGCGGTGCCGACCAGCCCGGCGGTCGGCATCGGCGATCTGGAATCATTGCTGGCTCCGATGCGCGCCGCCGGCACCCCGGTCCACACCCGGATTTCCGGCACACCGCGCCGGGTGCCGGTGGTGGTCGACGTCGCCGCCGCTCGCATCGTGCAGGAATCGCTGACCAATGTGCTGCGGCATGCGCCCGAGGCGGAAGCGACCGTGGCTGTCGATTATTCGCCGAGCGAGCTGTGCATCACTGTGGACAACGAGCGCTCCCCGAATTCTCCACAGTCGTCCACAACCGGTGGCGGGAACGGAATTCCGGGCATGATCGAACGCGCCCGCGCACTGGGTGGCGAGCTCTCGGCAGCACCGCGGCCGGACGGCGGGTTCGCCGTGCGGGCCCGGCTGCCGATTCCGGATCGGCCGGACGCCGGCCTACAGGAGGTGTCGTGAACGAGATCCGCGTCCTGGTCGCCGACGACCAGGCTCTGGTTCGCGCGGGATTCGCCGCGCTGCTGGACGCCCAGGACGGCATCGAGGTCGTCGGGGAGGCCGGCGACGGCGACCAGGCCCTGCGGATGACCCGGGAGCTGCATCCCGATGTGGTGCTGATGGATATCCGCATGCCGGTCCTCGACGGCCTGTCGGCCACCCGCGAGATCGCCGCCGACCCCGGCCTGTCCGAGGTGAAGGTCGTGGTACTCACCACCTTCGAACTCGACGAATACGTCTTCGAAGCCGTGCGCGCGGGCGCCACCGGGTTCCTGGTCAAACACACCGAACCCGCGGATCTGGTGAAGGCGGTGCGCGTGGTGGCCGCCGGAGACGCGCTGCTCTCGCCCAGCGTCACCCGCCGCCTGGTCGCCGAATTCGCCACCCACGCCAAACCCGCGCCCGCCGCGGCGCTGTCGGAGCTCACCGATCGGGAGCGCGAGGTGATGGCGCTGGTCGCGGAAGGGCTCACCAACGCCGAAATCGGCCGGCGCCTCTTCATGAGCCCCGCCACCGCTCGCACTCACGTGAGCCGAATCCTGGTGAAACTCAACGCCCGTGATCGAACGCAACTCGTGGTCCTTGCCTACGAGTCGGGGTTGGTCCGCCCCGGCTGGCAGTAATTCGGGGTCGGTCGCGACTCCGGGTCAGCGACCGAATTCCGCGGCCACCGGGATCACCTCGCGCCCGAGCACCTCCAGGGGCGTCAGCTCGTCGACGCCGGCCACCCGTCCGATCACCAGATCGATTCCCACCTCCGCCATCCGCTCCAGCTGCCCCAGCACCTGGCCCACGGCGCCACCGCTCGGCCCGAGATCGAAGGCGAAGACGCAGCTCTTGCGGATCTCGCGCGGATCGCGGCCGATCTCCGCGCACAGCCGGTCCAGCAGTTCGATCTTGCTCGCCAGCTCCGGCCCCGGCCGCAGACTCGCCACATCCGCGTAGCGCGCCACCAGCGGCAATGTGCGCCGCTCACCGTCGCCGCCGACGAGCACGGGTGGATGCGGGCGATGTCCGCCCGCCGGCGGATTCCGCACCACCTGCGGAGCGTTCAGCGGGCGCTCGACGTGAAAGTGCTTGCCGGATACGGGTTCCGGACCGCCCCGCGCACCGGTCCACATGGCCCGGCAGATCCGCAGCGCCTCCTCCAGCATGTCGTAGCGGTCGCGCAGCGGCGGGAACGGCAGGCCGTACCCTTCCACATCGCCGGTGGAGGTGCCCGTCCCGATTCCCAGCCAGGCCCGGCCGCCGGACAGCACATCCAGGGTGGTGACCAGCTTTCCGAGCATGGCCGGATGCCGATAGTGCACCCCCGACACCACCGCGGTCAGCTCCACCCGCGAGGTGTGCGCCGCGATGAACGACAGTGTCGAATACGCCTCCAGCACATTCTGTTCCACCCGTCCCAGCCATGGGCTCTGCCAGAGATGATCACCCACCGCGACGACTGAGAACCCGCTGTCCTCGGCCGTGTGGACGACCTCGGCCAGGCGCGATCCGATGCGTTCGGAAGGGGTGTCCAGCGCGAAGTTCGTCAGATGCAATCCGATATCCATGACTTTCACCCTCTGCCTCGCGGCAGCGCGAATCATCCGTCCGGAGAACACATCCCGGGTACGTCCCCGCGCGTAGTCAGCGGGTGACGCCGAGCTCGAGCCCCTGTCGGATCGCCTGCTCCACCGGCGAATACGCACCGTCGGGCCGGTCCAGCACGCACGGTTCGTGCAGCAGCAGCGGCGGCTGGGCCATGAATTTCGGGTTCCGGCCTCGATGCGCCTGGGCGGCATGCACCAGGAACGGATGGCACAGATACACATCTCCGGCCCGACCGGTCGCCGCCACTTCCGGAAGGTCCGCGGTGGCGGCGAAGTCCTCGACCAGGTCCGACATCGCGACTCCGGCCACACCGTAGGGTTCCAGCACCTTCGCCATGCGCAGATGCGAGCCCATCCGGATCCGTGTCGGCGCATCGTCGGGGCCGACGTCGGAGAACAGGAACAGCATCAGCAGCCCCCGCCCCTGCGACCGCACGTTGATGCGCCACCGCAGATAGTCCTGCGGATCCTCGCCCGGGAAACTCGCATCGATATGCCATCCGTCGTCACCCGGCGACTGCTCGCTGGGGAAGCGAATCGGGAAGGTGCCCAGTCCCTGAGCGGCGACCCATCGGCCCGCACCGACCAGCCGATCGCACGCCTGGGCCAGCAGTGGGCTGCGCGCGGCCCGGGCGAACGGCGGGTCCGCGAAACCGGGCAGCCGGACCACCGGCCGCGTCCACGTTCCGGAATCCGCCGGATCGCATCCGGTCGCGCGCCAGAGTATTTCCCGCGCCCCGGCCGCGGTGGACTCGGAGAACGCACCCTCCACTCGGACGAAACCGTCGGAGATGAAGTCTTGCACCTCGGCATCGGTCAGCACACAGCCCTCATTCCGCTCGCGAACATCGCCAGCATGGAACAGGTTCCCGCGCGGCCGCCACTCATTTTCAGGGCAGGCAGCCGCAGATACGACGATGCCGGCCACCCCGTCGGGGTGACCGGCATCGGTCGGTTCGTACGGACTACTTACTCGCCCGAGGCCTCCGGAGCGGTCTCACCGGCGCCGGCCAGCGCCGCGACCGGTTCGGCTTCCGCCTTGGCGGGCTTGGCCTTACCGGCGAAAGTGAACTTGGCATCCTCGCCGGCGCCCTCGCCGTCCCAGTTCTCGACGTCGACCTCGACGATCTGGCCGGGGCCGATCTCGCCGAACAGGATCTTCTCCGAGAGCTGATCCTCGATCTCGCGCTGGATGGTCCGGCGCAGCGGGCGAGCGCCCAGCACCGGATCGAAACCGCGCTTGGCGAGCAGGCTCTTCGCCTTCTCGGTGAGCTCGATCTCCATATCCTTGTTCCGCAGCTGCGTCGCGACGCGGTTGATCATCAGATCCACCATCTCCACGATCTGCTCGTTGGTGAGCTGGTGGAAGACGATGACGTCGTCGATACGGTTGAGGAACTCCGGACGGAAGTGCTTCTTCAGCTCGTCGTTGACCTTGAGCTTCATCCGCTCGTAGTTCGAGCCTTCGGCGTTGGACTGCGAGAAGCCCAGGCCCACGGCCTTCGAGATATCCGAGGTGCCGAGGTTCGAGGTGAAGATCAGCACCGTGTTCTTGAAGTCCACGGTCCGGCCCTGGCCGTCGGTGAGGCGGCCGTCCTCCAGCACCTGCAACAGGGTGTTGTAGATCTCCTGGTGGGCCTTCTCGATCTCGTCGAACAGCACGACCGAGAACGGCTTGCGGCGCACCTTCTCGGTGAGCTGGCCGCCCTCCTCGTAGCCGACGTAGCCCGGAGGGGCACCGAACAGCCGCGAGGCGGTGAAGCGGTCGTGGAACTCGCCCATGTCGATCTGGATGAGCGCGTCGTCGTCGCCGAACAGGAAGTTCGCCAGCGCCTTGGACAGCTCGGTCTTACCGACGCCGGACGGACCGGCGAAGATGAACGAACCGGACGGACGCTTCGGATCCTTCAGGCCGGCGCGAGTACGGCGGATGGCCTTCGACACGGCCTTGACCGCGTCCTCCTGGCCGATGATCCGCTTGTGCAGCTCGTCCTCCATGCGGAGCAGACGGGTGGTCTCCTCCTCGGTGAGCTTGAACACCGGAATACCGGTCCAGTTGGCCAGCACCTCCGCGATCTGCTCGTCGTCGACCTCGGCCACGACGTCCAGATCACCGGAACGCCACTGCTTCTCCCGCTCGGCGCGCTTGGCGACGAGCTGCTTCTCCTTGTCGCGCAGCCGCGCGGCCTTCTCGAAGTCCTGCGCGTCGATGGCGCTTTCCTTCTCCCGGCGGGCATCGGCGATCTTGTCGTCGAATTCGCGCAGGTCCGGCGGAGCGGTCATCCGGCGGATGCGCATCCGCGCGCCCGCCTCGTCGATCAGGTCGATCGCCTTGTCCGGCAGGAACCGGTCGTTGATGTACCGGTCGGCCAGCGTGGCCGCGGCCACCAGCGCACCGTCGGTGATGGACACCCGGTGGTGCGCCTCGTAGCGGTCGCGCAGGCCCTTCAGGATGTTGATGGTGTGCTCGACCGTCGGCTCGCCCACCTGGACCGGCTGGAACCGGCGCTCCAGGGCGGCGTCCTTCTCGATGTACTTGCGGTACTCGTCGAGGGTGGTGGCACCGATGGTCTGCAGCTCACCGCGGGCCAGCTTCGGCTTCAGGATCGAGGCCGCGTCGATCGCGCCCTCGGCGGCACCCGCACCCACGAGCGTGTGCAGCTCGTCGATGAACAGGATGATGTCGCCGCGGGTGTTGATCTCCTTGAGCACCTTCTTCAGGCGCTCCTCGAAATCACCGCGGTAGCGGCTGCCCGCGACCAGGGAACCCAGGTCGAGGGTGTAGAGCTGCTTATCCTTCAGCGTCTCCGGCACCTCGCCGTTGACGATGGCCTGAGCGAGACCCTCGACGACGGCGGTTTTACCGACGCCGGGCTCACCGATCAGGACCGGGTTGTTCTTGGTGCGGCGGCTCAGCACCTGCATGACGCGCTCGATCTCCTTCGAGCGGCCGATGACCGGGTCGAGTTTGCCTTCGAGTGCGGCCTGGGTCAGGTTGCGGCCGAACTGGTCGAGGACCAGCGAGGTGGACGGGGTCCCGGACTCGCCACGAGCACCGGACTCCACCGCCTCCTTACCGCCCTGGTAGCCGGACAGCAGCTGGATGACCTGCTGCCGCACCCGGTTGAGGTCGGCGCCCAGCTTCACCAGCACCTGGGCCGCGACGCCTTCGCCCTCACGAATCAGGCCGAGCAGAATGTGCTCGGTGCCGATGTAGTTGTGGCCGAGCTGCAGCGCCTCGCGCAGGCTCAGCTCCAGCACCTTCTTGGCCCGGGGGGTGAAGGGGATGTGACCGGACGGCGCCTGCTGGCCCTGTCCGATGATCTCCTCCACCTGGCTGCGCACACCCTCGAGCGAAATTCCCAGCGACTCCAGGGACTTCGCCGCGACACCCTCACCCTCGTGGATCAGGCCCAGCAGGATGTGCTCGGTGCCGATGTAGTTGTGGTTGAGCATCCGAGCCTCTTCTTGGGCCAGGACAACGACCCGCCGCGCGCGGTCGGTGAACCTCTCGAACATCGCTCCCTCACTTCCTGCTCCGCTATCCACGGCATCCGGCGCTGCTGTTGTGCTTCGTGCTTCACACCTGTGGCGCCAGCCTGCCATGAAGCCCTGGGGTTGCATCCCCCGCCTCTACTGTAGTTGGCGGGGGTCACGGCCGTCGTCCGTCTACCCTATTGCGAACGGGCGACAACGCGAGTCATACCGTTCTAACGCGGCTCCAACCCGGAACGTTTCCCCAGCAACTACGCCCACAGCTGAATTTTCGGGCCCCCTTCCCGACGTCGGGGTTCGCGGCCCCGAAACTCGGCCGCGAATCTCCGCGCGACGTCCTCGCCGACGGAACTATCCGGTGAGCGGTGGGATGAAATGGCAGGGCACGGGGTGCGGATCGTCCGGATCCAGGGCGTTGAGCGCGAACGCGGCCGCCCGGTCGCTGCCCGCAATGCCCGCGTGCTCCGAATAGTCCGACGCGCAGCCGTCCTGGACCACGATGTTCGTCGTCGTCGGTCCGGGCACCAGGGCAACGGTGTACGGGACCACCAGCTCGTCGTAGCGGGTCTCGATATTGGTGTAGGTGACGTCCGGGTCGTAGACGCCGTCGGAATTCAGGGACCGGATGAAATCCGTACTGCCCGTCATCTGCGCGCACGCGGCACAGGGGCTCACGCTCAGGACGCCGTCGAAGGCCGGCTCCGCGCCCAGGCGCCGCGCGAAATCGCGAGCCGGATCGATCACCGGGCCGAAGGTGCCCAGCCACGGCGCGGCGATCGCCACGAACTTGTCGACCTTGTCCGAACCGCCCAGCCGCTTGACGAAGTAGTTGCCCACCAGATTGCCCTGCGAATGCGCGATCAGATCGACCTTCGCGGCGCCGGTCGCCGCCAGCACCCGGTCCACGAACTCCGCGAGCTGCGCCGAACTGTCCTCGATCGGCCGCATGCCGCCGATCGCCGAGAGCGGCCACGGCAGGTCGTAGGCGCCGTAGGTCAGCGAGTAGACGCAATATCCCTCGTTGGCCAGCAGCGGCGCGTACACGCCCCAGTTCGTCTGCGCCCCGCCGCCGGTGCCGTGCACCAGCACCACGGGTTCGGGATGCGCGGCGCTGGGCCGGCACGACCAGTCGTCGGCGCCGGGCAGGGAACCACCCGGATTTCGCAGCTCGTACGGAATGCCGGAGAAGAAGTTGTAGTCCACCGGATATTCGGCGTGGGCCGCCGCTGCGGCGGTCACCCACAGGGTGCTCAATACCGCCAGGACGAGGATGGATCCGGGTAACCGGCGCAGCAGACGCGGCGCACGCACGGGACGAGACGACATCGAGAGCTCCAAAAACTAGAACGCGTTTCAACACGCTAGCGGGAGCAGGGAACCGTGCGGATCGATACCGGCGGGTAACCGGAATCGCGCGTCACATCCGGCGGACGGATCTCAGAGGTCGCGCTGCGAGATGATGCCGTTCTGGATGGCCAGCGCCGCCAGCCGCACCCGCTTCTGATTCTGCGGCAGATCCTCGACGCCGAACTTCGAAAACAGCGCGCGCAGATGGGTTTTGATCGCATCCACGCTCAGATACAACTCGTCGGCGATCTGCTGATTGGAGGCGGGCGTGGCGAATTCGGTATTGCCGCGGTAGGGGCGGCACAGCGCGATCAGAACCGCGCGCTGCGTATCGGTGAGCGAACGGGGACTCGGCACCGAGCCGACGGAAGTCCGGGTCGCGTCGTCGACCGTGCCGGTGTAATCGTGAAACGACAGCATCGAGGTCCCGACCCGGATGCGGTCACCGGCCTCCAGCCGGCGGCGGCCGGCCAGCCGCTCGCCGTTGACGAAGGTGCCGTTGCGCGAGAGTCCGTCGTCGACGATCGTCCAGTGCGCGCCGAGGTATTCCACTGCCGCATGCAGTCGCGACACCTCGGCGTCCCAGCCCAGGGACAGATCGGCCTGCGGCGAACGCCCGATGGTGATGCGCTGATGATCCGGGGTCAGCGTCAGTTCGTGGCGGCGGCCGGTGTCGTCGATGAACCGGAGAAACGATTCGTGAATATTCGTCACCGCGTTGCTACCCCCACCCTCGTACCGCCAGTGACGTGGTCTGCATAGGCCCCATGGTGCCGCGCCGACGCGGCGACGAGCAAGATCACCACGCCGGGACCGTCCGGGTACGGCCGCACCGAAATACCGCGACCGCACGGAAATACCGCCGAGGCATCGAAATGCCGCTGCCGCCCGGACGTCGCACGATTCCTCCGGGCGGCAGCGGCACAGACGCAGCCGGGTCTTTTCGACCGCACTAGTTGTTGCGGCCGACTTCCTTGTGGTAGCTCTCCACGACATCGGCGGAGATGCGACCGCGCGCGGAAACCTTGTGGCCCTTACGCCGCGCCCACTCCCGAATTGCCGCACTCTGTTCGCGATCCATGGAAACTCGGCCCTTCGGCGCACCGGTGGTCGCACCGACCGGCTTGCTGCGCCGGCGACCGCTCACCCGGCGGGCATTGGCAACCCACACGTCCAGCCCGTCCCGCAGCTTCGCCGCATTCGCCGCCGACAGGTCGATCTCGTACGAAACACCGTCGATCGCGAACTCGATGGTCTCGTCCGCAATGGACTCACCATCGACATCGTCGATCAGGCTAACGGTGACCTTCTTTGCCATGAGATGAACGTCCTCTCGAAATCGTGCGACCCGGATACCAGGCCGATGCCCGAGTCGAGAATACCTCTAGATACGAAATTTCCAAGACGGGGAATCGGCATTCAAACCCGGTACTCAGCGACCGGACGGACGCACAATTGGGAACAGTATGGTTTCCCGGATTCCGAGTCCGGTCAGCGCCATCAGCAACCGATCGATTCCCATACCGGTACCCGTTGTCGGCGGCATACCGTGTTCCATGGCGGCGAGGAAGTCCTCGTCCAGCCGCATGGCCTCCTCGTCACCGGCGGCGGCGAGTCTGGCCTGGTCGACAAAACGTTCCCGCTGTACGACCGGATCCACGAGTTCCGAATAGCCCGTAGCCAACTCGAATCCGCGGACATACAGATCCCACTTCTCCGTGACGCCCGGCTTACTGCGATGCTGGCGCGTCAAGGGTGAGGTCTCCACCGGGAAGTCCCGCACGAAAGTGGGCGCATAGAGCTTGTCGCCATAGCTGTGTTCCCACAGTTCCTCGACAAGTTTGCCGTGGCCGTAACCCTTGTCCGGAGGAATTTCCAGACCGACCCGATCGGCTAGCGCGAGCAATTCCGGAACAGTAGTTTCCGGCGTTACCTCGACCCCCAGCGAATCGGATAGCGAGGGATACATCTCGATGGTGTTCCACTCACCACTCAGGTCGTATTCCGTACCGTCGGCGAGTGTGACGACCTGAGTGCCGAAGACCTCTTGTGCGACTTCCTGGATCAATTCCCGCATCATCCGCGCGGAATCGTCGTAGGTGCCGTAGGCCTCATAAGTTTCCAACATCGCGAACTCGGGCGAATGCGTCGAGTCGGCGCCCTCGTTACGGAAGTTGCGATTGACCTCGAAGACCTTCTCGATCCCGCCCACCACGCAGCGCTTCAGGAACAACTCCGGCGCGATGCGCAGATACAGATCCATATCCAGCGCATTGGAATGGGTGACGAACGGACGCGCCGCCGCACCTCCGTGCAAAGTCTGCAGCATCGGCGTCTCTACCTCGAGGAAACCCCTGCGCTCCAACGCATTTCGCAGTGCGCGCACGGCCGCCACCCGGGTGCGGGCCATCTCCCGCGCCTCCGGGCGCACGATGAGGTCGACATAGCGCTGGCGGACCCGCGACTCCTCGCTCATCTCCTTGTGCGCCACCGGCAGCGGACGCAGCGATTTGGCCGCCATCGACCACGAATCGGCCATCACGCTCAATTCGCCGGTGCGGGAGGAAATCACTTCGCCGTGCACGAAGACGAAATCGCCCAGATCGACATCGGCCTTCCACGCCGCCAGCGCATCGGCGCCGACACCGTTCAGGCTGATCATCGCCTGCAGCTTGGTGCCGTCCCCCTCCTGCAGCGTGGCGAAGCAGAGCTTGCCGGTATTGCGCATGAAGATGACCCGGCCGGCCACACCGGCCGGCACGCCGGTGCTGGTGTCGGGCTCGAGGTCGGGATAGGCGGCGCGGATCTCGGCGAGGGTGTGGGTCCGCGGCACCACCACCGGATACGGCTCTACGCCCGCGTCGAGCAGCCGCTCACGCTTCTCCCGGCGGATCCGCATCTGCTCGGGAACGTCGACTTCCGCTGCGGCAGGATGCGATTGCCCCGCAGGAACCCGGCCCGCGGAGCCACCGGACGAAGGGCTTTTCGGGGTGCTCACAGCGAACCACCCTATCGTGCGCCGGAAATCGTTCTGCGCGCGCCCGACCCCCGCTCACCCGGGCTATTACAGCGAGACGAGTGCGGTGATCTCACCGGCCAGATGCGGTGCGCCGGCGGCCACCGACAGCAGCCCCGCGGCCTTTACCGCCTGGTAGCCACCGACCAGATCGGTGGCCCGGTGCAGACCCAGCTGCTGCAGTGTGGCTGCCGCCAAACTGGAGGTGTAACCCTCCGAGCAGACGATCACCCATTCGCGATCGTGATCGGTGGCCAGGGCGAGCCGCGCGGGGCTGGTGGGGTCCAGCCGCCACTCCAGCACATTGCGCTCGATCACCAGGGCGCCCGGCAGGGTGCCCTCCTTGACCCGCTGGGCCTGCGGGCGGATGTCGACCAGCAGGGCGCCGCGCGCGATCGCCTCCGGCAATTCGAATGCGTACATGCGCGTCAATCGCGCACGCGCCGCCTCCAGCATGTCGTTGATGGTGAGATGCGGGTACGTCATTTCACATCGCCTTCGGGCTGGTCGGTGAGCAAGGTCCGGGTACGTCGCAGCGTCCCGTGGCCGGTCACCTCGTAATACGACATGGCGGACAGAGGCGGTGAATACGCGTGCACCGAGAGCGTCGGATTCGACGGCTCGGGCACACCCGCGAACTGATCCGGGGCACGCACCACGTCGTGCACCCAGCCGAGCGGGAACGAGGCCTGATCACCGGCGGTGAGAGTGCGCTGGCGCAATTCCTTGCCGTTCCAGCGGAATTCCGAGAGCGCACCGCTCAGCACGGTGAGCGCGCCGAGCGAGCCGGCGTGGTCGTGCAATTCCGTCGACCGGTCCGGCACCCAGCTGATCAGCCAGACATCGACCTCGTCGTCCGCGAGAAGCCGGACGGCCCAACGGTTTTCGGTGGGCCACACGCCACCGGACGGCAGCAGGTGGTCGAAGCGGCCCGCCACGACGTCCTCGGCGCCCTCGTCGGTCAGCCGCAGCAGATCCGCCGGGCGCAGCCGGGTCGGCAATGCGGACGACACCGAGCGATCGGTGATCTCGGCGGTGAGGCGGTTGGCCGGACGAGCGGGCGGCAACTGCCCCGTCCGACGCCGCGCGGCATCACCGCTCGCGGCGGAGGTAACAGCAGAGGTGAGGACAGAGGAACGCATGAGCGAAGCTCCAGGAGTAGTGGACGGCCGAGGGCGGATACGCAGCCTCGACAATCAGCCGAGGCGAATCAGCCTCGACAACACTCCTGGGTGCTCACGCGGAAAGTCACGAGCCGAAGTCTAGCAGGGTGACCAGCGCGTGCAAGGCGGTGTGTTTCACCCCACAGCGCGCCGGTCACGGGCGGCGGCGCTGCTGGTTGCGCTCGTAGACCAGACGGAGGCCGTCCAGGGTCAGATGCGGCTCGTGGTGGTCGATGGTCTCGGATTCGGGGACGATCAGCGGTGCGGTCGGGCCCGTCGCCACCACCGACACATCGTCACCGGCGAAGGCGTCGAGTTCGTCGCGAATCCGGTCGATCAAACCGTCCACCAGGCCCGCGAAGCCGAAAACCGCCCCGGACTGCATACACTCCATGCTGTTCTTACCCACCACCGAACGCGGGCGGGTCAGTTCCGCGCGCCGCAGCGCACTCCGGGCCACCAGCGCCTCGGTGGAGATCTCCACGCCGGGGGCGATCGTCCCGCCGAGGAACTCTCCCTTCGCCGACACCAGGTCGACACAGATGGCGGTGCCGAAATCGACCACGATCGCCGGCGACTCGAAACGATGATATGCCGCAAGGCAATTCACGATCCGGTCCGCGCCGACCTCTTTCGGATTGTCGACCAGCAGCGGGATTCCGGTGCGCACACCGGGTTCCACCAGCACGTGCGGCACGTGCGACCAGTAGCGCCCCAACATGGTGCGCAACTCCCGCAGCACCGGCGGCACCGTCGACAAGGCCGACACCCCGACCACCTGGTCCAGCCGCTCGCCCACCAAACCCCGCACCTGCATGGCGAATTCGTCGGCGGTCAGCAGCGGATTGGTGTGCACGCGCCAGGTGTGCACCAGCTCCGCATGCGCACCACTGCCCGAGAACAGGCCGATCTCGATACTGGTGTTGCGGACGTCGATCGTCAGCAGCATCCTCGCCCCGCTGCCCGCGGCTCAGGCGAAGGTCAGTGAGCGCGGCGAGGTCAACCCCGAACCCTCCGGGGCGTGCGCCGGGTCCGAACCCAGCTCCACCGGACGGTTGCGGTCGTCGACGAACACCACCCGCGGCTGGTACTCGCGCAGCTCGGCCTCGTCCATCATGCCGTAGGCGATCAGGATGACGAGATCACCCGGGTTCACCAGATGCGCTGCGGCGCCGTTGATTCCGATCACGCCCGAACCGCGCTCACCGGCGATCACATAGGTTTCCAGCCGGGCGCCGTTGTCTATGTCGACGATGCAGACCTGCTCACCCTCGAGCAGATCGGCGGCGTCCATCAGATCCGGGTCCACGGTCACCGAACCCACATAGTGCAGATCGGCGTGAGTCACCGTGGCACGGTGGATCTTCGACTTCATCATGGTGCGCAACATCGTGGTCGCCTTTCCTATGCGTCGGCCTGGGCAGGCTGGAAATCGGGGACAGCGTTGTGGCCGTCGGCGGGTGCGACTGGTCCGCAGGCGGCAGCCTGCGTAACCACGGAGGGCCCCGCGGACGCCGCATCGGACACCGCGGGAGGGACGGAAACGGGCACGTTGTCGATCAGGCGGGTGGCGCCGATGCGGGCGGCCACCAGCAGACGAGCGTTCCCGCTGCTCGGAATGGGGCCCAGATCCGAACCACGCAACTCCAGGTAGTCGACGTCGACACCGGTCGCACCGTAGAGCACCGAACGAGCCGCGGCCAGAACCGCGTCGGGCCCGCGCCCCGCCGCATGCCGGCCCGCGGCCAGCGCGGCGGACAGGGTGATCGCCAACTCCCGCTGCTGTTCGTCCAGGTAGCGGTTGCGCGAGGACAGCGCCAGGCCGTCGGACTCGCGGACCGTGGGCACCGCGACGATATCGACGTCGAAGTTCAGATCCCGGACCATCTGCCGGATCAACGTCAGCTGCTGATAGTCCTTCTCGCCGAAGAACGCCTCGTGCGGACGCACGATCTGCAGCAGTTTCGCCACCACCGTCAGCATCCCGGCGAAATGGGTCGGGCGGCTGGCGCCCTCCAATTCGGCGCCGAGCGGTCCCGGATGGACCGAGGTGCGCGGGCCGTCCGGATACATCTGGGCGACGCTCGGCGCGAACACCAACACCACACCCTCCTCGCGCAGCAGCGCCACATCGCTGTCGAGCGTGCGCGGGTACTTGTCGAAGTCCTCGTTCTCACCGAATTGCAGCGGGTTGACGAAGATCGACACCACCACAACCTGATTCGTGCGCTTGGCGCGGCGCACCAACTCCAGATGGCCCTCGTGCAGAGCACCCATCGTCGGCACCAGCGCGACCGTGCGACCGACCCCGCGCAGTGCGGAGGTCACCGCCGAAACACCGGCCGGCTCGTGGACGACCGTGAGCTCGCCCGGGCGATACAGCTTGCGCAGCTGCTCCGGGGTCAGCTTCTTCGCTCCCGAATTCGACATCAGTATCCCTCCAGCAGGCCGATCAGATCCGGATTCGTGCGGGCCAGCTGCGCCGTGCGCAGCGACATCGCGCGATAGCCGGCCGCCAGCTCCGGATCGGCCGCGGCCAGTGCCTCCAGGTGCGTCGAAACGGCGAGGGCGTCACCCCGCGCCACCGGACCGGTCAGCGCAGGCAGGCCGCGCCGAAGCGCGTTGTCCAGCGCCGCCGAGACCAGCGGCGCCAACATCCGCTCCGCCAATCCGTTGGGCTGGTCGTCGACCACCTGCTGCCCCAGCAGGCCCGGACCCTCCAGCGCCGCCCGCAACGCCGCGACCGCATCGACGATCAGGGTGACCAGATGATTACTGCCGTGCGCGAGAGCCGCGTGGTACAGCGCGCGATTCTCCTCCGGGACCCGCACCGGCTCGCCGCCCATCTCGATCACCAGCGACTGCGCGATGGCATAGCCGATCTCGTCGGCCGCGGTGATGCCGAAACAGGCATTCGCCAGGCGGGCGGTGTCCTCGTCGTGGCCGGTGAAGGTCATCGCCGGATGGATCGCCAGCGGGCGGACATCGGTCAGCGGGGACAGGACGGCCACACCGTTGGCCCCCGAGGTATGCGCGACGATCGTTCCCGGACGGACCACCCGCGCCGCCGCCAAACCGGCCACCAGACCGGGCAGTTCACTGTCCGGTACGGCCAGGATCAACAGTTCGCTGCGCGCCGCGATCTCCTCGGCCGGCAAGATCTGCGATTCCGGCAACCGCGTGTGCGCCCGATGCCGCGACGCATCGGAAATCGCCGACACCCCGAACACCACGTGCCCGGCCCGCTCCAGCGCGACACCCAGCGCCGAACCCACCCGGCCCGCCGACACGATGCCGACCGTCAGCCGGGCCGGCGCCGGATCACTGCCGGGTACAGCGGACGAGCCCGAGACCGCAGGCGCGGCGGGGCGCGACGAATCGGCCTCGTCGGGCCGCGAAAAATCGGAGGTCACCGTTGTCCTCTCGGAAGGCGTTCCAGTCCCGCATGGCGGGTACCGGACGTTACGAGTCGAGAATAGGTAGTGACCGGGTGCGCTGCCAGAGGACCCGCGCGTGATATTTCCCTCAGTACCTTTGGCCTCCGCTTCGCTCCGGCGGGTTCTCGGCCCCCTGGGCCTCGATTTTTCCCTCCTCCGCTCAGTCGCTGCGCTCCTTCGCTCCGTCAGTCCAAAATCGAGGCGGGCCGAGACCCCCAAGGTTTACGGCTCGCAGATGTGAACCTGATCGGTTTTCGAGGGCCGAGGGCGGACGGCTCGTGAT
>NZ_JBMVFU010000018.1:0-143830 GCF_049538315.1 Nocardia sp. AB354 | reverse complement strand
TTGCGGAACCTCGAAACGGAGTGGTTCAGGGACGAACGAATCACAGACCAGGCCAGCTAACGGATAGTGAACACCCGGAGATTATTCATTCAGTTCCTGTTCACCACGTCCGCAGTGCTGTCGGCAGCACAACTGAAACCTTCAGTGCGAGTGATGCTTTCTCGCGAGGCTCGCAATGGGGCGAAACTCGGCTGAACTGCCGTTTGTGGCTGTTATCACAGACTTTTCCCAGGATGACGCCCACATCTTCCGGCGATTTCCACCGGTGGTCACCTGCGTTGTCTCGTGACTCGAGCGACAATGTGCCCATGGCCGTCCTCGACGAACCCACGACATGGCGTCGCTGACCCGCCCCGGCTCGCGGTCTCGTGAGCGCGACGAACGGCGCGATGCGGTCGAGCGGCGGGTGCTCTCCGCCGTGGACCGGCTGCTGGATACCGGCGTCACCTACACCGAACTTCCGGTGGCCCGGATCGCCGCCGAGGCCGACATCGCCCGCTCCACCTTCTATCGCTATTTCCCCGACAAGAGCCGGCTGTTGATCCGGATGGCCGACCTCGCCACCGACGATCAGTTCCGGACGGCCGAACTGTGGTGGGCCGCAGACCATCTCGATGGAGAGGCGGGGGTCGTCACGGCCATGCGGCTGATGATCGCGGGCACCCGGGCACACCATCGCGTCCTGCGCGCGCTCACCGAGGTGGCGGGCTACGACCGCGATGTGGGCCGCTACTGGCAGGAGCGGGTCCAGCGCTTCACCGAAATCGTCCGCGGGCGGCTGGACCGGGAGCGCGCGGCGGGCCGGATTTCCGCCGATCTGGAGGTCGAGGCCACCGCCATCGCCCTGACCTGCATGGTCGAGCGTGCCATCGACTTCACCTTCGCGGCCGGGAATCCGGTGGACGACGAACAGTTGGCCCGAGCGCTGGGGCGGGCGATCTGGCAGACGGTCTACGGCTCGTGAGCGAGTTGTCGACACATCTGGAGTCCTTGCTGGGCGTACCGGTGGTGTCCGAGCGCACCGCCGGACGCGGGCATGCCTGGACCTTGTATCGCGTGCGGCTCGCCGACGGCCGCGATGCCTTCGTGAAAAGTGCTGTGGGCGAACCGGGTTCGACCGCGGACCATGCCTTGACCGCTGAGGCCGCGGGCCTGCGCTGGTTGCGCGAGGCCGACGCCGCGGACCTGATCCCGCAGGTATTGGCCGCCGACCAGCGCACTCTGGTATTGCCGTGGTTGAGTTCGGTGACGCCCAGCCGTGCTGCCGCAGAGCAGTTCGGTGCAGCGCTTGCCGAACTGCACGCGCACACCGTCGACCGGTACGGCGCGCCATGGGCGGGCTGTATCGCCACGGTCCCGCAGGACAACGCGATGGTGGCGGGGGAGTGGGGGCCCTGGTACGCCCGGTATCGACTGCAACCGCTGTTGCCCGCCGCCGCATCCGTTCTGGGACGCGACGGAACTCTGCTCGTCGAGCGGGTGATCGGCGGGATCGGCGATCTGGCCGGCCCAGCGGAGCTGCCGTGCCGCATTCACGGCGATCTGTGGTCGGGCAATGTGCTGTGGACCGAGCGCGGTGTGCGGCTCATCGACCCGGCCGCCCACGGCGGTCATCGCGAGACGGACCTGGCCATGTTGCGGCTGTTCGGCGCGCCGCATCTCGGCCACATCCTGGGGGCATACCGGGAGCGCTTCCCCCTCGCGCCCGGCGCGGAACAGCGGATCGCACTGCATCAGCTGTATCCGTTGCTGGTGCATGTCGTGCTGTTCGGTGGGGGATACCGGGAACAAGCCATCGCTGCCGCGGAAGAGGCACTGTCCGCACTGTGAAAGCCTGTGCGCGGCAGCCTCTTCCGAGGCGGCCGGTGAGCGGGGCCGGCGTGGTCGCGGCAACGAACATATTGCTATGGGCGTATGCGCATCGACGCATGTAAAGTCGCCATGTCGTATCTCGTCGACACACGCTGCTCACCGTCCACAACCGCAGCCTCGAGGACTGGCTACGGTCGGGCGATGGAGTTGCGGAGGATTCACCACGCGGCGATCATCGCGGCGGACTATCAGAGATCGAAAACGTTCTATACCGAGGTGCTCGGGCTGCGGGTGGTGGCGGAGCACTACCGGGTCGAACGGCGTTCGTGGAAGCTCGATCTCGCACTGCCGGACGGCGCCCAACTGGAGCTCTTCTCGTTCCCGGATCCGCCGACACGGCCGTCGCGGCCCGAGGCGTGCGGGCTGCGTCATCTCGCCTTCGCCGTCGAAGACGTCGCCGCGGGCCTGGCGGAGCTGCGGGGGAGGGGAGTGGTCGTGGAGGAGGTCCGGGTCGACGAATTCACCGGTCGCCGTTTCGGTTTCTTCTTCGACCCGGACGACTTGCCGCTGGAGTTGTACGAGGCCTGAATCCGTTTCGGCCGTCCTCGCGGTCGAATGCCCCGGCGCTCGAGGAGGTGGCGGCCGGCATTGCGACGCCATAAAACAATATGTGATGGAGATATGCGCATCTAACTATGTGTCTCCTCGAAGCGCGCCGCAGACTTCCAGCTCACGTAACAGAAACTAAAGACAGCACAAGACTCCCGAGGCCTATTCGTACGCCCGAGATGAGGGGTTGTCCGCCGGGTGCAGGCGGCTGCCATACGATGACCGGATGACCACAGTGTTGCTCAACACATCAGCCGGGGACATCACCCTCGAATTGGACGAGACGAAGGCGCCGCAAACGGTCGCGAACTTCGTGGACTACGTCAAGTCCGGCCACTACGACGGGACGATCTTCCACCGTGTGATTCCGGGTTTCATGGTGCAGGGCGGCGGTCTGACCGCCGATATGCAGCAGAAGCCGGCGCCCAACCGGGTGCAGAACGAGGCCAAGAACGGGCTGCGCAACGACAAGTACACCGTCGCGATGGCGCGTACGGCGGATCCGCATTCGGCCAGTGCCCAGTTCTTCATCAACACCGCCGACAACGACTTCCTGAATTACCCGGGCCAGGACGGCTGGGGTTACGCGGTCTTCGGGCGGGTCGTCGACGGTAACGCCGTCGTGGATTCGATCGAGGGTGTCCGCACGGGCTCCAAGGCCGGGCATCAGGATGTGCCGGTCGAGCCGATCACGATCGTTTCGGCTCAGCTGGCCTGATCGGCAGGGCGCGCGCCCCGCATATCCCGTCCGTTCAGCACCGCGGTAGCGGTGCCGATGGCCGGTGGTGCGGGGCGCCGCCATGTGCGGGGTGGTTCGTCAGACCAGCCGGTGTCCGCCTTCGACGTGCAGGACTTCGCCGGTCATGAAGTCGTTGTCGAGGACGGCGTGGAACGCGGCCGCGATATCGGCGGGACGGCCGACGCGGCCGACGGGCAGTCGCGCGGCCATCGCGGTGAGCCGGGCGTGTTTGTCGGGGCCGGCGAAGTCGTCCCAGATCGGGGTGTCGACCCAGCCGGGGGAGACGGCGTTGACCCGGATCGGAGCCAATTCCAGCGCCAGCGCTCGGACCAGGCCCTCCAGAGCGGCATTGGCGGTGGCCACGACCGAGCCGCCGGGTGCGGGACGGTAGGCCGCGATTCCGGAGGTGACGGTGATGGAGTTACGGACGCGATCTGCCGCGTACTTGGCGACCAGCCACGGCCCGAGCACTTTGATGTCGAGGACGGTCCGCGCGTCGCGCGCGGGCAGCTCGGTGAGCGGGCCGTATCCGTGGCGCATGTCGGCGGCGGTGACGACGATGTGATCGACCGCGCCTACGGTGTCGAAAAGTGCTGCGATGGAAGCTTCTTCGGCGATGTCGACGCGCTGTGAGCGGAGCTGGTCAGGATAGCCGAGCCGTGCGGTCGCGGCGGTCAGGCGGTCGGTGTCGCGGGCGGCGATGGTGACTCGATGTCCGGCTGCCAGGAGTCGTTCGGCCAGGGCGAGGCCCATGCCGGAGCTGCCGCCGATGACGAGGGTGTGGGTGGTGTCGGTCATGCATCCACCGTGCGGCGTGGCGAGTGCGGCGGGGAGACCGGCTGTGGCCTGGTCCTGGCGGGGCCACGCCGGCGTGGCTGGGAAGCGGGCACACTGGATGAGTGAGTGATCGTCGTGCCCTGGGAGAGTTCCTGCGTGCGCGCCGTGCGCGGGTGCAGCCGTCGGAGGTGGGTCTGCCGCCGGGCACGCGGCGGCGGCAGACGGCGGGCCTGCGCCGCGAGGAGGTCGCGGCGCTGGCGGGGCTGAGCGTGGACTATTACATCAGGCTGGAACAGGGCCGCGACCGCAATCCGAGCCCGGAAGTGCTGGCGGCGCTGGCCTCGGCGTTGCTGCTGAATGCCGACGAGGCGGCTCATCTGCACCGGGTGGCGCGGCTGGCGGGGGCGCGCTCGGCGGCCACCGCGGCGCCGGTGGAGGTGGCCGGGCGGGGCATGGTGTTGCTGCTCGAATCGGTGCGTCCCACACCGGCTTTCGTCCTGGATCAGGTGAGCAACTTGCTGGCGGCGAATACGGAGGGGTTGCGGTTGCTGTGGGGTATCGAGCAGTGGGAGCCGAGGCGCCGCAATCTGATTCGGTACGTGTTCACGCATCCGGCGGCGCGGACGGTGTTCGAGGATTGGACGGGGATGGCGCGCGATTGTGTGGCGCATCTGCGGGTGGTGCAGGGCGCGGGATCGCATCCGGTGGAGCTGGCGGCGCTGACGGCCGAATTGTGCGCGGCGACCGCGGATTTCGAGGCGTTGTGGGCGCATTACGATGTGCGGGCCAAGCGCGGTACGCGCCGGATGTTCCGGCATCCGGCGGTGGGCCGGATGGAGTTGACCTCGGAGATTCTGACCGCGGCGGACGGGCAGCGGTTCGTCGCGTTCCAGGCCGAGCCTGGCAGCCCGGACCGCGACGCGGTGACGCTGTTAGGGCTGGTGGGTGATGACGTACCAGAGCGCGGCGAGGGTGCCGAGCACGAACAGTGGTGAGATCACCCAGGTTTCGACCTTGTTGCCGGTGCGGTCGATGATCGGGATGCGGGTGCGGATGTCGAGTGGCCAGAACAGCCGGCAGCCGCGGTCGGTGAGGCAGTCGCCGATGAGGTGGGCGAGGGCCCCGAGGCCGACGGAGAACGGCAGCCAGGCGGGTTTGTCGGAGATCCACTGGTCCATGGCGAAGGTGCCGGCGACGGCGAGTACGGCGATGGTGGCGTAGGAGCGCAGCCCTTCGCCGGGCGGGCAGAGATTCAGCGCGCGGACGGCGAGGGCGAGCAGGAAGAAGACCAGGCCGAGGGTGAACCAGCGGCCGATCCAATGTTCGCCGGCCCAGGTGCCGTAGGTGACGGCCGCGACGAAGGCCAGGGAGTGGGTGGCGTGGCGGTGCCCGCCGGAGACGGTGGAGATGATCTTGCAGGCGGTGTGCGTGATCGGTCCGAGCGCATGCGAGATGGTGCCGCTGGGGTGGTCGGCGTCGGGCAGCAGGGCGGCGCCGGCCGTGAGGAACGTTCCCATCAGCAGGTCGACGGTGCCGAGGTGGCCGATCTGCGCGGCGGGGAAGGTGAGAATCGAAAGTGGTAGCGCGGCAGCGGCTCCCGCCCACGCGAGCGCACCACTGGTCGCATGTGAATGTCCTAGCACCGCCTCGAGATTAGACGATCTTGGTCGGGTGACCGCAGCCGGTCAGGAGTGGGGGTGGGGGTCGAGGATGCGGTCGAGGGCGTTGAGGTCGGATTCGAGTAGGTAGAAGGTGCGCAGGGTGATGAGGAAGGCGAAAAGCCCTCCGACACAGAGTCCGACGATGGGGCCGATGACGGTCTGCTGTTGGTCGGGGGTGAGGAATACGAGGCCGGCGGGGACGCCGATGAGTGGGACGCAGGCGGCGACGCCGAGGTAGATGCGGCTGCGGTGCACCATGCGGCGCAGCATGGCGGCGTCGGCGGGGGTGGTGCCGCCGGCGGCGACCAGGCCCGGGTAGTACCAGCGCAGGACGAAGTAGGTGACGGGGAAGTAGGTGTAGACGACGGCGACGCATGCGGCGACGAGGTTGCAGGCGATGAGGCTGGTGGTGATGCCGGCGGATACGTCGCCGAGGGTGTGCAGTTTGACGAGGAAGACGCCCAGTGCGGCAAGCCATCCCGCGAAGGTGGCCACGGCGATGCGGTCGCCGCAGGCGAGGGTGTCGGCGCGGGCGCGGGCAAGGGTGGCGGCGTCGAATTGTCTGCCGCGGCGTAATCCGTTGGGTACCACGAACACCGAGCGGCACCAGTACATGAGGGCGGCGATGGCGATCGGGTAGGCGATGGCGATCATGACGATGCCCAGGCGCACCATCTGGTGGGCGGCGTCGGCGCCGAGGGCGTCGCGGATGAGTCGCAGGTTGTGGGAGCCGAGGTAGAGCCCGGCGAGCAGGTGGCCGAGCAGGCTGGAGAGGGTGACGACGGGCATGGGGCGCATGCGCAGGCGGGCGCGCAGGCTGTGGGTGGGCGGGTCGACGAGGTCGCGGGCGGCGCGGTCCTGGCTGAGGTCGAGTTGCTGGGCGAGGTCGGCGCCGGTGGCGTAGCGGTCCGCGGGGTCGGGTGCGAGGCAGGTGAGCAGGGCGTGGCGCAGCAGGGCGGGGGTGTCGGGTGGGAGGTCGGCTTCGAAGTGGTCGGCGATGGGTGTGCGGCGCCGGTCGATCATGGCTTGGAGGGATTCTTCGGTTTCGCCGGCGTCGTGGCCGTCGTCGAAGGGGAGGCGGCCGGTGAGCAGTTCCCACAGGACGACGGCGAGGGCGTAGAGGTCGGCGCGGGTGTCCAGGTCGGCGGCGGTGGTGTCGAGGTTGGGGTGGCAGGCCTCGAGTTGTTCGGGGGCCATGTAGGGCAGGGAGCCGCCGAAGTAGGCGACAGGGTTGGCGCCGGGCAGGTGGCGGCTGAAGCTGATGTTGAAGTCGGCGAGTTTGGGTTGGCCGTCGGCGGTGAGGAGCACGTTGGCGGGTTTGAGGTCGCGGTGCAGGATGCCGCGGTGGTTGGCGTAGTCGAGGGCGGCGGCGAGGCGGCTGCCGAGCCAGGCGACGGTTTCGGGCCAGCTGAGCCGGGCGAGTTCGGATCGGGTGGGCGAGGGCTGGGGTTCGAGGACGCCGCCGGTGGTGGTGGCGGCGTCGATGGCTTCGAGCAGGAGTTTGCCGTCGCGTTGGGCGGGTGGTGTGCGGCGCAGCATGCGCAGGACGCCGAGCAGGGTGCCACCGGGCACGTACTGCATGTACATGAGTTTGAGGCGCTGGTCGGTGATCTGGCGCTGGTCGAAGACGCGCACGATGTGGTCGTGGTCGAGTTGGGCCAGGGTTTGTGGTTCGCTGCCGCGGTCGTGGGAGATCTTGACGGCGACGAGGCGTCCCATGGAGCGTTGGCGGGCGAGGAAGACGCGGGCGAACGCGCCTTGGCCGAGGGGGAGCAGCAGGTCGAAGTCGTCGACGGTGGCGCCGGGGTTGATGGTGTCGAGTGCGTCGAGGGCGGTCGGGTCGGCGAGCATGGTGGTGCGCAGTCCGGGTGCCGAGGGGGGTAGGTCCTCGAATCCTTCGGTGATGCGGGCCATCTGGATGGGGTAGTCCTGTTCGTATTCGCCGAGGTCGACGGCGTGGTGGTCGCGACGGCTGCGGGCGTTGATCTCTTCGTAGACCAGGTCGGGGGGCAGGGGCGCGGCGGCGAGTTCGGGGAATTGTTCGCGGTAGTCGGCCAGTCGCGGTGCGTCGGTGTCGCGTTGCCAGCGTTCGTGCAGGTCGACCTTGATGAGTTCGATGAGTGCGGAGCGGCGTAGCGCGGGTTCGGCGGGCAGGTGGGCCGACAGATCCGGTGGTTCGCCGGAGGTTTGCCATTGCTGGGCGAAGCGGGCGACGAGCGACGTCAGCGCGGTCTGCGTTGCGGTGGCGCGGTCGGCACCGGGGTCGGGTGCGGTCGCGCCGAGGTTGTCGGTCATCCCTCGCTCGCTTCGAAATCGGTGGTACCCGGGCCCGGGCCCGAGAATAGGTGAATCCTCCCATGAATTCTGGGGAACGTGCCGATGCCGTTACGTTATACGGGATTTCGTGCCTACCGTGCGGTGCTGGGAAGCCGGTCGGCTCCGGCGGGGGAATATCGCCGGGGCCGGGTCGGCGGGCTCGCCGGCCGGGGTGGTCGCGGCGTCGTCGCGTGGGCGGGCGGGGTCCGGCGGTGCGATGGTGGATTAGCTCGGGGGTTGTTCGCGGGGCCGGTGGATTGCGGCCCGGCGCTGGCATTAGTGGATTGAAGCGAGATAGGCTCCGGGGGATTGTCGAAGGAGCCGAGTGGCCGGATCGGTCGCTCTCGTCGAAAGGGGTCCGCCGTGTCGGTGCCGGCCGCGGTGAAATCCGAGATCCAGACCATCGGGGGCGCGTTCATGTTCTCCCGCGAGGCCAAGGCATTCGGTGCCACCACCGGCGTGGACGGCTTCATCGGCCCGTATACGCGCGGCCGCGGCGGGGTGCTCGGTGAGGTGGATGCCGATGTGGTGACCGCGGCGTTCGGGTTCTTCGAGCCGGAAACCGTTCGGGCGGCCTGGGATTCGGTGGCGATGGCGCCCGCGCAGGCCGCGGCCGGATATCTGGCGGCGTGCCAGGGTTTCGGTCGCCGCAAACTCGCCGGATTCGACGGCTGCGACCGGTTGGCCGAATTGCTGCGGGTGGTGAGCGATGCCGCCGATGTGGCGGGGGTGAGCCTGTTCGCGGGCTGGCGGGCGTTGCCGCTCGCCGACGATGCCGCCGGTCGGGTGTTGCAGTTGATCCATTGTCTGCGTGAGCTGCGGGGCGGCCTGCATCTGATGGCGGTGCGGGCCAGTGGGCTGTCGCCGTTCGAGGCGGTGCTGATCGGTGGCTCGCCGCGTACCGACGGGCCCACCCAGGCGCGGCTGTTCGGGTGGGGTGAACGGGTCGACGTCACCGAGGTGAGCTCGGCGATGCGGCAGCGCTGGGATGCGGCCGAGGCGCTGACCGACGAGCTGATCGCCCCGGCCTTCGCGGCGTTGGACGACACGGCGGGCAAGGAGCTGGTCGAGCTGCTGCGCGGAGCGCAGGCCACCGTCTTCGCGCGGTAGTCGCTGCCGTCCGGGCGCCATACTGCCGTAAGCTGTTGGTATGGCGGAGACGAAGAAGGTGACGATCTCGGTCCCCAAGGATGATGTGTCCACCTTGGAGCGCTGGAAGGCGTCGGGGCGGATCGATAATCTGTCCGCCTACGTGTCGGCCGCGTTGCGGGATCGGATGGATCGCGATATTTCGCTGGATGCCATCGAGTCCAGTTTCGGTGGCGTGCCGCCGCTCGAGCTGGTGAATCAGGCCCGGCGTGTGCAGGGCCTGCCGCCGCTGTCGGCGGAGGATCTGGATCGGCGAAGCGCCGGCGCCGCGTGAGCCCGGC
Organism: Nocardia sp. AB354; assembly: GCF_049538315.1. Classification (NCBI taxonomy): domain Bacteria; kingdom Bacillati; phylum Actinomycetota; class Actinomycetes; order Mycobacteriales; family Nocardiaceae; genus Nocardia; species Nocardia sp. AB354. The sequence continues at coordinate 134,486 of NZ_JBMVFU010000018.1, read as the reverse complement.
CGCACTGGGCGGCGTGGTGTTCGACACCGCCGCCGTGGTGGGCTGGACGCGGCGGCTGCCGTATGTGCACGCGGTGGCATGGGCGACGGCCGAGGCCGGTCATACCATCGTGGTGCCCGCGGCGGTGGCGGCGGCGGGGCAGGCGCTGATCCGGCCGGATCGGCTCGATATCCTCGCGGTGTTGCTGGAGCTGCCGCACACCGTGGTGACCGGACTGGACACCGGCGCGGCCTCCCGGGTGGCGGCGTTGCTGGCCGGACGTTCCGATGCCGATGGGCTGGTGGCCGCCGGACACGCCGCCAGTGAGGCGGTCTCTCGCAATTGGCCGTGTTTGACCGCTCGGCCGGATATGTTGCGACGCATCGACCATCAGGTGCTGGTCGATCCGCTGCCCTGACCGACCGCGGCTGCGGCTGCCGTGCGACGACGAGGAGAGGACCGCGACCATGTCAACGGCCCTGAGCCCCCGGATTTCCCGGCTGCGCCAGCTGATCGATCATCCCGCGACCGGTGCCGCCGAACGCGAGGCCGCCCAGCGCATGCTCGACCGCATCCTGGCCAAGCATCCGCAGGCGGCGGGACCGCGGGGCGATCGTGATTACGGTCCCCGCTATCACCGGGTCGGGCGGCACGCCACGTTGGCGAGCATTGCCGAAATGATCAGTCAGGACATCGTTTTCGCGCAGATCTTCAGCATGCCGCAGCATCGTGCGGAGCTCGCCGAACGTTCGCCGATCCGGGACGCTCCCATCGAGATCTCCTACTCTGTCGCAACGCCGTACGTCGGCAAGATCATCGTCACCATCGAGGGTGTGCCGCGGGAGTGGGGTTGGGTCAGCGACTGCGGCATCGACAATCCGAGCCCGGCGCTGCAGGAGCTGGCCGACGAACTGGCCGAGATCATGAACGCCTACAACCACGACGGCAGCGATATCGGCAAACGCTTCTTCGCGTGTGTGCGGGTGCCCGAGCGGACCCTGATCTGGTGACCGGCTAGCCCGTCGCCCGGGCGCTCCCGCGTGCGAAAGGTGTTGCGGCGCTGCGTAATGCCTCGATCACGGCCGCGTTCGGCGGGGTGAGCGGGGCCGGTGTGCGGACCAGCGACAGGCGGCGCAGTTCGGTGGCGGCGCGGTCGTGGGAGCCGGTGACGACGCGCAGCGTGATGACCTCCGGCGGCAGCGCCGGGAACAGGCCCGAGGGGACGGTGGTCACGCCGCAGCCGGCGGCGACGAGGGCGAGTTTGGCGAGCCAGTCGCGCGCGCGGTGTGCGATGTGGGGGCGGCCGGGCAGCCCCGGCCACACTCCCAGCAGCGGTTCGGTGGTGGCGGCGGGGCTCGCGATCCACGGGGCGTCGACGAGTTCGTCGACCGTGATGGTGGTGCGCCCGGCGAAGCGGCCGGTGGCGGGGGCGGCGACGAGCAGTTCCACCTCGCCGAGTTGTTCGACGATCAGCCGCGGTAGTTCGGTGTCGGGTGGCCGGTGCGGCGGCCGCGAGGTGATCACGGCGAGATCGAGGCTGCCGGCGCGGATGGCGCGGACCAGCGCCGGCGTGGTGCCCTCGCGGGTGGACACCTCGAGTGCGGGGTGGGTGCGTCGCAGCGCGGCCAGCGCGGTGGGTACGAGTACCGCGCCCGCGCTGATGAGGCTGCCCAGCCGTACCCGCTGGACGAGATCGCGGTCGTCGAGGTCGCGTCGCGCGGCCTCCAGCGCGTCCAGCACGACCCGTGCGTGGCGCAGCAGCGTCAGCCCGGCCGGGGTGAGGTGGACGCCGGTGCGGTGGCGTTCGAACAGGGGTTTTCCGGCCTCGCGTTCGAGGGCCGCGGCTTGGCGTGAGATGCCGGATTGGGTATAGCCGAGGGCGGCGGCCGCGGCGGTGAACGATCCGCGTTCGGCGACCTCGGCCAGCACCCGCAGTCCGGCCGGTGACAGATCCATGACTGTCCGGCATACCAGATATGCCGGACTTTCGCTGGTGGCATGGCCGGATCGCGTCCTACGTTGGCGAAGAAGAGATTCGGAACCTGAGGAGTGGGCGATGCGTGCGGCGATGTTGGAACAGTTCGGGCAGCCGTTGACGGTGACGACTGTGCCCGATCCGGTGGCCGGGCCGGGTGAGGTCCTGGTGGATGTGCTCGCTACCTGTGTCTTGCCGTATGCGGCAGAGGTTTTCGGCGGTGTGCGCAACTATCCGCTGGAGCCGCCGGTGATTCCGGGAATGGGCGGGGTCGGGCGGGTGGTGTCGGCCGGTCCGGATGCGACCCGGCTGCGGCCCGGGGACCTGGTGTGGTGTGATCCGACGGTGCGTTCCCGCGACGACGCGCGCACTCCCGACATCACGTTGCAGGGCTGGAGTTCGCGTGGTCCGGGCGGGCTGCGATTGTCGCGGTACTTTCATCACGGGTCGTTCGCGGAGCGCATGGTCGTGCCGACGGAGAACGCCGTGCCGCTCGGTGACGTCGACGGCGAGGACGTGGCCGGCTGGGCGTCGCTGGCGGTGCCGCTGGTGCCGTACGGGGGTCTGCTGGCGGCGGATCTGCGTGCCGGGGAAACATTGCTGGTGAGCGGGGCGACCGGCAATTTCGGGGGTGCGGCGGTGGCGGTGGGGCTTGCCATGGGCGCGAGCCGGGTAGTGGCTCCCGGCCGCAACCGCGCGGCTGCGACCCGGTTGCGGGACCTGTTCGGAGACCGTGTGCGCCCGGTCGAGCTGACCGGCGACGCGGAGGTGGATCGGCAGGCGATGGTGGCCGCGGGCGGGGGACCGGTGGATGTGGTGCTCGATATTCTGCCGCCCGCGGCGGACACGCGCGTGGTGCGGACCGCGGTGATGACGGTGCGGGAGTTCGGACGCGTCGTGCTCATGGGCGGGGTGGGGATGCTCGGCGGTTCCGATCTGGCGCTGCCGTATCCGTGGCTGATGCGCAACAGTGTGACGGTGCGGGGTCAGTGGATGTGCCCGCGCACCGCTGTTGCGGGGTTGATCGAGCTGGTGCGGTGCGGGCTGCTCGATCTCTCGGTGGAAACGGTCACCACGTTCGGATTGGACGACGTCGCGGCGGCGGTCGAGCACGCCGCGGCCCATCCCGCGGCGTTCGATCGCACGGTGGTGCTGCCGCAGCGACGCTCACCACTGCCGAGGTAGGTAATACGCGGGTATTATGGTGGCTGCGTGGAGTACGCATGGTGGATCGGAATCCACTCGTTCCTGGATCGTGCCGAGGTGGCGCCCTGGGAGGTGATGGAGGTGCTGTATTCGTCGCGGCGCTGGCCGCGCCCGGCCCGCACCCCGGAAGGGTTGCCCGTCACGACCGTGTGGGGCCGCACCGACGCGGGCCGTCCACTGGTGGTGATGCTGCGGATGCGGCCGTCGCCGGAGTCGGCCGGCACCTGGGAGATCGTGATGGCCGCGCAGATGCGCCCGCAGCAGCTCGAGGAATACACCGCATGGGAGGCGAACCGATGACCGACAAGCACATCTTCGAACCGAAGCCCGGCGCCGACCCGCAGGCGGTCGTGGACGGTTTGGTGTTCGACGACTCCGCCGCGGCGCCCGCGCTGCCGCCGACCGGCGAGGAGATCGAACGCGGGATGGTCACCACCTCCTTGAAACTGCCGAAGGATCTGCGTGACCGGATCCGGGAGGCGGCCGCCGCACACTGCATCACCCCCTCGATGCTGATTCGCCAGTACATCGAGATGGGGTTGCTCGCCGAACAACCCGGCCGGATGATCCCGCTGTCGGATGCGATCCGGGTGCTGAGCAGTCTGCGTCCCTCGGCCTGAGCCCGGTTACCCGGGTTCGGTGGCGGCCCACAGGTCGTAGCCGTGACCGCCGGCCTCGGGCGGGCCCGCCACGATGCGGTGGGTGCGTGTGCCGTCGGGTCCGCGTTCGGCGCGCAGGAACAGGTCGCCGGGGTGCGCCTCGGCGTGGCGGGTGCGCGTGTAGTCGTAGAGGTGGGTGACGAACACGACCTTCACTCCGGCCTCGGTGAGCGCCCGCAGCAGGGGCCCGGCGATACGGCCGGCGTCGCGTTCGCCGGTGGAGGCGAACGCCTCGTTGCACAGCAGCAGCCCGCGCGGCCCGATCCGGTCGATCACCGCGTTCATCCGGACCAGTTCGTCGGCGAGTTTGCCGTAGGACAGGGTGTGGTCCTCGTCGCCGACGAAATGGGTGAACACTCCGTCGCGGACGTCGGCGGCGAATTCCTCGGCGAGGACGAACATTCCGGCCTGCATCATCAGCTGCGCGGCGCCGAGGCTGCGCAGGAACGTGGATTTGCCGCCGTTGTTGGCGCCGGTGACGATCAGCAGCGATCGCCCGTCGGCGGCGAGGTCGCTGCCCGCCACGCTCGCGGGTTCCGGGCCCAGCGCCAGGGTGATGTCGCGCAGCCCGCGGCAGCGCAGCCGCGTCGTGCCGGACGGGTGGGGGTGCGGCAGGCAGTAGGGGATCGCGATGCGGTCGAGGCGCTCTCGCAGGATCAGGCAGCCGAGGTAGAAGGCGGTCTCCTCGCGTAACCGCAGGAAGAAGGCGTGCAGCCCGTCGGCGGTAGCGGCGACCACGTCCGCGAGTTCTGCCAGCGCGTGGTCCTTCAGCTGCATCACCGGATCGGCCTCGGCATCGCCGTCGGCGATCGCTTCGAAAACGCTTGTGCTGCGGGGGAATCCGAATCGTGGCCGGCGTGCGGGTGGCCGGTGGACCACGACATCGGTGATCTTGTTGCCGGTGCCCAGGCCCGCCTCGATGTCGACGCCGTGGTCGAAGCGCAGCACGCTCAGCTCGTCGCGCACCGCTCGCAGGTAGGTGTCGTCGAACTGCTTCGTCGTCGCGATCAGGTCGGTCCAGCCCGCGGCGGTGAGGGGGTCGCCGTCGCGTTCGAGCAGGGTGCGCAGCCGGCGCAGCTGCTCGAGCTGTGCGGTGAACGGTGGCAGGGTCAGAACCAGTGTGCCGTTGGCGCGCCGGCGTGCCGCCGATGTCCAGCGCCGCACCGACGTCGCGGCGGCGGCGATGTCGTGGACGGCGCGCACGAGGTCGGGGTGGGCGCAGCAGTCGGTGAGCACGGCGTGGCGGTGTGTGATCACGGCCGGATCCGCCGGGGGCGCGGTGATGACTGCCCGGACCGTGTCGGCGATCGCCGGGTCGCGCTCGGCGATGGTGTCGATCAGCGCGGAGATGCCCAGATCCGCGACAGCGGTGTCGCCGAGCGCGGCCGGTGCGGGTGCGGTGTCGGCGGGGAACAGCAGCCGGACCCTCATCGCGCCAGCCTCGCGGCCACCGCGTGGTAGCCGAGTCCGTAGCGTTGGGCGAGTTCGGTGGCGTAGGCGTTGCCGTCGGCGGGGCGGCGCACGATGCGGTAGGTGCGGTGTGCGCGGTCGGCCGGGTCGGTCGATGCCACCATCGACACCACCTCGGGTCCGGCGTCGGCGAGGTCGTCGAAGAAGCTCACCCACACCCCCCAGGCGCCGAGCCGCACGATGTGGGCCAGGACCTCGCCGGCGATGCGCGCGCCGTCATGTGTGGTGGTCGTGGAGAAACTCTCGTTGAGCACGACCAGGGTGTCCGCGCTCGTGGTCCGCAGGATTTCGCGCATGGAGCGCAGGTCCGCCAGCAGCCTTCCGTCCGGGTCGCCGGCGTGTTCGGCGCGTTCGAAGTGGGTGTGGATGCGATCGGGCAACGGCAGCCGCGCCGCCTGCGCGGGGACCGGGCCGCCGAGCGCGGCGAAGTACACCAGTTGCCCGATCGCGCGCGCGAAGGTCGTCTTCCCGCCCTGGTTGGGGCCGGTCACCACCGTCATTCGTTCCGGGGGTTCGAGGCGGAAATCGTTGCACACCAGCGGGTTCGGTGAGCGGGTAGCGAGGGCGAGGTCGTAGGCGCACTCGGCGTGGATCGGTTCGCCGGGTGCGGCGATCTCGGGCAGGCACAGACTGCGGCCGGTGCCGGCGGCGCGGAGGGCGAACCGGCGGTAGCGCAGATAGAACTGCATGCCTCGATCGAAGTCGGTCACCTCGGGGGCGATGAAATCTCGATGGCGGGTGGCGAATTCGGCCAGTCGCTCGAACGGCGCCGGGTACAGGTCGGCGACCCGGTCGAGGATATGTTCCTCGGTCTGGTTCATGTCCGGCCACTCCGGTTGCGGGTGTGGGTCGCGGCGGTGTGGTGCGCCGAAGCGGGCGAGCAGTCGCGTCACGGCGGCGGTGTAGTCGGGTGCGGGGTGTGCGGGGCTCACCTCGAGGGTGCGGTCGACGATCCGCAGCCGGTACCGCACGCGGGCCAGCGCGGCTCGTACGGTGTCGATGTCGTGGGCCAGTGTGCGCAGATCCGCACCGGCGCAATAGGTGTCGAGGTAGGTGCGCCACCGCAGCAGTGCCCGCGATCGCAGTGGCAGCCGTGCGGTCGCCGCGTGCAGTGCGGTGACCGCGGCCACGTAGCCGGCGGCGGCGTCGAGGTGGGCGCGGTGGCGTTGATGCCGGTGATACAGTTCGCCGGCGATGCGCAGCCGGCGCCGCACCCGCCACATGGCGATCACGAATTCCTCTGCGGCGGCGTATGTTTCGTGGTCGTCGAGGTCGGTGAACACCTCGTGGCGGAATCGGACGGTGTCGGGGTCGCGGACGGGGCGGCGCAGCAGGGCGGTGAGGTCGTGGTCGTCGGTATCGCCGACGATCGCGGCGAGCAGCGGTTCGATTTCCAGGTCGGTCAGCGCGTCCTCGCCGACTTCGACGGTCGCGACGCGCTCGGCCGGCACCGGCCACAACACACTGACGGTTTCCATCCCCACCCACTTCCCGCGCCGGCCGGATCGAGTAAACGACCCGGTAGGGGGCTTTTCGGTCAGGCTAGCGACATTACTTACCGGCCGTCAAGTAATCACACTCGGCGAAGGCCGAGTCGCATCGAATTTATACAGTCAGCTGTACAGTTAGCTTAGTAAATGATACGGTGGAGTCATGTCCGGAAAGCCTGCGCCCACCCCCGCCGCGGTGGCGGCCGATCTGCGTGTCGCCGTCAGCCGGCTGCTGCGGCAGCTGCGCGCTCAGGCCGAGGGCAGCGACCTCACCAAATCCCAGAGCTCGGTCCTCATCCGCCTCGAACAGGGCGGTCCCGCCACGGCCACCCAACTGGCCCACGCGGCGGGAATGCGCCCGCAGTCGATGGCGAAAATCGTTCGCGCGCTGGAAGGGGCGGGTCTCATCGCGGGCACACCCGATCCGGCCGACGGCCGCAAAACCGTCCTGGACCTGACCGAGGCCGCCCGCGACGAATTCCGCACCGGCCGCCGCGCGAAAGAGGACTGGCTCACCCGCGTCATCGAGGCCGAATTCACCGACGCCGAAATCCGGCAACTCGCCGATGCGGTCGGGCTGCTCGACCGCATCGGCCGCGCCGGCTGATCCAAGCGCCCACAACCGAAATCCGCGACCCGGCCACCGGGTTCGCGCGATCCGGCGCGCGCCGACCCCGGTGCGTCCGAAACCGCACGCCAGCAAAGGAATTCGTCATGCCCGTCACCACCCTGGACCCGGCCACCGCCCTCATCGTGATCGATCTGCAGCAGGGCATCGTCGGCCGGCCGCTGGCGCATCCGGTCGAACCCGTGATCACGCGCGCGGCCACACTCGCGCACGCCTTCCGCGACCGGGACCTGCCGGTCGTGCTCGTCAACGTCGCCGGCACCCCGCCGGGGCGCACCGACGCCGGCGCGATGACCATGACCGATCTGCCGCCGGACTGGACCGCCCTCATTCCCGAGATGGCGCCGCAGCCCGGCGACATCCAGGTCACCAAGCACGCCCGCAGCGCCTTCGCCGGCACCGGGCTCGCCGACCGGTTGCGTGCCGACGGCGTCACGCAGGTGGTGGTCGTGGGCATCGCCACCGGCGCCGGCGTCGAATCGACCGCCCGCGACGCCCACGAACAGGGTTTCCACGTCACGCTGCCGGTCGATGCGATGACCGATTCCGACGCCGAACGCCACGACCACAGCATCGCCCACATCTTCGGCCGCATCGCCGAAACCGGAACCACCGACGACGTGCTACGGACATTGGCGGCCCGCTCGTGACGGCCGCCCCCGCCGACACCGCGCCCGCCCGCAGCGACCCGTTCACCGTCCGCTTCGTCGGGCCGCTGCTGCTGGGCTCGACCCTCAATCCGATCAACACCTCCACCATCGCCACCGCCCTCGTCGGCATCGGCGTCGACTTCCACCGGGGCCCCGGCACCACCGCCGTGCTCATCTCGGTGCTGTATCTGTGCAGCGCCGTCGCCCAGCCCACCATGGGCAAACTCGCCACGCTGTTCGGGCCGCGCCGGGTGTTCACCGGCGGGTTGATCATCCTCATCGCCGCCGGCGTGATCGGCGCCGCCGCACCGGCATTCGGCTTCCTGGTGGTGTCGCGCGCGCTCATCGGGATCGGCACCTCGGCGGCGTTTCCCACCGCGATGGCGCTGGTGCGGCGGCGCGCCGACGACGCCGGGACGGGGGTGCCGGCGCGAGTGCTGGGCAACTTCTCGATCGCCGCGCAGGTCACCTCCGTGGTGGGGCTGCCGCTGGGTGGTCTGTTGGCGGGTGTGTTCGGTTGGCGCGCAATATTTTTCGTCAACATTCCGCTCGCGCTGGTCGCGCTGGTGGCGACGGCGACCGGGGTGCCGAAGGATGCACCGCGCGACCGCGATCAGGGGTCGCTGCCGGCCGCGGTCGACCTCGTCGGCATCGGCCTGTTCGCCGGCGCCGTGATCGGCATGCTGAGGTTTCTGTCGGATCTGCGCTCACCGCTGTGGTGGTTGCTGCCGGTGACGCTGGGACTGGTCGCCGCGCTGGTGGCGTGGGAGTTGCGGGCCCGCAGCCCGCTCATCGATGTGCGGATGCTGACCGGCAACGGCGGCCTGTTGCGCACGTATCTGCGGCAGGCGGTGGTGTCGCTGGGCACCTACACCGCCCTCTACGGGACCAGTCAGTGGATGGAACAGGCCGCCCACTACAGCGCCTCCCAGGTGGGGTTGATCCTGCTGCCGCTGTCGGCGATCAGTATCGTCATCGCGCGGCTGGTGTCCAATCGCGGCTGGGTGCGGGTGCCGCTGACCGCGAGCGGTGCGGCGTTGATCGCGACCGGGCTGGTCATGGCCGTGATCACGCACAACTCGCCGGTGATCGTGCTGATCGCGATGTCGCTGCTGTTCGGCGTGGCCGGCGGCGCCAGCGGGTTCGCCAACCAGGCCGCGCTGTATGTGCAGGCGCCCGCCCGGCAGGTCGCGGTGGCGTCGGGGTTGTATCGCACCTTCGCCTATATGGGGGCGATCTTCTCCTCCAGCCTGATCACGTTGACCTTCGGTTCGGCCACCACCGATGCCGGGCTGCACGCCATCGCCTGGGTGATCGTCGGCCTCGGTGTCCTCGTCGCGCTGATGACGGTGCTGGACACCACGATTCCGGCCCGCACCGGCCGCGTGCCCGCGCGGTGACTCAGCTGTAGGTGGCGGTCAGTTCGGTAACCCGCTGCTCGGGCCACGGGCACCGGATCTCGCCCTGTGTTGCCGCGAAGAACAGTTCGACATGCACCTGCCAGGCGGCCAGCAGTCCGGCGCGGTGCTCGGCGAGCCGTTGGGGCAGGGTGTGGGTGAAATCGACCCGGGTGCCCAGTCGCGGATCGGCGATGATCTCCCACCGCGCCCGTCCCGCCGGCTGCCCGGCCACCGACACCTCGTATTCCAGCAGCCGCGGCGGATCGAATGCGGTGACCGGTCCCGGCTCGATCGCCGGATTGGTCGCGCGCGCCGGTGGCAGCGCGCCGACGTGCAGGGGGTGGTCCTCGATCAGGATCGCCCAGATCGTGTCCGCGGGCCGCCACACCAGGTCCCGCGAAAAGCGCAGCACCACATCGGATTCGGGGCCCACGCCGGGTTCGGCGCTGCCGCGGGCCAGCCCGAACTTCTCGGCGTAGGCTTCGGCCCGGGCCAGCCATCCGGCTCTCGGGTCCTCATCTTCGGCGCGGTCGTCGAGTGCGGCGGCCAGGCTGGTCAGGCAGCCGTCCCATCCGGCGGCGGTGCGGGCGGCGCCGAGGCGGCCGGTCGGGCCGTCGCCGAGCGCGTGGGTGAACACCAGCCGGCAGCCGTCGCCGTCGGCGATCAACTCGAACCGCAGCACATCCCGGTTCCAGCGGAACATGAACACCTTCGGCGGATCGACCTCGAGGACCTCCCCGTCCCAGGTGTCCTCGACCGGGGCTTCGTCGTCGAAGACGAATCGCATCGGCGCGCCGGGGCGCAGGTCGGTCTGCACCGCGGCCGGGAACCACGCCTTCATCTGCTCGGGATCGCTGATCGCCCGCCACACTCGTTCCCGGGGATGGGCGAAGCGGCGCTCGAACCGCAACGTGGGCGTGCCGTCGATCGTGGTCAGTTCGGCGGACGGGTCACTCATCGTCATCACTCCTTGCGGTTTCGGCTTCGGTGAGGGTGGTGCTGTCGTCGGCGGCCAGCGCGTCGAGGTGGCGGGCCAGCGCGTCGAGGCTGGTGTCCCACAACTGCCGGTAGGGGGCCAGCCACAGGTCGATCTCGGTGAGCGGCTGGGGTCGCAGCCGGTACCAGCGCCGTTGGGCGTCCTGGCGGACCTCGACCAGGCCGGCGCCGCGCAGGATCTTCAGGTGTTTCGATACCGTCGGTTGTGCCAGGCGCAGTTCGGTGACCAGTTCGCCGACCAGGTGTTCGCGCCGGCGCAGCAGGTCGAGGATTTCGCGGCGCCGCGGTTCGGCCAGCGCCTCGAACGTAGATGCCATATCGGCAATATAGCCGAAACGGAATATAAAGGGGAGGGTTCGACGGTCACATCCGCAGGGGCAGGCCCGCGCGGATGCGCTCCATGCGGTCCTCGTGCACGACGTGCGCGCGGTCCAGAAGCGTGGTCAGGTCCTCGGCGCGGAACCGGTGCACATATTTGTCCGGCAGCCCGGCCATGGTCCGTTCCGCTGCCAGCATCCGCCCGTAGGTGTGTTCGCGCACGGCCTGATCGGCCTCGTAGCCCAGATCGAGGTACCGGGTGGCGTAGCGGCGCGCCCCGGCGACCGCGGTCTGCGCGCGCCCGGCCGGGCTCCACAGCGAAACCACCACCGTCACAACGAGTATCGCGACGATCACGACCAGCGACCACACGGTGGGAATCTCGGCCACCGGCACCGGGTCGCCGTCGTTGACGAACGGCACGCTGTTGTGATGCAGCGCGTGCAGAATCAGCTTCACGCCGATGAAGCCGAGGACGGCGGCCAGCCCGAAACCCAGATAGATCAACCGGTCCAGCAGCCCCTCGAGCAGGAAGAACAACTGCCGCAACCCCAAAAGCGAGAACGCGGTGGCGGTGAACACCAGGAATACGTTCTCGGTGAGGCCGAAGATCGCGGGAATCGAATCGAGGGCGAACAGCACATCGGTGCCACCGATCGCGATCATCGCCGACACCATCGGCGTCAACCGGCGCCGACCGTCCACGATCGTGGTCATCGCGTCACCGTCGTAGGAGTCGGTGGTGCGCAACAGTTTCCGGGTCGCGCGCACCACCAGCCCGTCGCCGGAGTGGGCGTCCTCGCTCTCGGGACGCAGCATATTGCCCGCGGTCACCAGCAGCACCCCGCCGAACAGGTAGAACACCCACGCGAAACGGTTGATCAGCGTCGCTCCGAGGAAGATGAATCCGGTGCGCGCCAGCAGCGAGATCACGATCCCCACCAGCAGCACCTTCTGCTGGGCGGCCGCGGGCACCCGGAAGGCGGTGAAGATCACCAGGAAGATGAACAGATTGTCCACCGACAACGCCTTCTCGGTGATGTAGCCGGCGAAGTACTCGACCCCCATCTCGGATCCGCCCAGACCCCACACCACGAACCCGAACGCCACCGCCACACCGATATAGGCCGCCGACCACGCCGCCGACTCGCCCAGGGTCGGCGAATGCGCGCGACGCACGTGGAAGACGAAGTCGAACACCAGTAAGACGACGATCAGCGCCAGCGCACCGGCCCACGCCAGCAGCGGAACGGTCACGGCGGCCTCCTGTGCCCGAGTGGTCTCGGGTGACTGTAGCGTCCGCGGCCGAACGACCGCCCGAACCGGCATGCTCCCCGGACGTGCGGATGCCCCGCGCACCGGCGGTGGTGCGCGGGGCATCCGGGCAACGGCGGATCAGGCCAGGTCGAACCGATCCAGGTTCATCACCTTGTCCCAGGCGGCGATGAAATCGTCGACGAACTTGCCCTTGGCGTCGTCGGTGGCATACACCTCGGCCAGCGCCCGCAGCTGCGAGTTCGAGCCGAAGACCAGATCGACGCGGCTGCCGTTCCAGCGTTGCTCGCCGGTGGCCCGGTCCGAGCCGACGTAGGTGCCGTCGTCGGCCGGAGAGGGCTTCCACTCGGTGCTCATGTCGAGCAGATTCACGAAGAAATCGTTGCTCAGCACTCCGGGGTTGTCGGTGAGCACGCCCAGTGGCGACTGCTTGTAGTTGGCGCCGAGCACCCGCAGACCGCCCACGAGCACGGTCATCTCCGGCGGGGTCAACCGCAGCAGGTTCGCCTTGTCGACCAGCAGATACTCCGCCGACAGCCGGGTGCCCTTGCCGAGGTAGTTGCGGAAACCGTCGGCCTTGGGTTCGAGCGCGGAGAACGACTCCACATCGGTCTGTTCCTGGGTGGCGTCGGTGCGGCCGGGGGTGAACGGGACGCTCACCCCGAAACCGGCGTCGCGGGCGGCCTTCTCGATCGCCGCGACACCGCCGAGCACCACGACGTCGGCGAACGAGACACGCACGTTGCCGGACTGTTCGGTGTTGAACGCCTCCTGGATCGCTTCCAGGGTGCGGATCACCTGGGCCAGCTCGTCGGGGTCGTTGACCTCCCAGCCGTTCTGCGGTTGCAACCGCAACCGGCCGCCGTTGGCGCCGCCGCGTTTGTCGCTGCCGCGGAACGAGGCCGCCGCCGCCCAGGCCGTCGACACCAGCTGCGGCACCGTCAGGCCCGAATCGAGGATCCGCGCCTTGAGGGTGGTGATCTCGGCGTCACCGATCAGGTCGTGATCGACGGCCGGGATCGGGTCCTGCCACAACAGGGTCTCCTCCGGCACCAGCGGACCCAGATACCGGGACTTGGGTCCCATATCGCGGTGGATCAGCTTGTACCAGGCCTTGGCGAACTCGTCGGCCAGTTCCTCGGGATGGTCGAGCCAGCGCCGCGTGATCGGCCCGTAGATCGGGTCGAATCGCAGCGACAGGTCGGTGGTCAGCATCGCCGGGGCCTGGGTCTTGGACGAATCGTGGGCGTCGGGCACCGTGCCCGCGCCGGCGCCGTCCTTCGGCACCCACTGCCACGCCCCGGCGGGACTCTTGGTCTGCTCCCATTCGTAGCCGTAGAGGGTTTCGAGGAAGCTGTTGTCCCAGCGGGTCGGGGTCGGGGTCCACGTCACCTCGATGCCGCTGGTGATCGCGTCCTTGCCGACACCGGTGCCGAACGAGCTCTTCCAGCCCAGGCCCATCTGCTCGAGCGGCGCGGCTTCCGGTTCGGGGCCGACGTTGTCGGCGGGGCCGGCGCCGTGGGTCTTGCCGAAGGTGTGCCCGCCGACGATCAGCGCCGCGGTTTCCACATCGTTCATCGCCATCCGGCGGAACGTCTCGCGGATGTCGATCGCGGCCGCCAGCGGATCCGGATTACCGTTGGGCCCTTCGGGATTGACGTAGATCAGGCCCATCTGCACGGCCGCGAGCGGGTTCTCCAGATCGCGCTGCCCGGAGTAGCGGGCATCGCCGAGCCATTCCATCTCCGGACCCCAATACACCTCCTCGGGCTCCCACTCGTCGACGCGGCCGCCGCCGAAACCGAAGGTCTGGAAACCCATATGCTCGAGGGCGACGTTGCCGGTGTAGACGATGAGATCGGCCCACGACAGTTTGCGGCCGTACTTCTGTTTCACCGGCCACAGCAGCCGGCGCGCCTTGTCCAGGCTGGCGTTGTCGGGCCAGCTGTTGAGCGGGGCGAAGCGCTGCATCCCGGATCCGGCGCCGCCGCGGCCGTCCTCGATGCGGTAGGTGCCGGCCGCATGCCAGGCCATGCGGATGAACAGCGGCCCGTAGTGGCCGAAATCGGCCGGCCACCAGTCCTGCGAGGTCGTCATCACCTCGATGATGTCGGCCTTGACCGCGGCCAGATCCAGGGTGGCGAATTCGGCGGCATAGTCGTAGTCCGCGCCGAAGGGATTGATTTCGGCCGGATTGTGCTGCAGCACTTTGAGATTGAGCTGTTCCGGCCACCAGTCGCGGTTGCCGCCACCTTCGACGGGTCGCTTCATGCGGCCGACGACGGGGCATCCGCTCTCGGGCGGTTCGGTATTGGCCTCGGCGATAGGTGGATGTTCCTCAGGCACGGTCTTTCCTTTCCGAGTGAGTGAAACTGGCTGTGATCACGGGGTCGATCGAGCAGTCGGCAGGGAACAGGAGGGGCACAGGCCCCAGTAGATGACCTCGGCCTCGTCGAGGACGAAGCCGTTGTCGTCGGCGGCGGTCAGACACGGTGCGTCGCCGACCGAACAGTCCACATCGGCGATGACGCCGCAGGAGCGGCACACCAGATGGTGGTGGTTGTCGCCGACGCGGGTCTCGTAGCGGGCGACCGAGCCCATCGGCTGGATCCGGCGCAGCAGACCCGCCTCGGTCAGCGCCCGCAGCACGTCGTAGACGGCCTGATGGGAGACCGTGCCCAGGGTGCCGCGGACGAGGCCGAGGATGGTGTCGGTGTCGGAGTGCGGGTGGTCGGCCACAGCGGTCAGCACCGCGATCCGCGGGGCCGTCACCCGCAGCGCGGCCCGGCGCAGCATGCGCTCGAAATCCGCCGTAGTGGACACGGTCCGAAGTATGACTCATTCAAGTAACCGGTAGGTGCGGTTTTGAGAACCAAATTTCCGAACACTTCGGATCCGGCCGCCGTCCGAGGGGGCGCCCCCGCGCACGCGCGGCCGCACCGGTGCGGGACGCACCGGTGCGGCCGGCGGTCACATCCGTGTGGTGCCTCGAGTTTTGTGATTGTTGTGATTTCTGTGGTTTCTGATGCCGGTGACCACACCGAAATTCAGACCTTCTCGGGGCTCGATTTCATAACGACCGTCACGAAAACCGCGGGCGGCAACCGGAAGTGTCTCGTTCTTCCTGCGCTCGAGCGGGCGAAAGTCCGGCTATCTGGTACCGAGGAAACTGCGTAGTTATCAAAAAATTACTTTTTATCCGGGCGCGCCCGCCCACCGAATCTACCTACGACACACTGCCGTGAGGTGCTTCACGTGCCAGAAGGTGATCCGGTGAACGCGATGAATTCCAACGATGTGGGTAACCCGCCCGCCCCGCCAGGCCCGGATACGGGCCGCGCCGCCCCGCACGACGCGATGTGCGGCGGCGGGCACGGCGACGGTGACGGCTCCGAACCCCGGGGTGGCGTCGAATCCGCGGACCGGCGGTCGCGCGATCACCGGCTCCGCTGCAAACACACGGACTGACCTGGGCCGACGGCCCACGCGGGCGGTCGCCGCGACGTGTCGGGGCGTCGTGACCACCGCCTTCGCGCCCGCCGGCCGCACCACCAGACGAATATCCGCCCAGGGCGACGAGGGCGCTGTTCGTCGCGCTCGAGAAATCGCGGCGCACATTTCGACGTGCTTCACGCAATACGACCGACGTCGTTTCGAGGAAACGGTCCGGCGTCGTGTCACTGCGTCGAAGTAAAGAGATCCGATGGAGGACCGGTGACCCAATTCAAAAGCAACTTCGGCGGCGATTCACAGGCACCGAAGTCACCGCGGATCGGCCCGGCGCCACTCGGCGGTCACCAGGCACCAGGCAACGGAACACGCGCACGCACTTCGGGGCACGGATTCCCGCGCCCGGCGCCGGACGGCGTATTCAAGCTCACCGCGGCGCAGCGCGGAATATGGTTCGCCCAGCACCTCGCGGGCGAATCCCCGATTTCGGTGGCGCAATACGTGGAAATCATCGGGGAATTGGATACCGATCTGCTCATGGAGGCCTGCCGCACCGCGAGCCTCGAATTCGGGTCCGGACATCTGCACCTGATCGAGGTCGACGGCGAACCCTGCCAGTTCGTCGACCACTTCCACGGCGGCCCGATCTCGGTGGTGGATCTGCGCCGTCACACCGACCCGGTGGCCACCGCGCACCAGCTGATGACCGAGGACTACGCCGCACCGCTGGATCTGCTGCACGACCACCTCATGGTGTGCGTCATATACCAGGTCGGCGACAACCACTACCTGTGGTACCAGCGCGCCCACCACATCGCCCTCGACGGATTCGCCGCGGTGACGATGCTGCAGCGCATCACCGAGCTGTACAACGCGTGGCTGCGCGGTACCGAACCCACCCCGGCCGCGGCGAAGGATCTGGCCGAGATCACCGAACAGGACCTGGCCTATCGTGGGTCGACGCGATTCGACAACGACCGCAAATACTGGACCGAACATCTGGTGGACGCACCGCCCGTGGTCAGCCTGGCCGGGCGTGTCGGCAAACCCACCATCCATCCGGCGCTGGTCAGCGAAGCGCTCGCACCCGAGACCGCCGCACTGCTGGATGCCGTGGTCGCCGAACGCAGCACCAGCGTCACCCCGATCGTCGTCGCCGCCTTCGCCGCCTACCTGGCCCGCATGACCGGAAGCACCGAGGTGCTGCTGAGCCTTCCGGTGTCAGGCCGCCACTCCGCGATACTGCGCCGCTCCGGCGGCATGGTCGCCAACGTGGTGCCGCTGCGCGTGCGGGTCGGCTCCCGCAGCGTCGGTGAACTGATCGACGCGGTGCAAGGCGAGCTGACCAGCGCGCTGCGCCGCCAGCGCTACCGGCAGGAAGACATCTTCCGCGATATGGGCATCGCCCGCGACGAGACCGCCTCCTTCGGTCCCGCCGTGAATTTGATGATGATCGACAACGACGTGGTCCTCGGCGACACCACCGGCCGGTTGCACGTGCTCACCTCCGGGCCCACCGCCGACCTGTTCGTCAACATCTATCCCGGCGCCGGCCGCGACAGCACCCACATCGACTTCCAGGGCAATCCGAACATCTACCGGCCCGACGAACTCGCCGCCCACCACGGCCGCTTCCTGATGTTCCTGCACGAATTCCTCGACCGCGGAACGCAATACCGCATCGACCGGCTGCCGCTGCTCGCACCGTCCGAACAGCAGCGGCTGCTGCCCGTGCACGGCGACGACGCGGTCGCGCCCCGGCTGCTGCCCGACATCCTGGCCGACAGCGCCGGGCGCCAGCCCGCCTCCGACGCGATCTCCACACCCGGCGCCACCGTGACCTACGGTGAACTCGACGCCCGGTCCTCACAGCTGGCCCGCCAACTGATCGCACGCGGCTGCGGCCCCGACACCACCGTCGCGATCATGCTGCGCCGCTCGGTCGAATCGATCGTCGCCGCCTGGGCGGTCGCCAAATCCGGCGCCGCGATCGTGCAGGTCGATCCCGACTATCCGGCCAAACGCATCGAGCACATGATCGCCGACAGCGGCGCCCGGGCCGGCATCACCGTCGACGCCTACCGGGGACGGCTGCCGCACACGGTCACGCCGGTGGTGCTCGACGATCCGGACACCGCGGCCGCCTGCCGCGACACCACCGGCGCCCCGATCGGCGACAGCGAACGCCTGCGCCCGCTGCGCCCCGACGACCTCGCCTACATCACCTACACCTCCGGATCCACCGGCATCCCGAAAGGGGTGCAGGTGACCCATGCGGGGCTGGCCAACCTCATCGCCGACCGCAGCGAGGTCTGCGGTGTGGACGCCACCGCACGGGTGTCGTATGCGCTCTCGCCCAGTTTCGACGCCTCACTCGAGCAGTTCCTGGTGTGCTTCGCCAACGGTGCGACCCTGCTGGTCGTCCCGCCCGAGGTGATCGGCGGCGACGAACTGACCGACCTGCTGGCCGCCCAGCACGTCACCCACCTCACCCTCACCCCGGCGATGCTGGCGACGGTGGATCCGCGGCACCTGAGTGAGCTGCGGGTGGTCGTGGTCGGCGGTGACGTGTGCCCGCCGCACGTGATCGAACGGTGGACGCGCTCGGCGGCGATGTTCAACGAGTACGGGCCCACCGAAACCACCGTCACCGCCGCCAGCGCCGCGGTCACCCCGGGCGGGGACCTGACCGTCGGCGGCCCGATCCGCGGGGTCTCGGCGATGGTGCTCGACCGCTGCCTGCAAGCGGTGCCGACCGGCACCCCGGGTGAGCTGTATCTGGCCGGGCCGGGGGTGGCGCGCGGCTACAGCCACCGGTTCGCCGAAACCGCGGCCCGCTTCGTCGCCGACCCGCACGGCGGGCCCGGAGCGCGTATGTACCGCACCGGCGATATGGCTCGCTGGGTCGGCGACGGACCCGTCCCCGAGTTGGAGTTGCTGGGGCGCACCGACTTTCAGGTCAAAATCCGCGGCTACCGCATCGAACCCGGCGAAATCGACGCCGCGCTCACCGCCCACGACGATGTCGACATCTCCGTCACCGTGCCGGTGCGCAACAACGCCGACGCCACCGTGCTGGCCTCCTATGTGGTGCCGGTGCGCGGACGCCACATCGACCCGCTGGATCTGCAACGCTTCGCCCGCGACACGCTGCCGCCGCATCTGGTGCCCGCGGTCATCATGGCGTTGGACGCCCTGCCGGTCAACGCGTTCGGCAAACTCGACCGCGCCGCCCTGCCCGCACCCGCCTTCGGCACCGCGGCCGCGGGGCGGGCGCCGTCCACCCCGCGGGAACAGCGGGTGGCGCAACTGTTCGGCGAAATCCTCGACGTGGCCACGGTCGGCGCCGACGACAGCTTCTTCGCCCTCGGCGGCGACAGCATCCTGTCTATTCAACTCGTGGCGCGCGCCAAGGCGGAGGGGCTGAGTTTCTCCACCCAGGACGTGTTCGAACACAAGACCGTCGCCGCTCTGGCCGCGGTCGCCACCGACGCCGGCGGCGGCCCGCAGCTGCCCGAACTGCCCGGCGGCGCGATCGGGCCGATGCCGCTGACCCCGATCATGTACGCGATGCTCGCGCGCGACCGCTTCGACCGCTTCGCGCAGGCCACCCTCGTCGAACTGCCGCCACACGTCGACGACGCCGACCTGGTGGCCGCGCTGGCGGCGGTGCTGGACCGCCACGACATGTTGCGCGCGGTGTTGCGCGGCGCCCACTCCGCCGACCGGTACATCGACGTGGCCGCCCCCGGCACGGTCGACGCCGCGGCCGCCTACGAATCGGTGCGGCTGCCGCGCCGCGACGCCACCGAGATCGACGCCGGGTTGCAGGCGGCCGCCGACCGGCTCGATCCCGCCGACGGTGTGCTGGTGCAGCTGGTGCGGATGAGCGACGACACCACCGGGCCCGACCTGATGTGGGTGGTGATCCACCACCTCGCCGTCGACGCGGTGTCGTGGCGCATCCTGCTCACCGACCTGGCCGGGGCATGGCAGCAGATCAGCGCCGGCGCCGAACCCGCCTTCGGCCCCGCAACCACCTCGGTGCGGCGCTGGAGCCACGGACTCACCGAGCACGCCGCCGGCCGCCGCGCCGGCGAACTGGAGCTGTGGAAGACCATCCTCGCGCCGGGGGAGAAGCTGCTCGGCACACGACATCTCGATCCCGCACACGACACCGCGGCCACCGCGGGCCGCGTCGAGGTGCACGTACCCGCCGACGTGTCCGAAGCGATCCTCACCACCGTCCCCGCCCGCTTCCACGGCACACCCAACGACCCGCTGCTGGCGGCGCTGGCGCTCGCACTGGGGGAGTGGCGTCGCCGCCGCGGCGTCGACCCGGACACCGAACTGATCTCCCTCGAGGGACACGGCCGCGAGGAACACGCCGTACCGGGCGCCGACCTCAGCGCCACCGTCGGCTGGTTCACCACCCGCTTCCCGGTGCGCCTGGACCTGCGCGGCATCGACGCCGACGACGCGTTCGCCGGCGGCCCCGCCGCGGGCACGGCGATCGTGGCAGCCAAGGAACAGTTGCGCGCCATCCCCGGCAACGGCATCGGCTACGGGATGCTGCGCTGCCTCGACGCCGAGGCCGGCGCCGAACTGGCCGGCGCGCCGGAACCGCAGATCGCGTTCAACTACCTCGGTCGCGTCGGCGTCCACGAACAGTCCGGGCCGTGGACACCGACCACGGAATTCACCTCCCTCACCGCGACCGGCGACCCGGCGATGGCGCTGCCCGCCGTCCTGGATGTCAACGCCATTGCCGAACCGGGACCCGACGGCCTCGAACTCGACGCCACCTGGGAATTCGCCACCGACGTGCTGAACAGCGCGGACGTGGAGGAACTGGCCGGACTGTGGGTGCGGGCGCTGCGCGGGCTCGCCGACCACGCCCGCAGCGAAACCGCCGGCGGCTTCACCCCGTCGGATTTCCCGCTCGTGGACCTCACCCAGGACGAGATCGACCGCTGGCAGCTGGAATATCCGACCATGACCGACGTGTGGCCGCTGACCGCACTGCAGTCCGGTCTGCTGTTCCACGCCGTCTACGACACCGACCGCGTCGACGGCTACACCGTGCAGGCGACACTGACCCTCGCCGGGAACGTCGACACCGCCCGCATGCGGGCCGCGGCGCAGGCGGTGATCGACCGGCACGACAGCCTGCGCACCGCATTTGTCGAAAGCGCCGCCGGGCCCCGCCAGATCGTGATGAGCGGCGTGCGCGCCGACTGGCACGACAGCGACCTCACCGAAATCGCCGACGCCGGGGAACGCGACCGCGAACGACGCCGCATCATCGACGCCGCGTCGGCCCCCTTCGATCCGGCCCGGCCGCCGCTGCTGCGTTTCCACCTGATCCGCACCGGCGCAACCGAATTCGAACTGCTGCTCACCAACCATCACATCGTGCTCGACGGCTGGTCGATGCCGCTGCTGATCCACGAACTGCTCACGGTGTACGCCGCGGACGGCGATCCGGCCGCACTGGCACCCGCCGGCACCTACCGCGACTACCTGCACTGGCTGCACAGCCAGGACCGCGACGCCGCGATCACCGCCTGGCAGAGTGTGCTCGCCGGCATCGAAAGCCCGACCCTGGTGACCGGACGCCCGGACCGGACCGTGCCCGCCGACAACGCCGAAGTCAGCCGCAACCTCTCCGCCGAGACGACCGCCGCGATCACCGACCTGTCGCGCGCCTACGGTGTCACCGCCAACACCACCGTGCAGGTGGCATGGGCGCTGCTGCTGACCACCTTGACCGGCCGCTCCGACATCGTGTTCGGCAACACCGTCTCCGACCGCCCACCCCAGCTGCCGGGAGTCGAACGCATGGTGGGGCTGTTCATCAACACCCTGCCCGTGCGGGTCCGGCTCGAACCCGCCGAAACCGTCGCCGACCTGCTGGCCCGGGTGCAGTCCGAACAGGCCGCCACCCTCGATCACCGCCATCTCGGGCTGGCCGAACTGCAACGCGCCACCGGATTCGCCGACATGTTCGACACGGTGACCGTGCTCGAGTCCTATCCGCTCGACCGCGAACAGCTGACCCACAATCTGCGCGAGGCCGGACTGCGGCTCGTCGACGTCGACGCCCACGACGCCACCCCGTATCCGCTGAGCCTGCAGGTGACTCCGCCGCGGCCCGGCCGCGCCGGCGACCCGGATTCGGCCACCTCCGCCACCCACACCGTGATGTTGCGCTTCTCCTGCGACCGGCTCGACATCGAGACCGCCCGCATCCTGCTCGACCGCTACGAACGGATCCTCGACCAGATCGCCGCCGACCCCACCGCCACCGTCGCCGCCATCAGCCCCTGCGCGAATGCCGAACTCGCCGAACTGATTCCGGCGCCACGCAGTGCACCGGCCGGACGCACCCTGCGCGACATCCTCACCGACACCGCCCGCACCCACCCGGACGCGGTGGCCGTGCGGTCGGGAACCACCACGCTCACCTATCGGGCACTCGCCGCGCGGGCGCACCGGCTCGCACAACGGCTACTCACCCGCGGCGCACGCCCGGAAACCGTTGTCGCCGTGGTCGTTCCGCGTTCGATCGAGCTGGCCGTCGCGATCTGGGCGGTCGCCGAAACCGGCGCGGCGTTCCTGCCACTGGATCCGGCCAACCCCGGCGAACGCCTCGCCGAACTGCTCGCCGATTCGGGCACCGCCCTCGGCGTCACCACCCGCGCCCTCACACAGGGGCTTCCCGCCACCGTCGACTGGACCCTCGCCGACACCGACCTGCCCGCCGAACCCGACACCACCGCCGCGCCCGACGAGCTGCGGCTCGACCACGCCGCCTACCTGATCTACACCTCCGGATCGACCGGAACCCCCAAAGCCGTGCACCTGACCCACCGCGGCCTCGCCGGCCTGGCCGCCGCCCACGCCGACGCGTTCGGCGTGAACACCACCTCGGCCGTCTTGCAGGTCGCCTCACCGGGATTCGACGCCTGCCTGTCGGAACTGCTGCTCGCCCACGGCCACGGCGCCTGCCTGGTGATCGCACCGCCCGACGTCTACGGCGGCGCCGCACTCGAGGAACTGCTGCGCGCCCAACGGGTGACCCATGCCATCATCACCCCGTCGGTGCTCAACACGATGGACCCCGCGCAGCTGCCCGCACTGACGACGATCGCGGTCGTCGGGGAGGCCACCGCAGCCGACCTCGTCACCCGCTGGGCGCCCGGGCGGCGGCTGATGAACCACTACGGCCCCACCGAATGCACCGTGTGGGCCACCGGATCCGACGCCCTCACACCCGGGCAACCCGTCACCATCGGCACCCCGATCCCCGGACTGTCGGTGACCGTGCGCGACATGTGGCTGCGGCCGGTCCCCGCCGGCGTCGCCGGCGAACTGTATGTGCGCGGCCCCGCCCTGGCCCGCGGCTACCTCGACCGACCCGCCACCACCGCGGCCCGCTTCGTCGCCGACCCGGAATCGGCTCGCGGAGAACGGATCTACCGCACCGGTGACAGCGTGCGCTGGCTGCACACCTCCCGCGGACCGCAACTGGAATACCTGGGCCGCAGCGACCAGCAGGTCAAGATCCACGGCCTGCGCATCGAACCGGGGGAGATCGACGCCCGCCTGGCCCGCCACGACACCGTGGCCGTCGCCGCCACCGTCGACCGCCCCGGACCCGCCGGTGAACCCGTGCTGGTGTCCTATGTCGTCACCGCACCGGGGGCCACCCTCGACCCGGCCGCCCTGCACGCCGACCTGGAACGCGAACTGGCCCACTACATGAACCCCGCCGCCATCGTGGAACTGGCGGACATGCCCCGCACCCCGGTCGGCAAGATCGACCGGAAAGCGTTGCGCGAACTAGACTTCCGATCCGACGAGGACGCCGGACGGGCACCGGCCACCGCCGACGAACAGCTCATGGCGAAACTGTTCGCCGAAGTCCTGCACCTGGACACCGTGTACGCCGACAGCAACTTCTTCACCCTCGGCGGCGACAGCATCGTATCCATGCGGCTGGTGGCGTTGGCCCGCTCGGCCGGGCTCACCCTCACCCCGCGCGACGTCTTCGAAGCCAAAACCGTTGCCGCACTGGCGGAGCTGGTCGGCGGCACCGTCGCCGTCGACCCGTCGCCGACCCGTGAACCGGCCCACCGCGCCGAAGGCCGCTCCCCGCGCCCATCGGACTTCCCGCTGGTCGAGCTGACCGCCGCCGACGTCGAACGGCTCGACCACCGCTACCCGGACCTGGCCGACGTGTGGCCGCTGTCGCCGATGCAGGCCGGAATCCGATTCCACTCCACCTACAACCCCGGCGCCGGCGACAACTACACCGTGCAAACCGCGATCGGCTTCACCGGCACCGTCGACGCCGAACGCCTGCGCCGCGCCGCCCAAGCCCTCGTCGACCGCCACGACATCCTGCGCGCCGCCTTCACCGACACCAGCGCCGGACCCTGCCAGATCGTGCTCGGCCACGCGCCCGTCCGCTTCCGGCACATCGACCTCACCTCCGGCGCCGACAACGCCGGCCTCGATCAGGTCGCCGCCGACGACGCCGCCGAAGGGTTCGACCTGTCGGCGCCGCCGCTGATCCGATTCACCCTGATCACCGTGCGCCCCGACCGCTACCGGCTGCTCGTCACCAACCACCACGTGATCCTCGACGGCTGGTCCATGCCGCTGCTGATGAGCGAACTGCTCGCCGACTACAGCACCCCCGCCCACATCGACACCGCCGAACCCGCACCCAGCTACCGTGACTACCTGGCCTGGCTGCACCGCCAAGACCTCGCCGCCTCCACCGCCGCCTGGACCGACGAATACGCCGACGTCGAATCACCCACCCGCGTCGCCCGCGCCGACGCCGCCCACCGCGACACCTCCGCCGGCGAAATCGACACCCTGCTACCCGCCCACCGGGCCGCGGACCTGCGCCGCGTCGCCGCCGACGCGGCCGTCACCGTCAACACCGCCGTCGCCGCGGCATGGGCGCTGACCCTGCGCGAACTGACCGGCGACACCGACGTCATCTTCGGATCAGCCGTCTCCGGCCGGCCCCCCGAACTCCCGCAGGTCGACCGCACCCTCGGCATGTTCCTCAACACCGTCCCCGTGCGCGTGCCCCTCGACCCCGCCCACACCGTCGAGCAGCTGCTGACCCGCATCCAGCAACACCAGGCCCGCATGCTCGACCACCACCACATCGGGCTGGCAGACATCCACCGCGCCCTCGGAATGACCGCCCTGTTCGACACCGCCGTCGCCTTCCAGTCCTTCCCCGTCGACCGGCCCGCCCTGCAGCACCTCGTCGACGCCGCGGGCCTGCACATCGACGACATCACCGGCGTCGACGCCACCCCTTACCCGCTCAGCCTCGTCGTCGCCCCCGAATCCGGCGACACCGAACACACCGACACCACCCACACCGACCCGGCCGCGGCACCGGGACTGCGCATCACCCTGCGCTACCTCGACGACGAATTCGACACCCACCGCGCACAGTGGATCCTCGACCGGTTCGTCGCACTCCTGCACCACATCGCCGACGACCCGGCCACCCCGCTGGCACGGCTCACCGCCGCCGACGACACCGAACCCGTCCACCCGGCCCGCGCGCACCGCCGGCCGCGAACCTTCGACGACATCCTCACCGCCACCGCCGCCACCCACCCCGACGCCGTCGCCGCCACCTGCGGCACAGACACCCTCACCTACCGCGACCTCGACCAGCGATCCAACCGGCTGGCCCGGCTGCTGCTGCGCCGCGGCCTCACCCCGCACACCGTGCTCGCCAGCGCCCTGCCACGCTCCCTCGACGCCGTCGTCACCGTGTGGGCAGCCGCGAAAACCGGCGCCACGTTCGTGCCCATCGACCCCCGCCTGCCCGCCGACCGCATCGCCTTCCTGCTCGACGACTCCGGCGCCACCCTCGGCATCACCCACACCGGCACCGCCGACACCGGCACGATCCACCCGCACCGGCACATCGACCGGCTCGTCCTCGACGACCCCGACACCGTCCACGCCCTCGACACCGAATCCGCCGCACCGATCACCGACACCGAACGCGGCGCGACACTCACCCCCGACCGCACCGCCTACCTCATCTACACCTCCGGATCCACCGGAACACCCAAAGGCGTGCTCGTCACCCACCGCGGCCTCACCGACCTCGTCGCCGCCCAGCACCGCATCCTAGGCGTCACCGCCGACTCCGCGGTGCTGCAGGTCGCCTCACCCAGCTTCGACGCCTCGATCTTCGAACTGCTCATGGCCCACGGCGCGGGCGGCCGGCTCGTCGTCTCCCCGCCCGACGTGTACGGCGGGCCCGAACTGGCGAAACTGATTCAGCGCGAACACATCTCGCACGCCGTGCTGACACCGTCGGCGCTGGCGACGATCCCCGGCGACCACGTCGACACCCTGCGGGTACTGGCCACCGCCGGCGAACCCGTCGGCCCCGAACTGGTCGACCGGTGGGCACCCGGACGCACCATGGTCAACCTCTACGGACCCACCGAATCCACCATCTGGGCCACCGCGAGCGCACCGCTGACCCCGGGCGCACCGATCACCATCGGCGCCCCCGCCGGCCCCGTCACCACCACCGTCCTCGACACCTGGCTGCGGCCCGTCCCGCACGGCGTCGCGGGAGAGCTGTACCTGCTCGGCCCCGGACTCGCCGACGGCTACAAAGACCGCACCGCACTGACCGCGACCCGATTCGTCGCCTGCCCGTTCGGCGCACCCGGCACCCGCATGTACCGCACCGGCGACATCGTGCGCCGCACCACCGGCGGCGACCTGGAATTCGTGGGACGCAACGACTTCCAGGTCAAAGTGCGCGGCAACCGCATCGAACTCGCCGAAATCGACGCCGCCCTGGCCGCCCACCCCGGCGTCGCCTTCGCCGTCACCGTCCCACGCACCGACGACGGCCGCCCCACCACCCTCGTGTCCTACGTGACCCCCGCCGCCGACGCCACCCTCTCCGACGCGGACCTGAAAACCGCACTCGCCCAGGCACTTCCGCCCTACATGGTGCCCGCCGCCGTCATGATCCTCGACGAGGTGCCGCTCACCCCGACCGGAAAACTCGACCGCGACCGACTACCCCGGCCACCCGCCACCGCCCGCGCCTTCCGCGCACCCACCACCTGGCAGGAAGACGTCGTCGCCCGCGCCTACGAACAGGTCCTCGACGCCGAACACGTCGGCGCCGACGACGACTTCTTCGCCCTCGGCGGCGACTCGCTCAGCGCCGCCCTCGTCGCCGCCCGCATCGGCGCCGCCCTCGACGTGCGCATCCCCGTGCGCACCATCTTCGAAGAACCCACCGTCGCCGCCCTCGCCCGCCGCGCCCGCACCCTGCACGGCACCGCCCGCCTCCCACTCACCGCAGGGGAGCGCCCCGAACCGCTGCCGCTGTCGCTGGCCCAGCAACGCATGTGGTTCCTCAACCGGTTCGAACCCGAATCGGCCGCCTACAACATCCCCGTCATGCTGCACCTGTCCGGGCGCCTCGACACCACCGCACTGAGCGCCGCCCTCGACGACGTCATCGCCCGCCACGAAGTACTGCGCACCATCTACCCCGAAACCGACGGCGAACCACGCCAGCTCATCCTCGACCGGGCACCGATCACCCTCGAAACCGGCCACCCCGCCCGCGACACCCTCCCACAGCTGCTCACCGAATTCGTGCGCCGCGGCTTCGACGTCGCCACCCAGGTACCGATCCGCGTCGCCCTGTTCGACATCACCACCGACACCGACGACACCGGTCAGTACATGCTCGTCCTGGTCGTGCACCACATCGCCGGCGACGGACAATCCATGGGCCCGCTGGCCCGCGACGTCATGACCGCCTACGCCGCCCGCCACACCGGACAACCCCCGCAGTGGCAGCCCCTGCCGGTGCAGTACGCCGACTTCGCGCTGTGGCAACGCCGCATCCTCGGCGCCGCCGACGACCCCACCTCGCTGATGTCCACCCAGCTCGACTACTGGCGCACCACCCTCGACCGGGTACCCGACCTGCTCGACCTGCCCACCGACCGGCCCCGCCCCACCGTCGCCACCCTCACCGGCGGCCGCGTCCCCCTCGACATCCCCGCACCCCTGCACCGGCAACTGCAGACAGTGGCCCGCGACCACGGCACCTCCCTGTTCATGGTCGTCCACGCCGCATTCGCAGTGCTGCTCGGGCGGCTCGCCGACACCGACGACATCGTCATCGGCACCCCCGTCGCCGGCCGCGGCGAACCCGGCCTCGACGACCTCGTCGGCATGTTCGTCAACACCCTCGCCCTGCGCACACCCATCGACCGCAGCGAACCGTTCACCCAACTGCTGGCCCGCACCCGCGACACCGACCTGCACGCCCTCGACCACGCCGACGTCCCCTTCGAACGCATCGTCGAAGAACTCAACCCGCACCGCACCACCGCCGCGCACCCCCTGTTCCAAGTGGTGCTCGCCTTCCAGAACACCGGCGCCATCGACATCGCCCTGCCCGACGTCGCCGTCTCCCGCGCCGACGTCGACACCGGCACAAGCCAATTCGACCTTCAGCTCGTCATCTCCGACACCAGCACCGAAACCGGTGCCGCCCAAGGCCTGTCCGGCATGATGATGTACGCCCGCGACCTGTTCGACCCCGACACCGTCACCAGCTTCGTCCAGCGACTGCTGCGGATCCTCGACACCGTCGCCACCAGCCCCGACACACCCGTCGGCGACATCGACTGGCTGCACCCCCGCGAACACCACGCCCTGCTCACCAGCATCGGCCCACGCACCGCACCCACCCCCGAATCACCACTGCTGCCCGACGTATTCGCCGACGCCGTGCGCCGCAACCCCGACGGCCTCGCCGTCCGCACCGGCGAGGACGGCCTCACCTACACCGAACTCGACCAGCGCTCCAACCGCCTGGCCCGGCTGCTCATCGAACACGGCGCCGGACCCGAAATCCCCGTCCTCGCCGCCGCGCCCCGCTCCGCCGAATCCGTCCTCATCTGGTGGGCCGTGGTGAAAACCGGCGCCACCTACGTCCCCGTCGACCCCGCCTACCCGGCCCACCGCATCGACCACATGATCACCGATTCGGCTGCCGCACTGGGCATCACCGTCACCACCGCACGCCCCGCGCTACCCGACACCGCCGACTGGATCATCCTCGACGCACCCGAAACCACCGCACACCTGCACACCCGCCCCGACAGCCCCCTCGACGACCACGACCGGCTGCGGCCGCTGCGCGCCACCGACACCGCCTACGTGGTCTTCACCTCCGGATCCACCGGACGCCCCAAAGGCGTCGCCGTCACCCACACCGGCATCGCCGACCTCATCGCCACCCAACGCGCCGACTACCACATCGAACCCGGCTCCCGATTCCTGCACTTCGCCTCACCGTCCTTCGACGCCGCACTGATGGAGATCCTGTTCGCCACCGCCGGCGCCGCCACCCTCGTCATCGCACCCACCGGAACCTACGGCGGCGAGGACCTCGCCGACCTGCTGCGCACCCAGCACGTCACCCACGCCTTCGTCACCCCCGCCGCCCTCGCCTCCGTCGACCCCACCGGACTCGACGACCTGCAACTGGTGCTGTCCGGCGGCGAAGAAGTCCCCGCCGAACTCGTCAAACGCTGGGCAGGCACCGACCGCCGCGGCACCCGCGAATTCCGCATCCTCTACGGACCCACCGAAACCACCATCCTCGCCACCGCCACCCGGGCCCTGAACGCGGGGGACCGGCCCACCATCGGCACCCCACTACCCGGCATGCAGGCCTTGATCCTCGACACCCGCCTGCATCCCGTCCCCGCCGGCGTGGTCGGCGAGCTCTACCTCGCCGGCCCCGCACCGGCCCGCGGCTACCTCAACCGCCCCGCCACCACCGCCGCCCGATTCGTGCCCTGCCCGGCCGGCGAACCCGGCACCCGCATGTACCGCACCGGCGACCTCGTCCGCTGGAACACCCACGGCGACATCGAATTCGTCGGACGCAACGACTTCCAGGTCAAAGTCCGCGGCTACCGCATCGAACTCGGCGAAATCGACGCCGTCCTCGACGCCCGCGCCGACACCGCCTTCGCCGCCACCATCGCCCACCGGCAAGGCAACGCCCCCGCCATGCTGGTCACCTACGTCGTGCCCGCACCCGGCGCCACACCCACCGCCGCCGAACTCACCACCGCACTCGCCGACGCGCTCCCGCCCTACATGGTGCCCGCCGCCGTCATGATCCTCGACGCGATCCCACTGTCGCCCAACGGAAAACTCGACCGCAACGCACTACCCGAACCCATCCTGCACACCGAAACATTCCGCGCACCCGCCTCACCGGTCGAAGAAATCGTCGCCGGCATCTTCGCCGACCTCCTCGGCCTCGACACCACCATCGGCGCCGACGACAACTTCTTCGACCTCGGCGGCAACAGCCTCGTCGCCACCCGCGCCGCCGCCCGCATCGGCGCCGCCCTCGACACCCGCGTCCCCGTGTCGATGATCTTCGACGCGCCCACCGTCGCCAAACTCGCCGCCCGCGCCGAATCCCACGCCGACACCCGCCGCATCGCCCTCACCGAACAACCACGCCCACAACACATCCCACTGTCCTACGCACAACAGCGGATGTGGTTCCTCAACCGCTTCGAACCCGACACCCCCGCCTACAGCATCCCCATCGTCATCCGGCTCACCGGCCGCCTCGACACCCACGCCCTGCACGCCGGCATCGGCGACGTCATCGCCCGCCACGAAGTACTGCGCACCATCTACCCAGCCGTCGACGGCGAACCCACCCAGAAGATCCTCCCACCCGCCGAAGCCGTCCCACCCCTCACCATCACCCGCATCCCCGAAACCGAACTCCCACACACCCTCTCGGCGCTACTGGCCACCGTCTTCGACGTCACCACCACCGTGCCCCTGCGCATCCGGCTCTACGAGATCGCCGACGACACCTGGATCCTCGCCCTCGTCGTCCACCACATCGCCGGCGACGGATCCTCCCTGGCACCACTGGCCCGCGACCTCACCCTCGCCTACACCGCACGACTCGACGGCGACGCCCCCGCCTGGCCGCCGCTGCCCGTCCAATACGCCGACTACGCCCTCTGGCAACGCACCGTCCTCGGCGGCGACGACGACCCCGACTCGCTGCTGCACGCCCAAATCGACTACTGGACAACCCAACTCGCCGACGCGCCCGCACTGCTCGCCCTGCCGACCGACCGGCCGCGACCGCCCGTGCAAACCTACGCCGGCGCCACCGTCCCCCTCACCGTCGACCCCGAACTCCACGCCCGGCTGCAACACATCGCCCGCGCCCACAACACCACCCTGTTCATGGTGTTCCACGCCGCACTCGCCGCCGTCCTCGCCCGCCTCGCCGGCACCGACGACATCACCATCGGCACCCCCTACGCCGGACGCGGCGAACCCGAACTCGACGAACTCGTCGGCATGTTCGTCAACACCCTCGTCCTGCGCAGCCACCTGCGCACCGACATGACGTTCACCGACCTGCTCGACCAGGTCCGCGACACCGACCTCGCCGCCTTCGGACACGCCGACGTCCCCTTCGAACGACTCGTGCAAGAACTCAACCCCGCCCGCTCCCACGCCCACCACCCGCTGTTCCAGGTGATGCTCGCCTTCCAAAACCTCACCGGCACCGAATTCGAACTCCCCGAACTCACCCTCTCCGCCGTCGAAGCCGACATCGACACCTCACTGTTCGACCTGCAGATCACCGTCTCCGACAGCTACGACGACCACGGCGGCCCCGCCGGCATCACCGGCGGCATCACCTACGCCCGCGACCTGTTCGACCCCGACACCGTCACCGGCATCGCCGCCCGCCTCGACCGGCTGCTGCGCGCCCTCGTCGCCGACCCCACCGGCCTCGTCTACGACGTCGACCTGCTCGACGCCGACGAACACCACAACGTCGTGGACCGCTGGAACACCACCCACCACACCATGCCCACCGACGAAACACTGACCTCCATGTTCGCCGACGCGGTACCGGCATACCGCGACCGCACCGCCGTCACCTACGGCGACCTGTCGCTGACCTACGCGCAGTTCTCCGCCCGCGTCAACCGGCTCGCCCGCTGGCTCATCAGTCGCGGCGTCGGCCCGGAAAAGCTGGTCGCCGTGCGGATGCGCCGCTCGCTCGACCAGGTCACCGCCCTCTACGCCGTGCTCGCCGCCGGCGGCGGCTACGTCCCCGTCGACCCCGACCTGCCCGCCGACCGCATCGACTACATGCTGGCCACCGCCACACCCGTCGTCGTCCTGTCCACCCTCGACGACATCGACCTGTCCGCATTCGACGACACACCCGTCACCGACCACGACCGCCACGCCCCACTGCGACCGACCAACGTCGCCTACGTGCTGTTCACCTCCGGATCCACCGGCCGCCCCAAAGGCGTCGCCGTCCCGCACGGCGCCGCAGTCAACCAGATCCGCTGGCTCAGCGACGAATACGGCCTCGACACGGACGATGTGGTCCTGCAGAAGACACCGGCCACCTTCGACGTCTCGGTGTGGGAACTGTTCGCCACCCTGGGCGTGGGCGCCCACCTCGTCATCGCCCGCTCCGACGGCCACACCGATCCCGCCTACCTCGCCGAAACCATTGCCGCACAACAGATCACGATCACCTCGTTCGTGCCGTCCATGCTCGCCGTCTTCGCCGAAGCCGCACCCGTCCGCACCCTGACCTCGCTGCGCGCACTGCTCATCGGGGGAGAGGCATTCGGGTCCGACACCGTGGCCGCCGTCCGGCGCGTGCTGCCCGACGTCGAACTGCACAACCTGTACGGGCCCACCGAATTCACCGTGCACGTCACCTCCCACCACGTCACCGACACCGACCAGGGCAGCGTGCCGATGGGCATGCCCGTCTGGAACGCGCGCGCCTACGTCCTCGACGCCCGGCTCAACCCGGTACCGCCCGGCGTGGCGGGGGAGCTGTACCTCGCGGGCACCCAGATCGCGCGCGGCTACCACGCCCGCCCCGTCCTCACCGCCGAACGGTTCGTGCCCGACCCCTACAACAACGGCGGACGCATGTACCGCACCGGCGACCTCGTGCGGCGCCGCCGCCGCGACGGCGAACTGGAATACCTGGGCCGCACCGACTTCCAGGTCAAACTGCGCGGATTGCGCATCGAACTCGGCGAAATCGAGACCGTGCTCGCCGAATACCCCGGCGTCGCCCGCGCCATCGCCGTGGTCCACTCCAGCGAGATCGCCGCCCAGCTCGTCGGCTATCTCGTGCCCGCTGCCGGCGCCACCGTCGACACCGCCGCGGTCCTCGCGCACGCCGCCGCCGAACTGCCCAACTACATGGTGCCCAGCACCCTCATGGTGCTCGACACCGTGCCGCTCACCGCCTCCGGCAAACTCGACCGCGCCCGGCTGCCCGAACCGGTGGCCGCGGTAGGGGAGTTCCGCGAACCGTCGACCTGGCTCGAAGGTCAGGTCGCGCGCGCCTTCGAACACGTCCTCGGCCTCACCCACGTCGGCGCCGACGACGACTTCTACGCCCTCGGCGGCAACTCGCTGCGCTCGGTGCAGGTCGCCAGCGAACTCACCAAGGAACTCCACTTCGAGATCCCACTGGGGTGGATGCTGTCGGATCCGAATCCGGCCGACCTGGCCAAGCGCATCGAAACCGGAATGAGCAACGGCCACCACGAATCCGGGCCGGCGGCATTCGGTCTGGACGTCGTGCTGCCCATCCGGACGGGCGGCAGCCGGCCACCGCTGTTCTGCATCCATCCCGCGTCGGGCCTGTCGTGGTGCTACTACACCTTCGGCGACCACCTCGCCGGCGACCGCCCGATCTACGGTCTGCAGGCGCCGCAGATCGGTGGGGAAGTGCCGGGCCCGCAAACGTTCGAGGAGATCGCGCGCCGCTACTTCCAGGAAATCCGCGCCCTCCAGCCGCACGGGCCCTACCATCTGCTCGGCTGGTCGCTCGGCGGGCAGATCGCACACGCCGTCGCCGCCGAAATACGTTCGGCCGGTGAGGAAGTCGCACTGCTGGCGCTGCTGGACGCCGAGGCCGAAGGGATCGACGCCACGGAGGTCATCGAGGCCACGCCAGGGGAGCTGATCAGCAATCTCGGCCCGGTCATGGGCATCGACGTCGTCGGCGCCGACGCGACCGCGGAAGAGGCCGCCGAACTGATCCGGCAGCAGCTGGGGGACAGCTTCGCCATCGACGCCGCGACCATCGAACGCATGACCGACGCCTACAACCTGTCCATCCGCGCCGCGAGCGCCTGGCGGCCACCGGTCATCGACGCCGACATGCTGTATTTCACCGCCACGAAGGACCGGCGTGACGACGCCGCGGGCCACGAGGGTTGGGCCCGGTTCGTCACTGGTCAGATCTCCAACGTCGACATCGCGGCCGAGCATCTGGCGATGACCGAACCCGGTGTGGTCGCCGAGATCGCGAAGATCCTCAATCGTCGGCTGGATCGGTGAGGGGATCGGGCCAGACCGGCGTTACTTGACATAATGTAGATTATCGGCGCAATGGAGCGGGTGCCGGAGGCTGCATTTACCCTTGCGTGTCAGCATGTTTCGGCATCCGTCTTCCGTGCCTCGGCCGGGCTGCTCGGCTGTCCCGCATTCCGCCGACATCGGTGTTCGGCGCCGCCGTCTCGCGTAAATCTGCCGGATCCCTCCTGATGAACTTTTTCGCCTCCGGTCCGATTTGCCGGAAAATTTACTGAGGAGTCCTTCGAGTTGATCTCCATTCCTGTGCGCCACTTCCCTAGCTTCCCGGATTCCCTTCGCGAAACGTCACAGTGACGTATTGGGGGCGCTTGGGCGGTCTGCCGTTGACGGATCCGATACACATCACCGCGCCTCCCAGACGTCTTGTGATTCGAAGGCAGTGCGCATCGCCCGGTTTGGTACCCGCCACGAGACCGTCGCGGCCGCGGTGGTGACTTGTTAGCGTCCTCGGTAGGAGGTGTCATGAAGGCAGCGCGGCCTTTCGATGTCGATGTGGTGATCGTCGGATCCGGATTCGGCGGCAGTGTGACGGCATTGCGATTGGTGGAGAAGGGATATTCGGTCGCGGTACTCGAGGCCGGGCGACGCTACGAAGACGCCGACTTCGCCACCACGAGCTGGGATCTGCGGCGATATCTGTGGGCGCCGGCACTGGGCTGCTACGGCATCCAGCGAATCCACCGGCTGCGCGACTGCTTCATCCTCGCCGGCGCCGGAGTCGGCGGCGGCTCGCTCAACTACGCCAACACCCTCTACAAACCGGGACGCGCGTTCTTCGAGGACCGGCAGTGGGCCGAGATCACCGACTGGGACGCCGAACTCACCCCGCACTACGACCAGGCCCGGCGCATGCTCGGTGTCGTGGAGAATCCGCACACCACCCCGGCCGATGAGATCATCCGCTCGGTGGCCGAGGATATGGGCGTCGCCGATACTTACGTCCCGACGCCGGTCGGCGTGTACTTCGGCGCGCCCGGAGTCGTGAGCGCAGACCCCTATTTCGGTGGCGTCGGACCGGAGCGCACGGGGTGTATCGAATGCGGCGAGTGCATGACCGGTTGCCGGCACGGCGCGAAGAACACGCTGGTCAAGAACTATCTCGGTTTGGCCGAAAGCGCTGGGGCGCAGATACATCCGATGACGACGGTGACCGCGCTGCGACCGCAGGACGACGGCGGCTGGCGCGTCGACACGCGCCGGACGGGCCGATGGCGGGGTGGCAAGCGCAGCTTCTCGGCGCGGTACGTGGTGCTGGCGGCGGGGACCTGGGGTACGCAGCGATTGCTGTTCCGGATGCGTGATACGGGGGTGCTGCCGGCGCTCTCGCCGCAGCTGGGCGTGCTGACCCGCACGAATTCTGAGGCGATTCTGGGCGCGGGCCGCACCCGGGTGGACACCGGCCTGGATCTGACGGCGGGTGTGGCGATCACCTCGTCGTTCCATCCGACCGCCGATACCCATATCGAACCGGTGCGCTACGGCAAGGGCTCGAACACGATGGGGTTGTTGCAGACCTATCTGGTCGACGGCGGGAAGGCCGTGCCGCGGTGGGTGCGGGTGCTGGCGATCGCGGCCACCCATCCGGTGCGGACGGTGCGGTTGCTGCGGACGCGGCGCTGGAGTGAGCGGACGTTGATTCTGCTGGTGATGCAGAGTCTGGACAATTCGATCACCACCTTCACCCGGCGGGGGCTGTTCGGTCGCCGCTACACCAGCAGACAGGGCTACGGCGAGCCGAATCCGTCGTGGATTCCGGCCGGGCACGAGGTGACGCGGCGGGTGGCCGGCAAACTCGGCGCCACGGCGGGCAGTACCTGGCCGGATATTTTCGGTGTGCCGATGACGGCGCATTTCATCGGTGGGTGCGTGATCGGCGGCGACCGCGAGCACGGTGTGATCGATCCGTATCACCGTGTGCACGGTTATCCGACGTTGAGCATCGTGGACGGGTCGGCGATTTCGGCGAATCTCGGTGTGAATCCGTCGTTGACGATCGCCGCTCAGGCCGAGCGGGCGGCGTCGATGTGGCCGAACAAGAACGAGCGGGATTCGCGTCCGCCGATGGATCTGCCCTACCGGCGCATCGATCCGGTCCCGCCGGTGGCGCCGGTGGTTCCGCCCTCCTCCCCTGCCGCGTTGCGGCTGCCGATCGTGGAGGTCCGTCACACGGCCGCGAATGGTCGCCCGGCCTGAACAGGCGCGGCTGCGGTTCTGGGCGTCAACGTGTGAGGAGCCCCAACAGTGCTGAGGCACAGGCGGGGCGGCTCCGGCGATCACTCCTGTGTTACGTTGTGATCGACATCACGCGGCCGGCGGTGTTCCCGGATTGGACGCCAGTGATCTCGGACGGCCGGTCGCCCATCGCACGGACCGGAAGGAGATCGCTGTGGCCACCGACCGGATTCTGGTCATCGTCACCAATGCCGGAGAGTACGAGAAGGTCGGCTATCGCACCGGGCTGTGGCTCGGCGAGCTGACCCATTTCTACGACTATGTCACCGAACAGGGCTATACCGTCGACATCGCCAGTCCCGCAGGCGGATTCGTGCCCATCGACCCGGAGAGCCTGGCGCACGACGTCCTGGCCGACCTCGGCACCGACCGCCGTTACCGCGACCGGGAATTCATGGATCTGCTCGACCGTACGCGCAGCATCGGCGAGGTCGAGGTCGAGGATTACGACGCGATCTACTTCACCGGCGGGCACGGGGTCATGTTCGACTTCGGCGGCGACGATCTCGGCGCGCTGACCGCGGCGTTCCACGACAGCGGCCGCGTGGTGTCGGCGGTGTGCCACGGGCCGGTCGGTTTGCTGAACGTCCCGTTGGAAAGCGGGGCCGCGCTGATCGCCGGGCGGCGGGTGACCGGGTTCTCGTGGCCGGAGGAGGAAGCCGCCCAGCGTGCGGACGCGGTACCGTTCAACCTTCAGGACGAACTCGTGAAAGTGGGCGCCGACTACAGCATGGCCGACGAGCCGTTCGGGGTTCACGTCGTGACGGACGGGCGGCTGATCACCGGTCAGAATCCCGCCAGTGCCCGCGGCGTGGCCGAAGCTGTGGTGGCGGCCCTGAGAGGAGATCAGCGGTGAGCGATTCCGGCAGCGATATCGATGTCGAGGTGCCCGCCAGCGGGACCGGTTGCGCGGAGTGTGTGGCCGCCGGCGGTTGGTGGGTGCATCTGCGTCGGTGCGCGCGCTGCGGGCATGTGGGTTGCTGCGACACCTCCCCCGCCCAGCACGCCACCGCCCACTTCCGCAGTACCGGCCATCCGATCATCCAGAGCTTCGAGCCGGGTGAGGACTGGTTCTACGACTACCGCGACGGCGCGGTCGGTGAGGGGCCGCAATTGGCGCCGCCGACCAGCCGTCCGGAGACGCAGCCGGTGCCGGGTCCGGCGGGGAAGGTGCCCGCCGACTGGCAGGACCATATCCACTGACGCATGCGCGGCGCCGGGCCCCGGCGGTGTGGCGAGGCCGCCCACTGGGGACGTTCGTCCTCATCGCATGAGGTACGCCGCCTCTGGGAGGGGTCGCGCGCCGGGGCGCAGGCTCGACGTATGACTCACGAAACTGTTCGCATCGCAGTCGTTTTCGCCACCGCGCAGGGCTCGACCCGTGAGATCGCCGACTATATCGGGGCGGCGCTGGCCAACCGCGGGGCGGATGTGGAGGTCGCCGATGTGGCGCATGCGCCCGAGTTGTCGCGGTTCGACGCGGTGATCCTCGGCAGTGCCGTGCACAACATGGATGTGCTTCCCGAGATGTCGGGGTTCGTTCGGAGTCATCGCTACGAGCTGGCCGCGACGAATGTGTGGCTGTTCACCGTGGGGCTCGGACCGGCGCTGCGGGGGCCGCTCGGGCGGCGGATGGGCAGAATCGTGCCGCCGAAGATCGCCGCGTTGCGCGATTCGATCCATCCGGTCGGCTACCGCGCCTTCGCAGGCCATTTCGAGAACGTGGGGGTGTCGTTGAAGGCGCGGATCATCTACCGCCTGCTCGGCGGGGGTCGCTTCGGTGACCTGCGCGACTGGCCCGCGATCGGCGAATGGACGGCCACGATCGGCCGGATCCTGCTTCTGCCCCAGCCCGCCGCGAATATCGCCTACCCGTAGTCCGCCCCTTGCGGCCGGTGAGAGGAAGGTGCGCCGTGACATCGGAACCTGTTCTCGTGGCGTACGGCTCCACACGGGGCGGTACTGCCGAAATGGCGGAGTGGATCGGCGAGTCGCTGCGCTCGGCCGGTGTCGACGCCGAGGTCCGCAATGCGCGTGAAGTCCGCTCCCTCGACGGCTATGGGGCGGTGGTCCTCGGTGGTGCGATCTACACCGGTCGCTGGCATCGTCACGCCCGCCGCTTCGCCCGTCGTTTCGCGCGGCAGATGCGCATGCGGCCGGTCTGGCTGTTCGCCAGTGGGCCGCTGGACGACTCGCTCACCTCCGGCGGTCCCGAAAAGGTGCCGGGGGTCAAAGCCGTCGAGCGAGCCGCCCGTCGCCTGAATGCCCGGGATTACACGATTTTCGGTGGCCGCCTGCGGGCCGATGCCCACGGTTTCCCGGCCGCGGCGATGGCCAAGACGATGGCGGGTGATTTCCGTGACCCCCAGCATGTGCGCGAGTGGGCGAGCGGTCTGGCCGCCGAGCTCGTTCCGGGCCCGCGTTGATCGCTGCGCCGGGCCCGTATCGGGTTGTCGTTCAGGACTCCTCGTAGCGGATGCTGTGGGCCGCGGCGATGGGGTTGATCTTGCGTGGGTCGAGCGCGCCGTCGGTGAGCACGGTGGGTCCCGCGTCGAACAGATCTTCCAGATAGCATTCCCATCCGCCCGGTGACGATATCTGGATCACTGTGGGCGGCGGGTTCGAGACCGCGCGCAGGGCGTGCGGGATGCCGTGCGGCAGCAGGACGAACGTTCCGGCGGGCGCGACGTACGACCGGTCGTCGAAGTCGACGCCGAGTTCACCGCTGAGCACATAGATGGCTTCGTCGGCCACCTCGTGGGTGTGTCGCGGGATATCGCGGGCCAGGGTCACCTCGAGCAAGGAGAACCGGCCCTCGGTGTCGGCGGTCGTGGCCTTGACCGCGAAGGCGGGCGGCATCGGAATCCGGCCCGGGCGTACCTGGCCCGGGGCCAGTCGGAGAAATCTGTTGTGCGGCATCGTGCTACCCTTCCGGCGACAAAACGGAATCGGAATCCGCTTCCGTTTAGATGGTAGCCGGAAAGGACGCATGGATGTCAACGCCCCCGACGCCTCGAAAGACGCGCGCCGACGCGGCACGCAACCGCGACCGCCTCCTCGAGGCTGCTCGGGAATTGTTCGCCGAGAAGGGCTCTCAGGTGCAGTTGCCCGACGTTGCACGCGCGGCGGGTGTCGGGGTCGGCACGGTCTATCGCCACTTCCCCACCCTCGCGGAACTGGTCGACGCGGCCGCCGAACAGCGCTTCGCGCAGATCGAGAACTACGCGCGCACAGAATGTCTCACGCATGCCGGTGCCGGCGAGGGGCTGCGACGCTATCTGATGCATGTCGGTGAGCTGCTCAGCGCCGATCGCGGCCTGTCCGCGGCCGTCGAAGCCGCCCGCCGCTCGCCCGGTAGCGAGCCGCGCGGAATGTCTCGTGCCCGGCTGGAAGCCGTTGTCGGCGAGATCATCGCGGGCGATCGCGAGGCCGGTACGCTGCGGGAGGACTGCACCGCCGCGGACGCCTACCTGCTCGTCGGTGCGATCTCGGCGACGATCCGCACGGGCAGCGGGGACTGGCGGCGCCTGCTCGACCTGATGCTCGACGGCCTACGGCCGCGTACGTCGTAGCCGTCGCGGATCAGCCGAGTTGTCGTGCGGCCGAGGGGTTCACGGGGACACCGCGGTCGACGAGGTCGGCGGCGAAGCGGCGCAGCAGTGGATCGGCGGGGGTGGCGAGCAGGCAGACGAGATCGCGGGACACGCTGGGGTGCAAGCGTTTCAGGGTCGCGGGCAGGCCGGGGCCCAGAGCGGTGACGGGGACCAGGGCGATGCCGAGTCCGGCCGCGGCCAGTTGTGCCGCGGTGCCGGCCTGCCGGGTGCGCATGACCGGGCCGAGGGTGACGCCGTGGACCGCGGCTCGGGCGTCGAGCCAGCCGGCGAGGCCGTTGTCGGGGTGGTAGTGCACCACCGGTTGGTCGTGGAGGTCGTCGAAGCCGAGCCGATCCTGCCGGGCCAGGGCGTGGTCGGCGGGGAGGACCGCCACGATCTCCTCGGTGCCGACGAGTTCGGATGCGCCGGTCCAGCGAGTCGGCCGCGGCCCCAAAGCCAGGTCGGCCGTTCCGGATTCGAGGTGGCGGACGAGGTCGTCGGCGCTGGTGGCCTCGGTGAGCGTCACGTGCACCGCGGGGTGGCGGCGTAACCAGGTGCGCAGTACGGGGGCGAGCAGACTCGCGGTCAGGCTCTCCGCGCAGGCCAGTCGCAACAGGCCGCTTTCGCCCCGGGCCGCGGCCCGCCCGCCGTCGACGACGCGAGCGGCCGCGGTCAACGCCGCACGAGCGTCGGCCTCGACGGCGCGGCCGATGGCGGTGGCACGCACTCCGCGCGGGAGCCGTTGCAGCACCGGTGCCCCGATCTCGCGTTCGAGCGCCGCCAACTGGTGCGACAGCGCGGGCTGTGACATGTGCAGTGCGGTGGCGGCGTCGGTGATCGAGCCGGCGTCGAGCACGGCGATGAGGCATTCCAGTGCCCGCAGCGTTGGCATTCGTACATCCTATGGCAGCGATCGAAGACATTCATTCGACGAAGGGATTATCCGGCGCTGTCGCGCTGCTGAACCGGGCATGACAACGCTGCAAGACAAGAAGATGGTCATCGTCGGCGCCGGATCGGGCATTGGCCGTCGTCTGGCCGCCGACGCCGAAGCACAAGGAGCGCAGGTGATTTCGGTCGGCCGGCCCGAACTGGACCTGGCCGACGAGGCAACCGTGCGTGCCGTGGCCGAACGTATCGGCGAGGTGGACTACCTGGTGTCACTGGCCGCCGACCACGCCAACGGTCCGGTCACCACACTCGGCCACGATGCGGTGCGCCGCGCCTTCGACGCCAAGGTGATCGGGCCGATCCTGCTCGCCAAACACTTCGCTCCGCGATTCCGCGCCGGAGGTGCGATGCTGCTGTTCTCCGGTGTCGCGGCGTGGCGGCCGTCCACTGGACGGTCGGTCATGGCCACCACCAACGCCGCGGCCGCCGCTCTGGCCGAGGCGCTGGCGGTCGAGTTGGCGCCGGTGCGCGTCACCGCGATCTCCCCCGGCATCGTCGACTCGGGTGTGTGGGACGGCCCCGGCAAGGAGGAGTTCTTCCGGACCGTCGCCGATCGCAATCCGGCTCGCCGGATCGGGACACCGGCCGACATCTCCGCCGCGGCACTGCTGGCGCTGACCAACCCCTTCCTCACCGGCACCACCCTGCATGTCGACGGCGGCGGGAGACTGGCATGAGGATCGCGCTGTTCGTCTGCGCCGCACTGCTTCTCGGTGCCTGCTCGGCGCAGCCGCCGCACCCGGCCGACCCCGTCGACCGTTCCGGCGACCTGGTCGTACCGCGAGCCGTGCACATCGACGGCGGACTCGACGCCGACCGGGCCGCACGCGAAGTTCGTGCGGCACAACGGCTCTACACCTTCTGGAACACCGGCAACGTCGACTACCTCCAGCAGGCTGTCACACCGTCGTTCCGGGACAACACCCTGCCGCCGGGCCGGCCGCAGGGACCGGCCGGACCCGCCGCGGCGTCGAAGGCCTTCCGCGCCGCCGTCCCCGACCTCACCTGTGAGCTGTCGGATCTGTACGTCACCGAGGACACCCTCACGGCCCGGCTGGTCTTCCGCGGCCATTTCACCGGCAGCTACAACGGGGCCGGCGGTTCCGGACAGGCCGTCGAATTCGACGCCATCGACATCCAGCACCTCGGCGACGACCACGCCCGGATCATCGAGGATTGGCATATCGAGGACAACCTGAGGTTCCTGCGCCAGATCGGGCAGACACCGTGACCGCCGTCCCGATCGGCGGGGTGGGACCGAGCGCTCCCGATATCGCCTTACGGCCGGATTGACACCTGTAAGGTGCAGGCTGCCGGGGTCGTGCGACGGCGCCCGGCAGCCGCCGACAGGCGATCTCGTGATGTGGGCAAGCGTGATGTGGGCAAGGAGGTGACACGTCGTGCACGAGGACATCGACCTCACCGACCTGGACCGGTTCACCAACGGCTTCCCGCATCGGATATTCGATCGGCTGCGGCGCGAAACGCCGGTCTGGCTCCATCCGCCCACCGCGCACAGCCCCGGCGGCGACGGTTTCTGGGTGCTCAGCCGATACGCCGACATCGTCGCCGCGGCCACCGACACCACGGTATTCTCCTCCGAATCCGGCGGCGGACGCGATGGCGGCGGCACCACGCTCGAGGATATGCCGCTGGGTGTGCCGGTCGGGGCGCTGCTGAACATGATGGACGATCCCCGCCACGCGAAAATCCGTCGCCTGCTCGCCCCCAGCACCACTCCCCGAGCGCTGCGGCGGATCGAGAACGACCTGCGCCGGCGCGCGGCCGATATCGTCGACGCGGCCGTGGCGAAGGGAGACTGCGACTTCCTCACCGACGTGGCCGCGGAACTGCCGCTGCAGGCCGTCGCCGAACTGGCCGGTGTGCCGCAAGCCGATCGCCACGAACTGATGAACTGGGCGAACGTCACCCTGGACTACGACGGCCGCGAAGTCGGTGAGGTCGACGACCGTCTCGCTCGGGCGCAGGCTCGCATGTTCGCCTATGCCGCGGATCTGCTGCAGCGCAAACGCGTCGCGCCGGGTGAGGATCTGCTGTCGGTGATCACGCACGCACTCGTCGACGACGAGCCGCTGACCGATGCCGAACAACACCTGTTCCTGTCCCTCGTCGTGGCCGCGGGCAGCGAGACGACACGCAACTCCATCGCCATCGGCACGGCCGCGCTCAGCGCATCGCCGCAGCTGTGGAAACGGTTGCAGCAGGACAGGTCTCGCCTTCCGGCTGCCGTGGAGGAGATGCTGCGCTGGGCGTCCTCGACGCCCTACAACCGGCGCACGGCCACCGCGGACGTGTGGATCGGCGGCCACCGCATCGCCGCCGGTGACAAGGTCACGCTGTGGTGGGCCTCGGCCAACCGCGACGACAGTGTGTTCACCGACCCGCATCGCTTCGACATCACCAGAAACCCCAACCCGCACGTGGCGTTCGGGCGCGGCGTGCACTTCTGCCTGGGCGCGTCGCTGGCGCGGATGGAAATGCGGGTCATGTTCGACGCGCTGCTGGATCGGGTCGAAACCCTCACTCCGCGTGGGCCCGTCGAGTACGTCCGCAGCAAC
Source organism: Nocardia sp. AB354 (assembly GCF_049538315.1). Lineage (NCBI taxonomy): Bacteria > Bacillati > Actinomycetota > Actinomycetes > Mycobacteriales > Nocardiaceae > Nocardia > Nocardia sp. AB354. The sequence goes on along the minus strand of NZ_JBMVFU010000018.1, from coordinate 91,089 downwards.
AAACACACCGGTATCCGGCATATGCCGGTCACGATCAGCGCCCGATGAGACCGCGCGGCCCGTGGGTGACCCGCCCGAGTGAAAGGAGGCAGCCAGTGGCTACCGAACCGACCGTGGAGAACGTCAGCCGGCTGCAGAGCTCGAGCCGCGACGTCACCCAGTTGCCCTCGATCCTCGCCGACTGGCTGGCCACGGTCATGCCGAACGGGCAGCGGCCCGAGATCACCGTGGTCGGCGGGATCGACGCCAACGGCATGTCCTCGGAGACGATCGTGCTCACCGCCCACTGGGACGACGACGGCGCGCCCGTGGACCGGAAATGGGTGATGCGGGTGGCGCCCACCGAGGCCGACGTCCCGGTCTTCCCGGTCTACCGCCTGGATCATCAGGCCCAGGTGATCGAGGCCGCCGGTACGAGGGCCGGCATTCCGGTCCCGCGGGTGCGGTTTCTGGAGAACACGGGAACGGTGCTGGGGGCGCCGTTCTTCATCATGGACTACGTCGAGGGAATCGTCCCGCCCGATGTGATGCCGTATACGTTCGGCGGCAACTGGTTCTACGACGCGGCCCCCGAACAGCAGCGCGAACTGCAGGACGCCACCATCGAGGTGCTCGCGAAGCTGCACTCGATTCCCGACGCGGACAGCGCATTCGGGTTCCTGGTCGCCGACCGCGCCGGCGACACCGCGCTGGGCAGGAATCTGGCCTGGCTGCGGGCGTGGTACGAGTTCTCGGTACCCCACATCGGGGGTTCAGCGCTGGTGGAGCGCGCCTTCGACTGGCTCGACACCCACTGGCCCGAGCAGATCGCGGCCGGTGAGACCGTGCTGTTGTGGGGTGACGCGCGGATAGGCAATGTGCTCTACCGCGACTTCCGTCCGGCCGCGGTCCTCGATTGGGAGATGACCACGGTGGGCCCCCGCGAACTCGACGTCGCGTGGTGTGTGTTCGCGCATCTGGTGTTTCAGGAACTGAGCGGGCTGGCCGGGCTGCCGGGGTTGCCGAATGTGCTGCGCGAGAACGATGTTCGCGACACGTATCGTCGCCTCACCGGTGTCGAACTCGGTGACCTGCGGTGGTTCTACGTCTACTCGGCCGTGGTCTGGGCGTGTGTGTTCCTGCGCACCGGCGCCCGCCGGGTGCACTTCGGGGAGATGCAGCGACCCGAGGATGTCGAGTCGCTGTTCTACCACGCGGGGTTGCTGCGCCGGCTGATCGGGGAAACGGCGCAGTGAACCGCGGCTACCGGCCCGGGCCGAGGTAGTCGAGGATGATCCGGTCGACCTCCTCCGGCTTCTCCAGATGCAGGAAATGCCCCGCGTCGGCGATGCGGACGACGCGGCTTCCCGCGGGCAGGTGGCGCTCCAGATCGTGGAAGAAGCCGGGGCGCAGGCATCCATCGGTGGCGCCGTAGAGCTGCAGTATGGGGTGGATCGGTGGGCTCATCAGCAGTCGGTCGAGGTCGCGGGGTCGCGTCGGCCGCGGCCGGACCAGTTGCCGGTAGTAGCCGATGATCGCCGAGCGGTGTTGCGGCGGTGCGGCCGCGGCGAGGTGAGCGAGGTCGTCGGTGGCGTCGTAGCCGGGAGACCATCGCCGCCACAGGAATGCCGTCATCGGGGTGAACAACCGTTCGGGAACGGCGGGAAACTGGTTGGCGAGGATGTACCAGCTGTTCACCGACTGCGCCAGCGTCCGCCCGACCTGGCGGGCGAGGTCGCCGCGGGTGATCCGGACGCTCGCCAGAGGCGGAACGGCCGCGGCGACGAAGGCCCGGAACGGTGATTCGGGCAGTGCGGCAATGGCGTTCGCGGTGAAGGCGCCCCAGTCGTGGCCGATGACGACGGCCCGGTCGGCGCCGAGGCGTTCGGCGATGCCGAGAGCGTCGGCGACGCGCGAACCGGTCGACAGGTCACCGTCGGCCGGCACCGACGACGGAGCGTATCCGCGGCTGAACGGTGCGACGGCGTAGTACCCGTGCTCTGCCAGTGCGGGTCCGAGATGGCGCCACGTCCAGGCGGTGTCGGGGTAGCCGTGCAGGCACAGTGCGAGCGGCGCCGCGGGGTCGCCCCAGGTGAGGGCGTGCAGGGTGACCTGTCCCAGATCGAATTCGGTGCGCCCCGGCGCGGGAGTGGAGGTGGATGCCATCGTGCCTCGTCGGTCGTTCCGCACCCGCTGGGTCCGGCGTCGGCTTTGCTGTTTACAGGCGTATATCCTAGTGTCTGACCCATGGTGGAGGCCGCGATACATCCTCGCCCGCCCCGGCGATCTCTGGCCGGGCGCTCCGCCGAGACCGTGGACCGCCTGCTCGACGCCGGTCTGGACGTGCTGCGCGAACAGGGCTACGACCAGTTGTCGATGCGGGAGGTGTGCCGGCGCGCCGGGCTCACCCACGCCACGGCCTACGGCTACTTCTCGGCGAAACAGCATCTGGTGGCCGAGGCGTACTGGCGCCGGATCCGCACCTGGTGTGCGCGGCCGGTCACCGGAGATACGCCGACGCAGCGACTGGCGGCCGTGTTCATCGAGATGGGTGACCTGATGGCCGAGGAACCGGAACTGAGCCTGGCCGCCTCCGCCGCGATCCTCAGCCACGACCCCGACGTGTCGGCCCTGCGCACCCGCATCGGTGCCGCCCTGAGCGAACGCGTCCGCACCGCCCTGGGCGACGCGTGCACCGGCGAGCTTCTCGACGCCCTGAACATTGCCGTCAGCGGGGCGATGATCCAGGCCGGGATGGGCTACTACAGCTACCGGGAGATGGCGAACCGGCTGACCTCGGTGGCGCGTCTGCTGCTGGCGGCCGGCGATCGCTGAGCCGATGCGCGCGATCCCGGCGAGGCGGCACGCGCGGGATGCGCGCGGGCCGGTCGCTCGCGGCGGCCGTCGCGCAAGTGCCACATTTTTGCCCGATGGGCCCGAGTTGCCGGTCTAGACTGCTGCGGATCAGCTGGTGAGATTCCTGAGGTCCTCGCACAAGGATTCTCGCACCGGTAACGAGCGACGGCCGGGCAACCCGGCCGGGTGCGAGGGTGAGTCGATGAATGGCGGCAAGACACTGCGGGCCTGGTGGAACGATCCGGTCGACTACTGCTGGCTGGTACGCAGCCTGACGGCCCGATCGGCGCTGGGTCCGCTGAAAGTGCTGGTCGGTGTCGCCGGGGCGATGATCGCGGCGATGGGAGCGGTGATCACGGGCTCACCGGTGGGACCGCCCGGCCATCCCGGCGTCGCGTCCGCGGTCGGAGTGTCGTGCGGGGTGCTGTGGGCACTGCGCTGGTGGCTGCTGCGCTGGCCCGGCAAAACCGAATCGCTGCTGCTGATCGGCGGCGCCGATGTGCTGTTCATCCTGGAATTCCTGCAGGTGCCGGATCGGGTGTTCGCGGCGATGGGCACGGTACTGCTCGTGGTCACCGGCAGCTACCTCGGTTTCTTCCACAATGCACGGGTGCTGGCCGCGCATTCGGCGTGGTCGCTGCTGGCGGTGGTCGTGGTGTCGGTGCGCATCGCCACCGGCGGCGGGCAACTGCGCCTGGCGCTCGCGGTCGGGCTGCTGCTGTTCGTGTCGGTGGTCAGTGCCCTGCCCGCGTTGCAGATCCTCTACTGGCTGCTGCGCACCGAATCGCTGTCGGACCCGCTCACCGAACTGCTGAATCGCCGCGGCCTCGAGATTCGGCTCCCGCTCCTGGTCGACCGGCACCCGGCGATCAGCGTCATGACCTTCGACCTCGACAAATTCAAAAGCGTCAACGACACCTGGGGTCACCGCGTCGGTGACACCGTGCTGGCGCGAACCGCCCGGCGCCTGCACGAGGCGGCGGGACGCTCCGCGGTGGTGGCTCGCACGGGCGGAGAGGAATTCGTGGTCGCCGCGCCGATCGCCGCCGATCTCGCTCGCGCGGAGGCCGAGCGCCTGCGCCGCACGGTCGCCGAACCGTCGGACACCGCGGTCGAGGTCACCGCGAGCGTCGGTGTCGCCGTATACGACGCCAGGATCTGCCCGCAATGTCCGCGACCGACCCCGGACCGGCTGCTGCAGTCCGCCGACGCCGCCATGTACCGGGCCAAACAGGCCGGGGGAAATCTGGTGGTGCTCGACGATCTCACCCCGCCGCCGGATCACCACCGGGCAACCGGATCACCCGTCCGCGGGTGATGTCACACCCGGGCGGTTCGGGGACTCTGTGTGGCAGACGATCGAACGGCCGAGTGGGAGCAACCCCTTCGCAAATGCCTCGATGCCTGCGAGGATACGAAGTATCGAGGGAGCCGTAGCGAAGGGAGCAACGCCGATGACGAGCAGTGGGCACACCACCCATCCCGGACACGAGCACACCCACGGCGAGGGCTGCGGGCACGTCGCGGTGCCGCACGGCGACCACGTCGACTACCTGCACGACGGCCATATCCACCGAGTGCACGGGGACCACGTCGACGAATGCGAACCGAGCGGGCACACCGAACACGCCGGACACGAGCACGTGCACGGCGAAGGCTGCGGGCACGTCGCCATCCCGCACGGCGATCATGTCGACTATCTCCACGACGGGCATCGGCACGCGCCCCACGACGGCCACTACGACGAACACTGACAGCGACACCCGCTACCGAATGTTCGGCGAAAGCCCCACGGCGCCGGCGTGTTTCAGCAGTCGTCCGGTTTCGATGCCCGGAGCGAGAACAGCAACGGAACCCGCGGCTGCCCGGGCGGCAGACGGTACCGGCCGCCGTCCGCGACCAGGTTGCGGAACCGCGGATACAGGGTGAAGTCGTGTTCGTGGAGGAACTCCAGGCGCAACCCGGCACCGGCGAGTGCGCTGATGATGTCGCCGATGCCGTGCTGCCACTGCACTGTCATGTTCGCAGTGGTCGCCGCGTCCGGGTCGGTGTAGGTGCCGGGCTCGTCGAACACCTGCGGCGCGGGATCGAAATAGTCGTAGGCGACGGTGCGGCCGTCGTCCTCGGCGAGAATGTCGCCGAACGGGTGGAATTCGGTCAGGTAGACGAAGCCGCCCGGCGTGAGCGACTCGGCCACCACCGACGCCCAGCGCACCAGATCCGGCAACCAGACCAGGGCGCCGACACCGGTGTAGACGATGTCGTAGCGGTCGCGGTCCAGTGCCGTCACCGCGTCGTAGACGTTGGCGGTCACGAACCGCGCGCCGGTGATACCGATGCGGGCGGCCAGGTCGGTCGCGGTGCGGACAGCGGGCTCGGAGAAGTCCACGCCGGTGACGCTCGCACCGCGACGCGCCCACGCCAAGGTATCGGTGCCGATATGACATTGCAGGTGCAGCAGGCGTTTTCCGCGCACGTCGCCGACCTCGTCGGGTTCGAAGTCGCGCAGCGCTTCGGCGCCGGAGACGAAACCGTCCAGATCGTAGAACTCGCTCGTGACGTGAATCGGTACGCGCTCGTCCCAATTGGCGCGGTTGAGTTCCACCCACTTGCCGGCTTGCGCGTCGATGCTCACGCCGCGCGACGTTAGCCCGGCTGAGTCACCGTCTCCACCGATTTTCCGCCCGAGCTCAGCCGGTGTGGATCGACAAGGCGATGAGCATCGCCGTGCGTTTGGCCGGATCATCCGGGTCGAGAAAGTCCAGCTCGCGCATGCGCCGCATCCGATGACGCACGGTATTGGGGTGCACGGCCAGGGTGCGGGCCGCGGTGGCGGGATCGCCGTGGGCTTCGAGCCAGGCCTTCAACGTGGGCAGGTACTGGGTGCCGGCCCGCTCGTCGATCTCGGCCAGCTGGGCGACGGGATCTCGGGACGGGAGCCGGCCGGTGGAGGCCATCGAGCGCAGGCGCTGGATCAGGACCCGGTCCCAGGCGGTGTCGTAGCAGGCCGGTTCCGGGGTGGCGGTCGCCGGCAGTGCCATGCACTCGTCGGCCTCCTGGCGGCTCGCGGGCAGCTCCCGCGCGTCGGCGGTGCCGCCGATTCCGGCGACCACGGTCATGTGTGCGGGCAGGCTCGCGGCGATGTCGGCGATCCACCGATATGCCGGCGCCGGGTCCTCACCGGCCGGCAGCAGCGTGTAGACGGTATTGCCGAACAGCGTGCTGCGACCCACGCGCGACCAGCCGAAACCGGTGGTGGCGCGCTCGAACGCGAGCAGGATGCCGGCGTTGCGTTCCTGCTCGGCGTGGGCCTGCAACGCGATGACACGCAGATCGCGCGCCGGGATGCCGAGCTTGCCGATCGCGGCCTCCGCGTCGGGACTGCCTTCGATCAGTTCGATGACCAGCTCCGACTCGACCTGCCGTTCCAGATCGGCACTGACGCGCGACCGCAGCAGATGCAGCGCGACGGTGTGCGCGCCCTCCTGCAGGATTCTGGCCCGATCCGCCGAGAGCGGCTCACGGCCGGACACCCACACCGAGCCCAGCAGCTCCCGGCCCGCGCGCACCGCGGCCACGGTGCGCCCGTGCAACCCGTGCTCGGGCGCGGGCGGGATGTAGCGCGGCGCGTCGGAGCGCGCGAGATGGGCGAAAATGCCCTGCTCCTCGAAGAATCGGCGTACCCGATCGGGCATGCGGCGGCCCAGAATGGTGTCCGAGCGCACCGGGTCGGTGTCGTGGTGCGCGGTCGAGTAGGCCATCACGCGCGAGAGCTGATCCTCGATCGTGACCGGCCCGTCCAGGGACGCCGAGATGGTATCGGCCAGGGCGAACAGGTCGCTGGGACCGCGCCCGGATTCGGTTTCGCGGCCCTCGAGGACGAGCCCGTAGACCACCGAGGCGATCTGGCTCCAGGACACGCTCGGATCGACGGTCATCAGAGCCGGGCCGCGATCGTCGAGCAGCTGCCGGATCCGGGCGTCCGGTGTCTCGGAGGTGCGGGCCACGATCACGCCGGCGCGGGCGTCGATGCCCAGGGCGAGCGCTTCGGCCAGGTCGGCCGCGCCGACGGCGAGGAACACGTCGCCGGTGGCCGCGTGCGGGCGAATCGGATCGTGGACCGCGACGCTGTGGATCTCGACGGTGCGGTCCACGACGGTGCCGTGCAGGCGGGCGCCGTAGCGGCTCACGATATTGATCAACCGATCCAGTTTCACCATCGGCGCAGATCACCGCTCCTTCCTGGACACGGGGCGAGCGCCATGCTGTTCGCCATTGACAATCTGTGCGATCGAGATTGTTTCCTGCTGACAATGTAGCCGGTGTGCCGGCGGGTCACTCTGGAGATGGACCTCGGTGCGGCGGATGTGGTGCCGTCCGGGGTCCGGGGTGTTGTCGGCAGTGGACGAAGAGAATGAGATGACCGGAACGGAAGGCGTCTGGTTGACGCAGGACGCGTACGAGCGGCTACGGCGGGAATTACTGGAGTTGCGGTCGGCGCAGCACGGTCCCGGGGACGAGGACGGACAGTCCGCGGCCGGGCGGCGGTTGCGCCGGCTGGAGTTGGAGGAGTTGCTGGATCGTGCCGTGGTCGGGCAGGCGCCCGCCGACGACGGCATCGCCGAACCCGGGATGGTGCTGACCGTCCGGTTCGACGACGAGCAGACCGAAACCTTCCTGCTGGGCCGGCGCGACGGTGCCGACACCGAGGAGCTGGAGGTCTATTCGCCCGAGTCGCCGCTGGGCACCGCGCTCACCGGCGCCCGGCCCGGGCAGGTGTGCTCGTACCGGATTCCCAGCGGGGCGACGGTGAACGTGACATTGCTCGAGGCGGTCCCCTACGGCATGCACCTGCGACGGCGTTGATCGCGGTCGGCCGCGGCGGACTGGGCCGGAAAGTGAGGTCGTGAAATGGATTGGCCACATCTGCTCAGGTTCGTCGGTGTCACCGTCGCGTTCTCGGCACTGGTGCTGCTGGTTCTGGTGCCGCGGAAGGTGACGCGCCGACTGTGCTCGCACTGCGGGCACTCCAATATCGTGCACGACCCGGTATCGGGCCGCTGCCGCAGCGCCGTGGACGCCGGAGTCCTGGTCTCGCGCGACGGCGGCGCCGGGCCGGCGGACGAGCGCTGCCGATGCCAGGACTATCGCGGCGAACGGTGACCGGCCTCAGGAGGGGGTGCGGCCCGGTTGCCGGCGTCCGGCGAGGAAGTAGGCGATCGGCACCGTACCCGCCGAGTTGAGCAGTGTCACCGCGGTCGCCCACCGCAGTTTCGACCCCCGGATCTCCGCGGCCGGCCGGCGCGCGATATCGATCAGCGCCGCGATTTTCAAGATCCCTTCGACCACCGTCGCGGCCACGATCAGCCGCCGTGTCCGCTCGTCCAGCTCGCTCCACCGTTTCCTCGCCACGAGCACCCCTTTCCGGTTCCGCCAGATTTCGATCACCTCATAGTGCACGGCGGGCAACCGCCGATCCAGGGCCGAAGGGCCTCGCGTTTCGCCGCAGCCGGGTAGGGTCGGTCCGGCGGCCGTGGCCGCGTCATCGGCGAGAATCCCCGATGGCCGTGCACTGAATATCGAAGCGCGACAAGCATTTTCGTCCGAGGCGGATGTTCGGTCCGTGCCGGCGCGGCGAAAGGTGAATCGATGTGCCGATTGTTCGGGCTCAGCGCGGCACCACAGCGGGTGCACGCGACATTCTGGTTGCTGGAGGCCTCCGACAGCCTGGCGCGGCAGAGCCGCCGCGAACCCGACGGCACCGGGCTGGGCACCTTCGAACCCGACGGCCGGCCCCTGGTGCGCAAGCAGCCCATCGCCGCCTACGAGGACAAGCAGTTCGTGCGCGAGGCCATGGAGTGCGAATCGGCGACCTTCCTCGCTCACGTGCGCTACGCCTCCACCGGGGCGACGGTCGCGGCCAACACCCACCCGTTCCAGCAACACGGGCGGCTGTTCGCCCACAACGGTGTCGTCGGAGGTCTGCCGGAACTGGAACGCGCGCTGGGTGACTACCGCGATCTGGTCGCCGGGCAAACCGATTCCGAACGGGTCTTCGCGCTCATCACCCGGTGCATCGACGAACACGACGGCGATGTCGTCGCCGGGATCGGCGCGGCGGTCGGGTGGATCGCCGACAACCTGCCGGTGTTCGCGCTGAACTTCGTGCTCACCACCGCACAGGATCTGTGGGCGCTGCGCTATCCCGACACCCACGACCTGTTCGTCCTCGAACGCGCCGCGGGCGGACCCGGCGGCGGCAAACACCTCGACCACGCCGGCACCGGCCCCATCCGCGCCCACTCCCCCGCGCTCGCCGACCATCCGGCCGTAGTCATCGCCACCGAACGCATGGACCGCGATCCCGGCTGGCGTGATCTGCCGGTGGGCCGGTTGCTGCACGTGGGACCCGATCTGGTGACCACCCGCCACACCGTCGTCGACCACGCGCCGCGGCACCGGCTCACTCTCGCCGATCTCGGCGAGCACGCCGCGGCCTCACAACGAGCCACCACCTGAGACAAACGTCTGTAACAGGTTCTATTTCCCGTGTTACTGTCACTGCCATGAGACGGGCAGCCGGCACGACCGCACGCAGTGGTGGGGTCCGCTGATGGTGGATTCGCGTACGCCGGTCGTCGTGGGCGTCGGACAGGCCATCGACCGCATCGACAGTTCCGAATACCGGCAGATGTCGTCGGTCGACCTCGCCGCCGCGGCCGCCCGCGCCGCCCTCGAGGACACCGAGGTTCGCTACGCCGATGCCGCCGCGAGCGTCGAACTCATCGCCGGGGTGCGCCAATTCGAGATCTCGGCGCCGGTGCGCGCCCCGCTCGGCCGCTCCGACAACTACCCGCGTTCGGTGGCGCGGCGACTGGGCATCGACCCGCCCCGCGCCGTGCTCGAGGTGGTCGGCGGGCAGGGCCCGCAACATCTGCTCACCGAGTTCGCCGCCGACATCGCCGCCGGGCGACTGGAATCGGTGCTCATCACCGGATCGGACGCGATCTCGACCGAGCGCCACTACGCCGGGCGAGACGACCGACCCGACTTCACCGAAACCGCGACCGGGCGGCTCGAGGACCGCGGCTTCGGATACGAATCGTTCGTCGACGACAACCTGATCGCCCACGCCGTCATGGGCGCACCCACCCAGTACGGCCTGCTCGAGAACGCTCGCCGCGCGCGCGTGGGCGCGACACCGCAGCAGTATCGCCTGGAAATGGGAAAACTGCTGGCGCCGTTCACCTCCGTGGCCGCCAAGAACCCCCTCGCCGCCGCACCGGTCGAGCGCAGCGCCGAGGAACTGGCGACCGTCACCGACTCGAACCGGATGATCTGCGACCCGTTTCCACGCCTGATGGTGGCTCGCGATCTGGTCAACCTCGGCGCCGCGGCCGTGGTGATGTCGCTGGGCAAAGCCCGCCGGCTCGGCGTCCCCGACGACAAACTGGTGTATCTGCGCGGCCACGCCGACCTCGAGGAGCAGACCCTGCTCGCCCGCCCCGACCTCGGCGCCGCGCCCACCGCGTGGACGGCGGCGCGAGAAGCGTTGCGGGTGGCCGGAATCGGGCTCGACGACCTCACCACCCTCGATCTCTACAGCTGCTTCCCCGTCGCGGTGTTCAACTTCTGCGACGGCACCGGACTGGCCACCGACGACCCGCGCGGGCTCACCGTGACCGGCGGGCTGCCGTTCTTCGGCGGCCCCGGAAACAACTACTCGATGCACGCGATCGCCGAGACCGTGGCTCGGATGCGTGACCAGCCGGGCGCTTTCGGCCTGGTGGGCGCCAACGGCGGCATCATGAGCAAATACTCGGTCGGGGTGTATTCGACCACGCCGGCGCCCTGGGAGCCCGACCGCAGCGCACACCTGCAGCGCGCCGTGGCGTCGGCCCCGCAGGCGCCCAGCCGGGCGCGCGCCGACGGGCCGGCCCGGATCGAAACCTACACCGTGCGCCACGCATTCGAGCCGCGCACCGGACTGGTCGTCGGGCGCCTGCACGCCGACGACAGCCGGTTCCTGGCGATCATGGCGTCGGAAAGCCTTGCCGCGGTGGACGATCCGATCGGCCGCGACATCCTCGTCACGTCGAGCGAGAAGGGCAACACCGCGGTCATGGTGCCGTGACCGGCCGCGGACGCGGGAACGGAGAGATTGATGGGGTTCGTCCAGCCGGAACTGCCGGTCGTCGATCAACAGCAGTGGGAGAACAGCGGCCGCAGTGAGCGCATCCGGCTCATGGCGCGGCACTGGGCCGAGGTCGGCTTCGGCACGCCGGTGGTGCTGCATCTGTTCTACGTCGTCAAGATCTGCCTCTACATCCTCGGTGGCTGGCTGTTCGCGCTGAACACCAGCGGCATCGACGGATTCACCGATGTGGGCAGCTGGTGGTCGGAACCGATCGTTTTCGAAAAAGCCGTGCTCTACACGATGCTGTTCGAGGTGATCGGGCTCGGCTGCGGATTCGGGCCGCTCAACAACCGCTACTTCCCGCCGATGGGATCGATCCTGTACTGGCTGCGGCCCGGAACGATCCGGCTCCCACCGTGGCCGCGCGTGGTCCCGCTCACCCGCGGCACCGCCCGCACCCCGGTCGACGCCGCGCTCTACGCGCTGCTGCTGGTGGTGCTGCTGTGGGCGCTGCTGTCCGACGGCACCGGCCCGATCCCCGCCCTCGACACCACCGTCGGACTGTTGCCGGCCTGGCAGGTCGGCCTCGTCGTCGCCGTGCTGGCGGTGCTGGGACTGCGCGACAAGGTGATCTTCCTGGCCGCGCGCGGCGAGGTCTACGGCTCGCTGGCGGTGGCGTTCCTGTTCGGCGGCGCCGATGCGATCCTGGCCGCCAAACTCGTCTTCGTCGTCATCTGGATGGGTGCGGCGACCTCGAAACTGAACCGGCACTTCCCGTTCGTGGTCTCGACCATGATGTCCAACAGCCCGATCGTGCGCCCGCGATGGCTGAAGCGCCGCTTCTTCGCCGACTTCCCCGACGACCTGCGGCCCGGCTGGTTGTCGCGATTCGTCGCCCACAGCGGCACCGCGGTCGAGATGTGCGCGCCGATCGTGCTGTTCTTCTCCCACGGCGGCCGGCCCACCGCGGTGGCGGCGGTGATCCTGCTGTGCTTCCACCTGGCGATCCTGACCGCCATCCCGATGGGCGTCCCGCTCGAGTGGAACGTGTTCATGATGTTCGGGCTCGGGGTGCTGTTCGTCGCCCACGCCGACATCGGCTTCGCCGACGCTACGCATCCCTGGCTGCCGGTGCTGCTGTTCGCGGTCCTCGTCGCGATCGTGATCACCGGCAACCTGCTGCCCTCCCGGATCTCGTTCCTGCCCGGGATGCGCTACTACGCCGGCAACTGGGACACCACGGTGTGGTGCGTCAAACCCTCGGCGGCGCAGAAGATCGACCGCAACATCGTCGCGATCGCGAGCATGCCGCAGGCGCAGATGGAGCGCTACTACGGCAAGGACCGGGCCCAGATCCCGCTGTATCTGGGCTACGCCTTCCGCGCCATGAACACCCACGGCCGCGCCCTGTTCACCCTCGTGCACCGCGCCATGCCCGCCGGCCGCGAGGACGAATACACCATCACCGACGGTGAACGCATCTGCAGCACCGCCATCGGCTGGAACTTCGGCGACGGGCACATGCACAACGAACAACTCATCGCCGCCCTGCAGCAACGCTGCCACTTCGAACCCGGCGAAGTGCGGGTCGTGCTGCTCGACGCCCAGCCCATCCACACCCAGGTCCAGGCCTACCGCCTCGTCGACGCCGCCACCGGCGAATTCGAAAGGGGCACAGTCCGAGTCGCCGACATGGTGGAAAGCCAGCCGTGGGCCGACAACCTCCCCGTCCACGTCACCAGCACCGCGGGCCCGGCCGTCACGGATTCGCACCCAGCTCCCTGACGACCTCCTCGGCGACGGATCGATCGGCATCAGAACGTCGGAATGGCCTTGGACGGAGTCAGTTTGCTGGTCCCCAGCCAGTACTCGGGCAAGGCCATCTTCCGCAGAATCTCCGACGCAGCCGGCAGATCCTCCGCCTGTGCGGCCGCGAGATAGCTGCGGCTGAGATGCACATTGATGAAGCGGTTCATCAATGCCGCGCGTTCGGGTTCGACGGTGCCGGTGATTCCGGGCAGCGTGGTCGCCGAACCGGTGGCGACCTGGTTGATTCGTTCGATCACCGGCTTGCTCGGGTTGGCGAAGTAGGCGCGCAGCAACGCCTGCTCCTCGGCGGCGAAACTGGTGAACCGCAACTGCGGGTCGGCGAACCGGCGGTTGGCCAGCCGGTGGGCCGTGCGCTGGAACAACGCCACGTTCGCCGGTGTGCGCCCGAGTTTGAGGACGTTCATCGAGGCGATCGCCTGGCCGATATGTTTGTCTCCGTCCCACATGTTGGGGCCCCAGCTGGTGCGGTAGTTGTAGGCGCGAATGGCATCCAGACGCATCTGCTTGTCGGTGAAACCGGCGCTGGTCAGGGCGGAATCGGCGTCACCGAGGCCGCCGCCGCGGTCGACGACGCGATCCACCGCGACCGCGGCGCCCAGCGGCGTGTGGCCGTATTCGCCGGCAGCCGAGCGAGCCGAGTCGATGATCTGTTCCCTGGTCCGGTTGTAGTTCAGGATCCAGCCTCGGCGCCCCGACTCCGCGGCGATGCGCATATTGGCCGTCTCCGCGTCCTGCCGCAGCCGCGAGCGCGAGCTGAGCGGAAAACGCCTGCGCCCCATCATGTATTCGGCCACCGGGTTCGCGTTGACGGTGTTGATCGCCGCCAGCGCGGTGAGCAGCCGCTCCGAACCCGAGGGCGCGCCCGCGGCCGTCGCCGCAGCCGCACCACCGGCACCGGACTGCCCGCCCGCGAGAACCGAACCGATCCGCGCCACAGCCTGATTGCCGCGCGTGGCGACGTTCTTGCCCACTCGGCGCAACAACACCACGCCGACGACCATCACCGCACCGCCGACGAAGATCACCTCCATCCCCTGGCCGGGGGTCTGCCGGAACAGATCGTCGAGCACCAGCGCGTACACACCGAGATAGATGGTGAACGCGACCATCTTGCCCGCCGAGACGAACGCGTCGACCAGATTGCGGACCAGGAAGGTCTGCGTCGGCCCGTAGACGAAACCGCCTGCCGCGAAACCGAATATCGCCATGAACGCGTGATAGATCGCCTCGGCCGCCGCCACCACGATCTTGCCCGACAGATACACCCCGAACAGCAGCAGCACCGCCGCGAAGAGCAACAGCAGCAGACCGGTGCAGACCTGCCCGGCATTGGGGTTCTGAGATTTGGTGTAGGCCGCGGTATCGCCGCAGCGCTGCATGCCGCGCGCGACACGGGCGTCACTGCCCGCCGCGACTCCTGCCGACCATTCGGCCCGGCACGCCGGCGAGCGATCGACGACATGCCCGAAATTCCAGACCTGCAACGGGTGGCGCACGAAATTGTCGGCCAGCGTGTTCTCCATCGTGGCAATCACCGATTGGGGGTTCGGATTCGCATCGCCGTTCAGCCCGGCCGCCACCGCGACTCCCACATCGCGGCCCTCGGCGAGCAGCCCGTGGGGCGACAGCACATCGGCCATCGGATGCGCGAGATAGCCGACCCCGAACAGCGCGACCGCCAGCATCGTCAGTACCTGCAGCGTGGCCTTGCTGAACAGCCCCCGCAGGACGAACCACGCGACGAAGAACGCGCCGACACTGGCGGCTACCGTCATGACCATCGGGGTGCCGATCTGTCCGGCGAGGGTATCGGCGACTTCGGTCAGCGGCACCGAGACCAATTGCAGCCAGCGAAAACTGATCGCGTACCCGATCAGCCAGATCGCGGTGACAGCGATCGCCATGAAACCGGCGAACTCCAAATCCAGCACCGTCGACAGCGCGGTGTTCCCAGGGTGCAGCAGGCTGCCGTGGTTGGTGGCGAAGACGTAGTCCGAGACCGCTGTTCCGGACGAATCCCGTACGTCCATCCAGCCGATCGCATCGATTGTCGAGGCACCCGCGGCGTCGGTCCGCGACTGCGCGGTCGCTACCGCACCCACACCGATCGGCGCGACGAACAGCAACAGGACCGTCAGCAGCAGCCACGCCGCGACCCGTCGTCCCCGGCTCGCGCCGAGACACCGCGCCCAGCGCCCGGCCACGACTGCGGGCCGCCACCGCGCCGTATCCCAGAAATCGCCCTCCGCACCGCTTCGCTCCGGAGCCCTGACACTCGTCACACCACTATCCCGTCGAAACCGAAACCAGGACCGGCGGAACCACGCGCCGGTGCCGCCACATGCCGACAGCGCATCGACGTGCTCGCCGGCGCTGATGATCACCGGGCACTGTACGGCCGGGCGGGAAGGCCGTAACCCGTTGCACTCGAGGTGATTCCATCGACTCGCTCGACGCGGCGACTGCTGTGCACCACCGACCGCCGGGCCTGCCCGCCGACACCGGGGTGATCACCCGCCTGCGCCGAAGGTGGTGACGCCTCGGGGCCGCCGCCCGGTGGATAAGGTGAGTCATGTCTTTCCAGCCGACCCGGTGGACTCCCCCGCCGGCGCCCGCACGGGCGCGCGCCCCGCACAGCGATCCGCCCATGCCCGACCTGCGGCTGCTCGAACTGCCCGGGGACGGTCCCGAGGATGTAGTGCTCGCACCCGACGGGCGGGTCGTCACCGGCATCGCCGACGGCGCCGTCCTCGCGGTCGACCCGGCCACCGGGGCGGTCGAGCAGATCGCGCACACCGGCGGGCGGCCGCTGGGCCTGCACGCCGAGGCCGACGGATCGCTGCTGATCTGCGACGCCGAGCGCGGACTGCTGCGCCTGGACCGCCCGCACGGCACCCTGGAAACCCTGTGCGACCGGGTCGACGGCGTAGCGCTGAACTTCGCCAGCAACGTCGTCGCCGACACCGACGGCACCGTGTACTTCTCCGAATCGAGCCGTCGCTACCCGCTCGACGACTACATGGGCGACATCCTCGAACACTCCGGCACCGGCCGGCTGTTCCGCCGCGGCCCCGACGGCCGAGTCGAAACCCTGGTCGACGGACTGCAATTCGCCAACGGGATCGTCCTGGCCCCCGACCGCTCCTGTGTGCTGGTCGCCGAAACGGGCGGCTACCGCATCGCCCGCCACCACCTCACCGGCCCCCGCGCCGGCGAGACCGACCATCTGGTGGAGAACCTGCCCGGCTGCCCCGACAATCTCGGGCTCGGCAGCGACGGCCTCGTCTGGGCGGCGCTCGTCACACCGCGGAACCCGGTGCTGGACACGTTGCTTCCGCTGCCCGGTGTGCTGCGCCGTCTCGTGCGCGCCATCCCGCCGGCCCTGCAGCCCAAACCCGCCCGCACCGTCTGGGTACAGGCCTACGACTTCGACGGCACCCTCGTCCACGACCTGCAACGCGAACCCGACCGGTACGCGATGGTCACCGGCGTCGCCGAAACCGACGGGACCCTGTACCTGGGCAGCCTCAGCGAACCGGCGATCGCGGTGGTGCGCCTGCCGTCATGAGACGGCCGAGGCGACAACCGTTGTGCCGCAGCCGGTTTCACTGCCGCCGCAGCGTTCCCGTGATGGCGCCGATCGGGCCGGTCATCGAATAGGCGACGGTGTGGTCCGGGTTCAGCGTAAGGGTGGAGGACTGGCCGTCGTCCATGCAGGTCGCGCCCGAGACCAAGCGGGCCCGCAGCGTGATCGCAGAATTGCTCGCCGAGGTGAGGGTTTCGGCGCGCCGGCAGGTGAGACCACTGGTCCGGCCGGTATTGCTCGCCGTACCCAGTTCCGTGCCCACCGCGCCCGCGCGCAGGGTGACGACGATGTCGTAGGTGGCCAGCCCGTCGGTGGCGGTGCCCTTCCAGGTGCCCGCGTAATCGGCGGGCAGCGCCGCCAACTCGCTTCCCGCGGCCGTCGTCTCGGCGGCGGTGGCCTCCGGGGCCGACGTGTCCTCGGTCTCGACCGAGGTTTCGGTACCGGGAGCAGACGCCGGCCGATCCGATGACGCGCTGCGGAAGGCGAGCGTGGCACTGATCACCGCCGCCGCCACCAACACCACGGCCAGGCATCCGATCATCACCATCCGGCGCCGCGACGAATTGCTGTGTGCGGGAGGGCTTTCAGCGTGTGCGCCGGCCTGGGTGTAGCCGTGGGGATCGCATGGTGCGGACGGTTGCGACGGCGCGCCGGGCCACGAACCCGTCCGCCCGGGCATACCGGTGTTCGGGAAGTGGCCGGGGGTGAAGGTCGATGACCGGCCCGCATCGCCCGGAAACGACCGCCGTACGGTCGGCGGTGACGCCTCGGTCGGCGGCACGGGCGTGTGCGGGTGCCCTACGGCGCCGGAGCCGATCAGCGTCGAGGGAATGTCGGGCGCGCTCTGCGGCGTGACCGGCGGAACGTTCGGCACCGGACCGGAATCCAGATCGAGCAGCATCACCGCCTGACGGCTGACCGCCTCCAGGATCGGTCCCGGCAACCACCCCGACCGGGCGTCACCCAATGCCACACACTGCCTTTCGACCTCGGCTGGCGTCGGGCGATTACCGGGTTGTTTGTCCAGGCATGCTCCCGCGAGCGGACGCAACGCCGCCGGCAGGCCATCCAGGCGCGCCGGTTCCTGCATCACCCGCCACAGCATCGGGATCGAATCACCCGAACCGAACGGCCCACTGCCGCTGGCGGCATACACCAGCACCCCGCCGAGGGCGAACACATCGACCGCCGGCCCCACCGGCGCATCGCCCGAAATATGTTCCGGCGCCATATAACCCGGCGAACCGATCACCTTGCCGGTCGTGGTCAGCGTGCCGTCGTCGTCGGCGGCGCGCGCGATACCGAAATCGATCAGCCGCGGCCCGTCGAGAGTCAGCAGCACATTGGACGGTTTCAGATCGCGGTGCACCACCCCGGCCGCGTGTACATCGGCCAGCGCCCGCGCCAGGCCCGCGGCCAGCGGAACCAGCGCCGATTCCGGCAACGGCCCGAACGAGTCCACGGCCTCGCGCAACGACAACCCCGCGACGTACCCGGTGGCCAGCCACGGCCGCTCCGCCTCCACATCGGCGTCCAGCACCGGCACCGCATGCGCGCCCGTCACCCGCCGCGCGGCGGCCACCTCCCGCCGGAACCGGGTGCGGAATTCGGGATCATCCGACAGATCCGGTCGCACCACCTTCACCGCGACGGTGCGGCCACCGGCGTTGCGGCCCAGATAGACTCGGCCCATTCCGCCGGAGCCGAGTACCCCGAGCAGCCGGTAGGGGCCGATGGTCGCCGGATCACCGGACTCCAGTGGGAGCATCTGGACTCGTCGTTCCTTCCGGGCCGTGCCCTGCCGCGTGCGGGCTCGCTCGATCACACACGAGCGCGGCATCCGCCGCAAGCGGTGGACCTAGGCAAGCTCAGGAAGCTCTAGCTGGGCTGCGGAACCGGTTCCTCGTCGGCCGCGTCGGGAACCTCGGTGCCGGCCAGCGAGACGCCCGCGGTCTCGCGCAGGAAGAACCAGGCCACCAGGCCGACCAGGCACGCGCCCACCATGTAGTAGGCGGGGAACAGATGCCAGCCGGTGGCGTCGATGACCGACTCGTTGATCAGCGGTGCGGTACCGCCGAACGCGGCGGTGGAGATGTTGTAGCCCAACGCGAATCCCGCGTACCGCACCTGCGTCGGGAAGATCGCCGGGAAGGTCGCCGAGATCGTGGACAGCTGGGGAACGTAGAGCAGGCCCAGCACGACGAAGCCGACGATCGCCCACACCGCGCCCTGAGCCATCAGCCAGTACATGGGGATGGCCAGGATCGCCAGCCCCACCAGCGACACCAGCCACATCGGCCGCCGACCCACCCGGTCGGAGACCGCCCCCGACACCGGCAGCACCAGCGCCATCACGATCTGGCCGACCAGCACCATCGCCGTGGTCTCGGAATCGCCCATGCCCAGGGTGTTGTGCAGATAGGTCGGCTGATACGCCAGCAGCGTGTAGTTGACGACGTTGAGCGCGACCACCAGTCCGGCGATGGTCAGCAGTTCGCGGCGGTAGTCGCGCAGCAGCACCCGCAGCCCGCCCTGGGCCTTCTGATGCTCGGCGACCTCGGTGAATACCGGTGATTCGTCGAGCTTGCTGCGCAGATACCAGCCGATCAGGCCCAGCGGCACCGCCAGCAGGAACGGAATGCGCCAGCCCCACGATTGCATCGCGTCGTCGGAGAGCAGAACCTGCAGGATCAGTACCACCGTGGAGCCACCGACGAATCCGGACAGGGTGCCGAATTCGAGGAAGCTGCCGAGGAATCCGCGGCGGCGCTCATCGGTCGATTCCGCGATGTAGGTGGCCGCGCCGCCGTATTCGCCGCCGGTCGAGAATCCCTGCACGACGCGCAGCAGGATCAGCAGGATCGGCGCGGCGATACCCACCGCCGAATGGGTGGGCAGGATGCCGATGCAGCCCGTGGCCGCGGCCATCAGCAGGATCGTGGTGGCCAGCACCAGTTTGCGGCCGACTCGGTCGCCGAGCGGGCCCCACACCATGCCGCCGATCGGGCGCAGCACGAAGGAGATGGCGAAACCGAGCAGCGTGCCCAGCGTGCCGAGCGAGCCGGGGAAGAACGCGTCGGTCAGATAGGAGGCGGTGGCCGCGTAGACGCCGTAGTCGTACCACTCGGTGGCGTTGCCCATGGCCGCGGCGGCCACCGAACGTCGTTGCTGGGCGTGCGGCAGGCTGGTGCTCACGCGCGCTCCTCCTCACCTGTTTTCGGTTGCTGCGCGCCCGGCCGCGATGCTGCGACGTGGGACACGAAACACTCGGGTACCCGGTGGGTGGTCCGGCAAACCGGACGCAGGCAGCGCGGCCGGCTCGGTCGGTGGGATCCACCTGCGATGATATCGGGGTGGGTGACTCCGCTCACAGCGCGACGCGGCCGGTGAACGGTAGTCATCGGCCGGGCCTGCGCCGGATTTGCCGGATTGTGTGTCTGATTTGCCGTTTTGCGCTGACGCGCACGACATCCGGTCTGCGTGGCTGCGGTGGCGGCCCACGTACATTGACCCGGATATCGCTGGACTCCGGGATGCCCGGACAGATGCTCCCGAGGGGGATCACGTGACCGCCACCGCCACCGGACGACCGCGTTCGGCTTTGACGGACTGGTTGCTGCAGGGCGCCGACGAGGACCGCTACTCCCGCCATCCCGGCCCGATGGTGAAGCAGGCCGAAGAGCAGCATCAACGGTCGTGGTGGCAGGTGATGTGCCTGACCGGTGTCGACTACTTCTCCACCCTCGGCTATCAGCCCGGCATCGCCGCACTGGCCGCCGGCGTGCTGTCCCCGCTGGCGACGCTGGTGCTGGTCGCGCTGACGTTGCTGGGCGCGCTGCCGGTGTATCGGCGAGTGGCCCGCGAATCTCCGCACGGCGGCGGATCGCTGGCCATGTTCGCCGATATCCTGCCCCGCTGGACCGGCAAACTGTTCATCCTCGTCCTGCTAGGATTCGCCGCCACCGACTTCGTGATCACCATGACGCTGTCGGCAGCCGACGGCGCCGCCCACATCGTCGAGAATCCGTTCGTGCCGCACGCGCTGCACGGGCACGGGCTCGCGATCACCCTCACCCTGCTGGCACTGCTGGCCGCGATCTTTCTCAAAGGATTCGCCGAGGCGATCCGGATCGCGATCGGGCTGGTCGGGGTCTACCTGGCGCTGAACCTGGTGGTCGCTGTCGTCGGGGTGTGGAAGGTCGCCACCGCCTCGCACCTGGTCGTCGACTGGGGCCACGCCATGACCGCCCAGCACGGCAGCGTCTTCGCGATGGTGGGCATCTCGCTGCTCGTCTTCCCCAAACTCGCGCTCGGACTCTCGGGTTTCGAAACGGGTGTGGCGGTGATGCCGCAGATCAAAGGCGGCCCCGGCGACACCGAGGAGCACCCGGAGCGGCGGATCGGCGGCGCGCGCAAACTGCTGACCACGGCCGCGCTGATCATGAGCGCATTCCTCATCGTCACCAGCTTCATCACCGTGGTGCTGATCCCGGAACGCGAATTCGAATCCGGCGGATCGGCCAACGGCCGCGCGCTGGCCTATCTGGCCCACGAGTATCTGGGCAACGGATTCGGCACCGTCTACGACATCTCCACCATCGCCATCCTGTGGTTCGCCGGCGCCTCGGCCATGGCCGGACTGCTCAACCTGGTGCCGCGGTACCTGCCCCGCTACGGCATGGCGCCGGAATGGGCGCGCGCCACCCGTCCGCTGGTGCTGGTGTTCGCGGTGATCGCTTTCGGCATCACCTGGTACTTCGACGCCGACGTCGACGCCCAGGGCGGCGCCTACGCCACCGGTGTGCTCGTGCTGATCACCTCCGCCGCCGTCGCCGTCACCCTGTCCGCGGCACGAAAACGCCAGCGCGGCAAGGTTTTCGGATTCGGTGCCGTGGCGGCCGTATTCGTCTACACCACCATCGCCAATATCGTGGAACGCCCCGAGGGCGTGCAGCTGGCCTCGCTGTTCATCATCGCCATCATCGTGGTGTCGTTCGTGTCGCGGGCGCGGCGCGCGTTCGAGCTGCGGGCCATCGAGGTCGACTTCGACGACAAGGCGGCCTGGCTCATCGACAAGATCGCCGCCTCGGGCACCATCCGCATCGTCACCCACGACCTCGACGACGTCGACGCCCGCCGGCCCGACGACTACCGGCAGAAGGAAGCCGAACAGCGGATCGAAAGCCACATCCCCGCCAAGGAACCGATCCTGTTCCTCGAGGTGATCGTCAAGGACGCCTCGGAATTCTCCACCGACCTCAACGTCGGCGCGGTCGAGATCGACTGCTACAAAATCCTCTCCGTCGAAGCCGCCGCGGTGCCCAACTCGATCGCCGCGATCCTGCTCGCGATACGCGATCGCACCGGCATGAATCCGCACGTGTATTTCGAATGGACCGAGGGCAATCCGCTGCTCAACCTGCTGAAATTCCTGTTCGTCGGTGAGGGCGAGGTCGCGCCGGTGACCCGGGAGATTCTGCGGCGCGCTGTCGCCGATCCGAATCAGCGCCCGCACGTACACGTCGACAGCTGACCGGGCGCTCGCAGGAGGCAGTGCGTGGTCGGCGAGACCCCGGCATATCGCGGGCGAACGCGCCCGTCGCCCCCGCGAGAGTCCACGTGCGGTTGTGTTGGGACAATAGGGCGGGCCGACGGTGCGATCGTCGGGGGCTGCGGCGGCCCGGACGCGCGTGAACCGGACAGCTGGTGTTTGCGCAACGGTAACCCCAATGTGAGAGAACCGGACGTCCGATAGCCGGGAACGGGAGAGGCAGGCAGCAACGTGATCGTCGGTTCGCAGTCGGGCGCGGGCGCTACCGACGCGCCACTCACCGCGCCCCCGGGCAGCGACACGAATGGTGAGCCCCCCGAACCCACAGGCTCTGCGGACTCCCCGGTCTCGACGGACTCCCAGACCGCGACGGACCCCGAAGCTCCGATGAGCTCCGAGACCGCGACGGATTCCCGAACCCGCGCAGATGCCGGCCCCTCCGCCTCGGCGGTGACCGAAACCGACGGGACCGAGGTCGCCGACCCGGACTCCGGCCGGCGTACCGCGCAGGCTCCCGCCTCGCCGCTGCTGCGCGGCGCCGCCGCGGCGCAGCCTCGCACACTGGTCGACATCCTCGCCGAAACAGCACACGCGCACCCCGACGCCGATGCCGTCGACGACGGCACGGAGGTACTGACCTATCGGGAGTTGCTCGCGGCGATCGACGCGACGGTAACCGAGTTGCGGGCGGCGGGCATCCGGCGCGGCGACCGGGTCGGAGTGCGGATCCCCTCGGGAACCGCACGGCTGTATGTGACCATCCTCGCCGTCCTGCGCGCCGGGGCCGCCTACGTCCCCGTCGACGCCGACGACCCGGAGGAACGCGCCGAACTGGTCTTCGGCGAGGCCGCGGTCGCCGCCGTCGTCACTGCCGACGGCATCACCGCCGTGCGCCGAGACGACACCGCCATGCGCGCGGACGACACCGCCGTGGGCCGAGACGGCACCGACCCGCGTGGAGACGGCAACCGCGCGCCGGCCGATCCCGACGCGCCCGGCCCCACGATCGACGACGACGCGTGGATCATCTTCACCTCCGGCTCCACGGGAACCCCCAAGGGGGTGGCGGTCACCCACCGCAACGCCGCCGCATTCGTCGACGCCGAAGCGCGAATGTTTTTGCGGCAGGACCCGATCGGGCCCGGCGACCGGGTGCTGGCCGGACTGTCGGTGGCCTTCGACGCGTCCTGCGAGGAGATGTGGCTGGCGTGGCGGCACGGCGCGTGCCTGGTGCCGGCGCCGCGTGCGCTGGTACGTAGCGGGATGGATCTGGGGCCCTGGCTGGTGCGCCGCGAGATCAGCATCGTGTCCACGGTGCCCACCCTGGCCGCCATGTGGCCGCCGGAAGCGCTCGACGCGGTGCGGCTGCTGATCTTCGGCGGCGAGGCGGTGCCCCCGGAACTGGCCGAGCGGCTCGCCGGCAGCGACGACCGCGAGGTGTGGAACACCTACGGCCCCACCGAGGCCACCGTGGTGGCGTGCGCGGCACAGCTCACCGGCACGCCGCCGGTGCGCATCGGATTACCGCTGGACGGCTGGGATCTGGCCGTCGTCGACGCCGACGGCGCACCGGTCGCCGAAGGGGAAGCCGGTGAACTGGTGATCGGCGGCGTCGGGTTGGCCCGCTACCTCGACCCGGCCAAGGACGCCGAGAAGTACGCGCCGATGCCGACCCTCGGATGGCAGCGCGCCTACCGCTCCGGCGATATGGTGCGCAACGACCCCGCGGGGCTGATCTTCCTCGGCCGCGCCGACGACCAGGTCAAAGTCGGGGGACGGCGGATCGAACTCGGCGAACTCGACGCCGCGCTGCAACATCTGCCCGGCGTCACCGCCGCCGCGGCCGCCGTGCGCACCACCGCCACCGGCACCCCGATCCTCGTGGGCTACCTGTCCACCGGCGACGACGGCATCGACCTGTCGCACGCGCGGGAACTGCTCGCCGAACGACTGCCCGCGGCTCTCGTGCCCCGGCTGGCCGTGCTGGACGAATTACCCACGCGCACATCGGGAAAGGTCGACCGTGACGCGCTGCCGTGGCCGCTGCCCGGCGCCGACCGCGAACCCGGCGCGGGTTTGGACGGCACCGCGTATTGGCTTGCGGGACTGTGGCATTCGGTGCTCGGCGCCGATGTCGACGACTTGGACTCGGACTTCTTCGACCTCGGCGGCGGTTCGCTGTCGGCGGCGCAGCTGGTCACCGCGCTGCGCGAACGGCTCCCGCAGATCACCGTCGCCGACCTCTACGATCATCCGCGCCTCGGCGCGCTGGCCGAATTCATCGACGCCGCCGCCCCCACCGAACAAGCGCCCACCCGCCACGTCACCCCGACACCGCGGCGCGCGCAATGGTTCCAGGTGCTGGCCTCGGTGCCGCTGACCACCCTCACCGGCCTGCAATGGCTCACCTGGCTCGGTGTGGTCACCAACATCGCCTCCCGCTTCGGTGCGCTGCCGTGGATGCCGGGACTGTCGTGGTGGTGGGCGCTGGCCGGATTCGTGCTGTTCATCTCACCGCCCGGCCGGATGGCGATCTGCGTGGCCGGCGCCCGCATCCTGCTGCGCGGCGTGCGAGCCGGCAGCTACCCACGCGGCGGCTCGGTCCATCTGCGCCTGTGGACGGCGGTGCGGATGGCCGAGGCCGCGGGCGCGGAAAACCTCTCCGGCGCACCGTGGATGGTGCCGTTCGCCCGCGCGCTCGGGGCACGCATCGGGCGCGGCGTCGACCTGCACACGCTGCCGCCGGTCACCGGGATGCTCGAACTCGGCGACGGCTGCAGCGTCGAACCCGAAGTGGACCTGGCCGGATACTGGATCGACGGCGACCTCGTGCACATCGGGGAAATCCGCATCGGGCCCGGCGCGGTGGTCGGTTCCCGCTCCACGGTGATGCCCGGCGCGGTGATCGGCAAGAACGCCGTCGTGGAACCGGGCTCGGCGGTATTCGGGAAGGTGAAAGCGGGCCAGAGCTGGGCCGGATCGCCCGCGGTGAAAGTCGGTCCCGCCGAACATCGCTGGCCCGCCGGCACACCGCCGCGCGCACTGCACTGGGTGCTCGTCTTCGGCGTCACCTCGATGCTGCTGTCGGCGCTGCCGGTGTTCGCCCTGGCCGCGGGCGGACTGCTGCTGGCCTGGTGGATCCGCGACGAAACAACGCTGACCGGGGCGCTGGCACACGCGATGCTGGTGCTGCCGGTGGCCGCGCTGATCGTGCTCGCGGTCTTCGCTGTGGTGACCGTCGTCGCGATCCGCGTGCTCGCGATCGGATTGGCCGAGGGCTACCACCCCGTGCGTAGTCGTGTCGGCTGGCAGGCCTGGGCCACCGAACGGCTCACCGACTCCGCGCGGACCTTCCTGTTCCCGCTGTATGCCAGCCTGCTCACTCCGCTGTGGCTGCGGCTGCTCGGGGCCGACGTGGGCAAGGGCGTCGAGGCGTCGACGGTGCTGCTGCTGCCGAAATTCACCAAGGTCGCCGACGGGGCCTTCCTCGCCGACGACACCATGATCGCCGGCTACGAACTCGGCGGCGGCTGGATGCACATCGGTGGCGCCAAGGTGGGAAAGCGGGCCTTTCTGGGTAACTCCGGTATGACCGCGCCCGGACGGCGGGTGCCCAAGAACGGTTTGGTGGCGGTGTTGTCGGCGGCGCCGGAGAAGGCGAAGGCGGGTTCGTCGTGGCTGGGCAGCCCGCCGGTGCGGTTGCGCCGCACCGCCGGCGATTCCGACACCGCGCGCACCTTCGATCCGCCGCTGCGATTGAAACTGGCGCGCGCGCTGGTGGAGACCTGCCGGCTGATCCCGGTGATCCTCAGCTTCGGCATCGGGCTCGGTGTGCTGTTCGCCTTGGCCTGGCTGGCCTCCGGGCCCGGATACTGGCTGGCCGCACTCTGTTCCGGTGTGGTGCTGCTGATCGCCGGCGCCGTGGCCGGCGCGTGCGCGGTGGCGGCGAAATGGCTGATCGTCGGACGTATCCGGAAGGTGGAACATCCGCTCTGGAGTTCGTTCGTGTGGCGCAACGAGGTGTGCGACGCGTTCGTGGAAACCGTTGCCGCGCCGTGGTTCGCGCGCGCGGCCACCGGCACCGCGGTGATGAACATCTGGCTGCGCGGGCTCGGCGCGCGCATCGGGCGCGGAGTATGGTGCGAATCGTACTGGCTGCCCGAGGCCGATCTGGTGAGCCTCGGCGACGGAGCGACGGTGGAACGCGGCTGTGTCGTGCAAACACATCTGTTCCATGATCGGATCATGTCCATGGACAGCGTGACCCTCGAGGCCGGAGCCACCCTCGGCCCGCACTGCGTGGCACTGCCCGCGGCCCGCATCGGCGCCGGTGCGACCGTGGGCCCGGCGTCGCTGGTGATGCGCGGGGACACCGTCCCCGCGTCGACCCGATGGCAGGGCAATCCGATTGCGCCGTGGCCGGATACCCGGCGCGGCAAGTGAAGGCAGGTCGTCGGTGAAGCTGGGCAAAGGTGGCGCCGAGGCGCCGATCGACGACTATCTGCCGCAGAACGGCAACCGCGGCTATCGGGTCTCGCGTTACGAACTGGACCTGGTGTACAAGGTCGCCGCCAACCGGCTGACCGGGCGGGCCACCATCACGGCGGTGACCACCGCGGTGCAACCGCGGTTCGCGCTGGATCTGTCGCAAACGCTCAGTGTGGCAAAGGTTTTCGTCAACGGCGCCAAACCCGCCAAATACACCCACACCCGCGGGAAGCTGACGATCACACCCGCGCGCCAGGTCCCGCCGGGCGCGGCACTGTCAATCGTGGTGCACTACGGCGGCACCCCGAAACCCGTGCGCGGGCCGTGGGGTGAGGTCGGCTGGGAGGAACTCACCGACGGTGTGCTCGTTGCGAGCCAGCCCAACGGCGCGGCGTCCTGGTTCCCGTGCGACGATCATCCCAGCTCCAAGGCGAGCTACCGGATATCGATCACCACCGATTCCCCGTATCACGCGCTCGCCAACGGCGTGCTGACCGCTCGCACCACCAAATCCAGCCAGACCACCTGGGTGTACGAGCAGTCCGAGCCGATGGCCTCCTATCTGGCCACCATCCAGATCGGTCCCTATCGCGCCCACCGCATCGACGCCGGACGCCTCACGAAGGTGCCGATGACCGCGGTGCTACCGCCGCGGCTGCGCACCGCCTTCGACCACGACTTCGCCCGGCAACCACAGATGATGGCCGAATTCGAGCGCCGGTTCGGGCCTTACCCGTTTCCCGGCTACACCGTCGTCGTCACCGACGACGAGCTCGAAATCCCCATCGAGGCACAGGGATTGTCGATCTTCGGCGCCAACCACTGCGACGGGCAGCGCGGCGCGGAACGACTCATCGCGCACGAACTGGCCCACCAGTGGTTCGGCAACAGCCTCACCGTGCGGCAGTGGCGCGACATCTGGCTGCACGAGGGCTTCGCCTGCTACGCCGAATGGATCTGGTCCCAGGCCGGCGGCGGACCCAGCGCCGACCAGCTGGCCCGCGCCGCCCGCCAGAACCTCGCCCGGTCCGCGCAGGATCTCGTGATCGGCGATCCCGGGCCGGCGTCGATGTTCGACGACCGGGTGTACAAACGCGGCGCCCTCACCCTGCACGCGGTGCGCCTGCGCCTCGGCGACGACGCCTTCTTCTCCCTGCTGCGCGACTGGACCGCCCGGCACCGCTACGGCACCGTCGCCGCCGAGGACTTCACCGACCTCGCCGGCCACTACAGCCCCGCCCCGCTGCGCGAGTTGTGGGACAGCTGGCTCTACCGCGCGGCGTTGCCCGAGCTGCCGCAGCACGGGCTGGGCGCGGTCGGCAGCTGACTCAGGCGTCGAATCCGACGTCGGCCAATTGCCGTGCCGCATCGGCGGATTGGCGCAACCCGGCTTCGTAGGCAGGGGTCAGCGCGGCCGGGTTGAACACGTCGATGCCGAAGACGGCCACCGCCTCGGCATCGGGGGCGATGGAGATCTCGGTCTCCGCGCCGTGCGCGCGATCGGTGCGGGTGCGGGGGAACATGTGCGCCAGCGGTTCCATGATCACCACGATCTGCGCGCCGGCGGCCAGGTCGGCATTGAGGGCCGAGCGCACACCGCCGTCGAAATAGCGGGATTCACCGATCGGGATCGGCGGGAAGACGCCCGGGACCGAGGTACTCGCGGCCAGTGCCTGCGGCAACGTCGCCGCGGTGTCGCGGGTCCACACCTGCAGTTCGCCGGTGCCGATATCGACCGTGGTGACGCGCAGGTCGGCCTCCGGCCATTCGGTGACACCGGCCAGCCGGGCGATCCGTTCGACGTGGGCGTCGGGATCTCCGGCCTCGGTGGCCAGCGCCAATTCGCCCATGCGGCGGCGGATTTCGCGCGCGTCGCCGGGGGTGGTTCGCAATGAGAAGATCTCGGCGAGTCGGCGTGGATCCGGTGCGAACGATTCGCCGCCCGACGACCGGGTGGCCCCCAGGTGTTCCAGATCCCCGCCCGCCGCGAGCACCGCACCGACCACCGACCCCGCCGACGTGCCCACGATCCGGTCCGCGCGCGCGGGATCGATCCCGGCGGCACGCAATCCGACCATCACCCCCGCCATCCACGCGATCCCGACGGGACCGCCGCCGCCCAGTACCAATGCGGTGCGGAATCGGTCGGGCGAGAGTGCGGCACACATGAGCGCGACACTACCGGCGCGCTCTCCGCCGCGCATGTGGCGCACACCACCGAGTAATAGAGCAACTGCTCTGTTATGGTGAGGTCGTGCCCCGCCCCCGCATCCACGACCTCGATGTCGTTCTCGACCATGCCGAAGCGCTCGCCGTGGCCGCGGGTGTGCCCGCCGTGACGATTCGCGCGGTCGCGGCTGCCAGCGGCATGTCGAACGGGGCGATCTACCACAGTTTCGGCTCGCGCGCGCAACTGGTGGCGCGCATGTGGATTCGCGCCGCGCTCCGGTTCCTGGACGTGCAGAACGAACTCGTCGACGAGGCGCTGGCGGAGGGGTCCGGCAGCGAGGCCGCCGTGCAGGCGGTGGTGCGCGCGGCCGAGGCGCCCGCGGAGTTCGCCGCACGGTATCCGGCCTCGTCCCGCCTGGTGACGATGCTGCGGCACGACGAGGTGCTCGCCGCGGAGCTGCCCGAGAGTGTGGCCGCCGAGGTGCGCGCACAGCACCGCGGGCTCGTCGCGGTGATGCGGAGGTTGTCGGCGCACCTGTGGCAGCGCGAGGACCGGCGCGCGGTCGAGGTGATCACCGCCTGCATCGTCGATCTGCCCACCGCGCTGTTGCTGTCGCGTGACCGCCTCGCCGACCCCGACACCCGGACGCGGTTGCGGGCCGCCGTCCGTGCCGCCGTCAGCGCCGGACCACCACCGAAACACTGACCCCCACACCACAAACCGGCTACCACCGAAACACCGAAGGAGATCCGATGTCCCCCGCTCTCACCTACCGTGACACCGTCGCCGTCCTCGACCTGGGCGCCGGCGAGAACCGCTTCTCACCCGAGTTCCTCGCCGCCGTGAACGCTCACCTCGACACCGTGCTCGCCGATGGCGCCACCGGATTGATCACCACCGCGAGCGGCAAGTTCTACTCCAACGGACTCGACCTGGAGTGGCTGGGCGCCCACGGCGAGCGCGCCCCGTGGTACGTCGAACAGGTGCAGGGGCTGCTGGCGCGGGTGCTCACGCTGCCGGTGCCGAGTGTGGCGGCCCTGCCCGGTCATGCCTTCGGCGCCGGCGCGATGCTGGCCCTCGCGCACGACCAGCGGGTCATGCGCGCCGATCGTGGCTACTTCTGCTTCCCCGAGGTCGACATTCGCGTGCCGTTCACCCCGGCGCTGGCCGCGCTCGTACAGGCCAAGCTGTCGGCCGAAGCCGTCACCGCCGCGGTGCTCACCGGACGACGATTCGGCGGGGCCGAAGCCCACGAATACGGCCTGGTCGACGCCACCGCCGCCGCGGGCACGGAGGTCGAGACCGCCGCCGCGCTGCTGGCGCCGCTCGGCGCCAAGGACCAAGGCACATTGGGATCGATCAAATCGGTGTTCTACGCCGGCGCCTACACCGCGTTGACCGCCTGATCGCGCTGCTCAGCGGCCCTTCCACTCGGGCGTGCGCTTCTGCGCGAACGCCAGCACACCCTCGGCCGCATCCTCCGACGACAGCGCACTGCCCGACACCTCGAGCTGGCGCGTGAACGCGATATCGGTGGACCAGTCCGGTGATTCGTCGATGATGCGTTTACTCGCCGCCAGACTCAGCGGCGCGTTCACCGCGATCCGCTGCGCCAGCTCCAGTGCGGCGTCGAGGGCCTTCCCCGATTCGGTGACCTGATTGACCAGTCCCAGTGCCGCCGCGCGTTCGGCGGAGATGGGATCACCGGTCAGCGCCAGCTCCATCGCCACCGCCCGCGGTAACCGCTGCGCCAGCCGCAAGACGCCACCGCCGACAGCCACCAGTCCGCGTTTGACCTCGGGGATCCCGAACGTCGAATCCTGTGCTGCCACCACGAGATCGGCGGCCAGCGCCAGTTCGCAGCCACCGGCCAGGGCCGGTCCCTCGACCGCCGCGATCAACGGCTTCACCGGTGGTTTCGCGGTGATACCGAGCGGGCCGCGCTTCTCGGTCATCGGCGTCTCGCCGCGCGAGGCGGCCTTGAGATCCATTCCGGCGCAGAAGTATCCGCCCGCGCCGGTGATGATCGCGACCTGCGCCGACGGATCTGCCTCGTAGGCGTCCAGGGCCCGTTCCAGCCCGAGGGCGGTGGCCAGATTGACGGCATTGCGCACCTGCGGGCGGTTCAAGGTGATGATCGTGACCGGGCCGCGGCGCTCCACCAGCACCGGCGGGGCGGGCGGGGCCGGCAACTCCACCCGCTCGCGCCCCTCGACGCTGATGTCGTGCCCGGACACCGTCACCGGCAGGCCCAGCAGATCGCTGTCGACCAATTGCGTGATCAGCTCGGAATCGGTGTTGCGCAGCAGAATCCGGCCGCCCGCGGGTTCGATCAGGCTCACAATCGCCGCTTCCGGCTGCCCGTCGCGAGCGTAGGAGACGGTGTAGGCCTCCACCACCGCGGGCCCGTCGTGGGTGCTGCGGGCCGAGCGCGCCGGCGGATTCTCGATGATCGGGCGCAGATGCCGGTACGGCCGGGCGGGCGGCAGCGACGAGTACACGCCCAGAGCGTGTTTGGTGACGTACCAGCCCAGCGAACTCGCCAGGCCGAAGGTGCCCGGTTCCGCGCGCAACCGCGCCACCATCGTCGCCACCGCGTGGCCGCCGTAGTTGTTACCCGGACCGCCGCCGAAGGTCAGTCCGCCGGTCACCGACAGCGGACGGGCCGGATCGTCGATCGCCAGCCCCAATTCGCGCGCGGCGATCTGCACCGCCACCGGGAAGCAGGCGTAGAGATCCACGTGGGTCAGCGCCTCGACGCCGATGCCGCTGTGCTCGAGCACCGCCCGGCCCAGCGTCGCGATCGCCGGTGAGGCCGCCAGTTCGGCACGTTCACTGGTGAACCACTCGTCGTGCCCGGATGCGCCGGCGTGGATGAAGATCCACTTGTCCTGCGCGATTCCGGCCTCCTGCGCGGCCGCGGCACTGCACACCACGATGCCGCTGGCCATATCGACGGTCAGATTCGCGCATTCCAGTTTGGTGTAGGGCGTGGAAACCATGCGATTGTCCGGACCGGGGGTGGCGATCCGGTCGGCGTCGAATTCCTCGGGCTGCCAGGCGTATTCGTTGCGCGCCGCCACCGCCGACAGCCGCGACCAGAGTTCGGCCACGGCCTCGGCGTGATCGCCGGGGCTGCGGCCCAGCCGATGCCGGTTCGCCGACTCCAGCAGGGCGTACATGTTGATCGGCGCGATCAGGCCCGCCGCGGTCTCGGCCGGATTGTTGGCCGGTTTGTCGATGCCGATCGAGCGGGTCGGCGCGACCTCGGAACCCTGCTGCGGCCACGACAGCTCCACACCGGCGCGCTGCGCGGCGGCCTGCGTGGCTCCGGCCTCCGCGCCGGTGACCAGCACCATGTCGTACTCACCGGCCGCGATCGCCGCCGCGGCCTCGTTGATCACCAGCTGACCGCCGTCGCCGCCGAAGGGACTCGACTGCGCGGTGTCGACATCGCCCACACCCAGGCGCTGCGCGATCACCGCCCCCATATCCCGGTACTGCCACGACGTGCACGCCACCGCGAACACCGCGTCCGCGCGGCGCAGCAGGTCCTCTCCGGCGCCGGTATCGGCCGCGGCGCGCCGCAACGCGGTCACCGCGAGCGCGGCCGGATCGCCGTAACCGGAATCCGGTGTGCGCTGGGTGATCTGCCCGACGCCCACCAGCACGGGGGTCCGGGGATCGATCTCGGTGCCCGAGGCGCGATGTCGAATGGGCTGTGCCGCACGCTTTTTCACCGGTCCGGCCGCGGCGATCGCGTCGGGTAGCCGGGCCAGGGACTGCTCCATCGCCTCACCGAGGCTGCGGGCCACCGACGCGCCCAGCGGGCCCTCGACCGGCGGGCCGCCGAGCCCGGCATCGAAGTACACCGTCGCCTCGTCGCCGGCACCGGCGACGGTCAGCCAATACCCCATCCGCACTCCCTGCGGACCCTCGCCGCGCAGCGCGAAACCGCGCTCGCCGGCCTCGACGACCGTCCAGCGCAACTCGGCGGGGATGCCCATCACCAGCGCCTGCTGCGTGAACGTCAGGCCCTCGCGCACAGCGCCGGGTGCCTCGCCCCGCCAGCCGGCGTGCAGGGTGAACCAGTCGGCCAGCCGGTTCAGATCCGAGAGATAGGCTGCCACGGCATCGGGTGCCACCCGAATGCCGCGGCGGGCATGTGCGGACCGGGCATAGTCGCTCACACCGGCGGGCGTGAGATAACCGTCTGCCTCTTCGGCCGGTGTGGCCGCCGGGGCGGAGTGCGATCGAGCGGCGCCGATCAGGCCGGTGATCAGGTCACGCGCGATGCGCGGATCCTTGCGCACCGCCGCGAACAGGGCATTTCCCGCCTCGAGCTTGGTGCGTGCGGCGCGGATTCGATCCGATCCCGGCAATGGCGACACCGACAACCTCCTTGTTGCGTCCCGAGACAATTAATCACCCGCTCTTTCGGGGCGTCAAAGACTTGTGACCTGCGTTACGTAAGTCTAGACTTACGGTTCGTGGGGACTTACCAAGATGGTGCGCTCGACGCTCTCGGGGATCCGACCCGGCGAGCGATCTTCGAACGACTCGGGCGCGGACCCTGCGCCGTCGGTGAGCTGGCCGCCGAACTCCCGGTCAGCCGTCCGGCGGTCTCTCAGCACCTGAAAGTGCTCAAACAAGCGGGGCTGGTGGTCGACGAGGCGATCGGCACCCGCCGGATCTACCGGCTCGATCCGAACGGCATCGACGCCCTGCGCGGCTACTTCACCCGGTTCTGGACGACGGCGATGTCGTCGTTTCGCGACCGGGCCGAGGCCGCCGCACGCGCTCAATCGATCGAAACAAGCAGCGGGACAATCATATTCGAGGAGCAGTCATGACACAGCAAACCAGCGAGACCCAGGTCCGCGTCGAACTCACCGTCGAGGCGCCCATCGACACCGCCTTCGACGTCTTCACCACCGGCATGGACAGCTGGTGGCCCCGCGAACACCACATCGGTGCGGGGCCGCTGGCCGAAGTGGTGGTCGAACCCCGCGTCGGCGGACGGTTGTTCGGCCGCGAAGCCGACGGCACCGAATGCCCGTGGGGTCGCGTCCTCGTGTGGGACCGTCCCGGACATTTCGCGTTCTCCTGGGACATCTCCCTGGACTGGAAATACCAGCCCGACCCGGCCCTGACCAGCCGCGTCGATGTCACCTTCACCCCTGTCGATTCCACCCACACCGCCGTCACTCTCGTGCACGGTGACTTCGCCAACCACGGCGAGGGGTGGGAATCCATGCGCGACGCGGTCGGCTCGCCGGGCGGCTGGCCCGGACTGGCGGACACCTACGCACGCGCCGCCGCGGCCGCTGCCTGAACTGCTGCGCGCACTTCCGCGCCCCCATCGCGAGGCGGCGGCAGTGGTGAATCGGTTCAGCGCTGAGGTAAACGATCACAGCTGATCCGCAGGTGCGACACCTGCGGATCAGCTGTCCGGCCTCGAGCCGCGGCGGCCTACTGCCTGCAGTCGTTGCGCATGTGCAGCCAGTGCACCGCGCACCCTCTGTTCAGAGAGTAACGCCCAGCAGGGCATCGACGGCCGTGCGAACCAGGCCCGGCGCCGCGGTGTCCGGCCCGCCGTAAGTCAGGGCCTGCTGCACCCAGCTGTCCACGGCGGCAAGGGCTTTCGGAGTGTCCAGATCATCGGCCAGATGCTGACGCAACCGCGCGACCGTCTCCTCGGCCCCCGGACCCGACTCCAGCGCCGCCGCCTGCCGCCAGCGCGCGAGCCGCTGCTGCGCCTGCTCGAGCACCGCATCCGACCACTGCCGATCGGTGCGGTAGTGGTCGGCGAACAGGCCCAGCCGGATCGCCGACGGATCCACGCCCGCGCGCCGCAACTTCGACACGAACACCAGATTGCCCCGCGACTTGGACATCTTCTCGCCGTCCAAGCCGATCAACCCGGCATGCACGTAGTGCCGGGCGAAGCGCCGATGCGACACCAGCGCCTCGGCGTGCGCGGCCGAATACTCGTGATGCGGGTAGATCAGATCGCTGCCGCCACCCTGAATGTCGAATTCGGGGCCGAGCCGGTTCAACGCGATAGCCGCACACTCGATATGCCAGCCCGGGCGGCCCTCGCCGAACGGCGCCGGCCACGACGGCTCACCCGGCCGCGCCGCCCGCCACAACAGCGCGTCGATCGGGTCGCGCTTACCCGGGCGCTCCGGATCGCCACCGCGCTCGGCGAACAGCCGATCCATCGTGGCCCGGTCGTAGCCGGATTCGTAGCCGAACTGCTCGGTGGCGTCGTGGCGGAAGTAGATGTCGCGGTATTCGGCGTCGTCGACCACATACGCCGCCCCGGCGGCCAGCAGTTTGTCCACCAGTTCGACGACCTCGCCGACCGATTCGATCGCGCCGATGTAGTCGCGCGGCGGCAGCACCCGCAGCTGCGCCATATCCTCGCGGAACAACTCGATCTCGCCGGTGCCGAGTTCGCGCCAGTCCACCCCGTCGCGCTCGGCCCGCTCGAACAGCGGATCGTCGACGTCGGTGATGTTCTGTACGTAGTGCACCTCGTGGCCGCCGTCGCGCAGGATCCGGTTGACCAGATCGAAGGCCAGATAGGTCGCCGCGTGCCCCAGATGCGTGGCGTCGTAGGGTGTGATGCCGCAGACATACATGGTGGCGGTCGCGCCGGGCGACACCGGGCGCACCTGCCGGTCGGCGGTATCGAACAACCGCAACGGCGGTCCGGATCCGGGGACGGCGGGAACGGAGATTTCGGACCAGGACTGCATGATTCGAGGGTAAGGGTCCGGGCGGGCACCTCGCCCGCCGCCCCCGGCTACCGGGGCCGTCGCGGGGTGTTCGCCACCACATCCGACCTCGGCCGGGGTCAGCGGCGTGGCGAAGTCAACCGTTGTACGCCGCGCGCACCGAATGCGGCACGCACGTCGGCGGATCGGCGCGACCGGATTCGCGCCGGCTCAGAACGCGGGCCAGGGAATGGGGCGAGAGCTGATCGGTTGCGGTAGCACCGGATCGTTCAGCAGCTCGCGGGCCCGCGCCTCCAGGGCCTCGATCTCGTCGTCGGTGATGTGCTCGGCCAGCGCCGAACCGATCGGACCCGAAAGCCGGTCGGCGAACACGGCGATGTCACCGAGCAGTTCCTCCCCCACCGGCTCACCCGCCCAGCCCCACAGCACCGTGCGCAATTTCGGTTCGCTGTGCAGGCAGATCCCGTGGTCGACCCCGTAAACACCGCCGTCGACGCCTTCGAGGGCGTGCCCGCCCTTGCGGTCGGCGTTGTTGAGCAATACGTCCAGCACCGCCATTCGGCGCAGTCGCGGATCGTCGGCATGGACGAGTGACACGCGCGCACCCGTGCCGTCCACCGCCCGCAGCACTTCCCGGAACCCGGCGGGCACCGCACCGGCGGGCACCAGATCCACCAGATCCAGGCGCTCCGGCGCCGCCTCACCCGGGTCGACGGTCTCGATCCAGCGCTGCACCATGCCGGGCCCCAGCGGACCCTCCCGCAGAATCGTCTCCGGAATCACCGACCACCCCAGCGCCGCCGACACCAGATATGAGGCCACCTCGCGCCCGGCCAGCGTGCCGTCGGGGAAATCCCACAGCGGACGCTCCCCGCGCACCGGCTTGTACACCACCCGCAGCGGCTCCGCGCCACCGTCGACCGGCGGGTCGATCTCACACACCAGGGTCAGGTTGCTGGCGGTGGTCACCCGCCCGATGATCGACAACTCACCGCTGTAGAGGCCGTCGCGGGCCGCGCCCTCGTCTGCGGTCGCCGCGCGCGTGGTCACCGGTCCTCAGTCCTCCAGATCGGTCGCGCCGAAGATGTCGCCGCGCTTGTAACCATTGGTGCGCACACACATGTGCCCCTTGGGCGAGAGCGGTTCCCCGCACAGCGGGCACGGCGGCCGTCCGGCCGCGATCACCTTCGCCGACCGCAACGCGAATTCGCGGGCCTGCTCCGGGGTCAAGAACACCCGCACCGCGTCGGGGCCTTCCTCGGTGTCGTCGAGGACCACCGATTCGTCGACCTCGGTCTCGGTGATGGCCAGCAGTTCCACCACCACCGCGCCGGCATCGGCGTCCCAGCCCAAACCCATTGTCCCGACCCGGAATTCGGTGTCGATCGGCATCTGGAGCGGAGCCGTGTCGGAGACGTCCTCGGCCTGCGGCGGCACCGTGGCGCCGAACCGCCGCGCCACCTCGTCCAGCAGCAGACCCATCCGGTCGGCG
This sequence comes from Nocardia sp. AB354, assembly GCF_049538315.1. NCBI lineage: Bacteria > Bacillati > Actinomycetota > Actinomycetes > Mycobacteriales > Nocardiaceae > Nocardia > Nocardia sp. AB354. The sequence goes on along the minus strand of NZ_JBMVFU010000018.1, from coordinate 54,257 downwards.
AGCACCTTCACCTGCTGCTTCTCCAGCAGCACGCTCACCACGCGGGGTTCCTGCACGGCCTGTAGGTAGAAGGCGCGATCCCCTGGCTCACCGACGGTTCCGGCGACGAAACGGTCGGGGGTGCGAAACACATGGATTGCTCGGGCCATCTGCACCTCCTGAAACCGACTGCATCACTGATTACGCTCGTTCCCCGAATCGGGGGGATCCGCAATATTCCCATTATCCGCCCGCGGCGCGGCGCCCACCTCACCGCCGGGGACGGGCCCGGCCCGCTGCTCGGACGGTTGTGCGACCGCGGCCAGCGCCGACAGGTCGGAGCCGGTGTCGTTGACCCGCCACACGTAGGGGGCGGCCGGGGTGTAGCGGACGACGCTGATGGAGGCCGGTTCCACCACGATGCGCTGGAACCCGTCGAGATGGATGCCGAACGCGTCGGCCAGCAGCGACTTGATCACGTCACCGTGTGTGCAGGCCACCCACAGCACATCGCGGCCGTGGCGTTCGGCGAGTTCGGTGTCGATCGCGCGCACCGCGGCCACCGCCCGGTACTGCACCTGGGCCAGGCCCTCACCACCGGGAAACACCGCACCCGAGGCGTGCTGCTGCACGACCTTCCACAGCGGTTCCTTCACCAGCTCCGAGAGCAGCCGGCCGGTCCATTCGCCGTAATCCACCTCGAGCAGGCGCTCGTCGGGTTCGGGTTCGAGGCCGAGTTTGTCGGCCAGTGGCGAAACCGTGCGCGTGCAGCGCAGCAGCGGCGAATGTGCGATGTGCTCGATCGGTAACGGTGCCAGGCGTTCTGCCACCGCCAGTGCCTGCTCGGTGCCGCGCTCGGTGAGCTCGACCCCGGGACTGCGGCCGGCCAGCGTGCGCGCGGTGTTGGAGGTCGACACCCCGTGCCGCAGCAGGATCACCGTCATGGGACCAGACTAGGCGATCACCACCGCCGGGCTCGCGCCGTCACCGGCCCGCGACCTCGGCCGCCCGCCCCGGCGATGCGGAACCCGCTGGTATGCAACCTGTTTCGCTGTCGGAGGAATCGGCGACCGGGCCTGTGACTCGGCCTCCCCGCACCGGCGGGCGCTGTGGTACACCTCGCATCTTCCGGCGGTTCGCGAGTGGTATCCGTTTCCGGGACCGGTTGTGGCCCTAGGCTCGGACACTGTGACGAGAGCTGGGGCGGTGTGGTGATGGAACAGCGGGCGGTGGGCCGCAGTGGCCTGCGGGTATCGCGGATGGGGCTGGCCACCCACACCTGGGGCCGGGAAACCGATGCCGAGGACGCGGCGGCGCAGCTGGTGGCCTTCGTGGAGGCCGGCGGAACGCTGGTCGACACCTCGCCGGTGTATCAGGGCGGCGCCGCGCAACGCATGCTCGGCGAGCTCGTGGGTGAGCTGGTGCCGCGCGACGATCTGGTGATCAGCGGGTGTGCGGGCCTGGTGCCGGTGCCCGGGGTCACCGATCCCGACGGCGGACCCGCGGCCGGCATCCACTGGAGTGTGGACGCGTCGCGACGCACCCTGATGCGTCAACTCGACCGCACCCTCGCCGAACTGGGCACCGACTATCTCGACATCTGGAGTGTGGCGGCCTGGGACCGGCACACCCCGCTCGACGAGATCGCGGCCACCCTCGACCATGCCGTGCGCTCGGGCAAGGTGCGCTACGCGGGGGCGCGCGGCCTGAGCGCCTGGCAGCTGGCCACCCTGGCCTCGGCGGCCCCGATCGTGGCCGCGCAGTCGCCCTATTCGCTGTTGGCACGCGGTGCCGAAGCCGAACTGCTACCGGCGGCCGGGCACCACGGGGTCGGGTTGATCGCGGCCTCACCGCTGGCCGGTGGCATCCTCACCGGCAAATATCGCGACGGTGTGCCCGCCGACTCGCGTGGCGCCGACGAGGCGACCGCAGCCGAAATCCGCGAACGTCTCGACGAACACGCCACCCGGGTGGTGGACGCGGTGGTCACCGCGGCCGACGGGCTGGGCACCTCGCCCCTGGCGGTGGCGGCGGCCTGGCTGCGCGACCGGCCGGGCGTCGCGTCGATGATCGTCGGCGCCCGCGATATCGGTCAGCTCACCGGCGTTCTCGCCGCGGAAACGCTGGAACTTCCGCGGGCGATCGCGGCCGCTCTCGACGACGTCAGCGGTATCTGAGCGGCCGCGCCGGCGGGACGTGCGCGCACAGGGCGGTGACAACCGGCCCGCGCGACCACTTAGGCTTGCCTACATGAGGTGTCTCGACGTCCGATCGGCCCGCATCGCCTCCGCCGCACCGGCGGGGCCCACCGAGCCGGGCGCGCCGGCGCTGAGGTTCGCGACGACCGCACGGAACCGTTCGGCATCGACCGAGCCGGGTGGACGGCAGCGGCCGGCCCGGGGCGGCACCCGGTGGCTGCTCACGGTGCTCGCGGTGCTCGCGGTCGTGCTGCTCGCCGGAGTCACCACCGCGTGCGGGGGCAGCGGCGCCTCGGGCGAGCAGCAGGGCGCGATCACCGCGACGCTGGCGAATCCGGATCCGACGCCGATCGGCCCCGAGCCGGTACCCGCGCTACCGGTCACCGTGCGCTCGTTCGACGGCGCCGAGGTCACCGTCACCTCCGCGGACCGGATCGTGGCCGTGGACCGCTACGGCACCCTGGCCCAGACCGTGTGGGCGCTGGGCCTGGGCTCCAAACTGGTGGGCCGCTCGACCTCGGCGGCCTTCCCCGCGGTGCGCGACGTGCCCAACGTGGCGGGCGGCAACGGCAGCATCAACATCGAAGCCGTTGCCGCGCAACGGCCCACGGTGTTTCTCACCGACACCACCAGCGCCACCCCCACCATGCGTGATCAGCTGCGCGCGCTCGGCATCACGGTTGTGTACTTCGACCCGCAGCGCACCATCGACGGTGTCGGCCCGCAGATCCGGTCGGTCGCCGACGCCTTGGGCGTCCACGACCAAGGAGTGAAGCTGGCCGAGCGCACGCACGCCGAGATCGCCGCGGCCACCGCCGCGATGCCGAAACGCCAGCCGCCGTTGAAGATCGGATTCGTCTACCTGCGCAGCACCGCGATCACCATGCTCGCCGGGCCCGGCTCGGGCGCCGATTCGCTGGTGGCGGCACTGGGCGGCGTCGACGCCGGAACCGCGGCGGGACTGACCGAACCGTTCACCACCATCACCAGCGAGGCGATGATCAGCGCCGCACCGGACGTGCTGCTGGTGATGTCGGACGGGCTGAAATCGGTCGGCGGCGTCGACGGCCTGGAGAAGGTGCCCGGGGTCGCCCAGACGCCGGCCGGGCGCGATCACCGCGTCGTCGACATGTCCGATGCGGTGCTGCTCAGCTTCGGACCCGAAACCGGGCATGTGCTCGAAGCGCTGTCGAAGGCCGTCTACGGCACCCAGCCCGCATGAGTCCCGGCGATTCGCCCGGTGAGGACTCGGCCGCCGATCCCGGTCTGCGACCGTCCGGACCGAATGTGGCACCTTCTGCGGGATCCGTTGCGGCACAACATATCTCGGACCTGCCCGGTGCCGAGTCGAGCGCGAACGGCGCATCCGAACCGGAGAACGGTGCGGGCGCAGGCACTTCCGGGCCCGATGCGCTCAGCGGCCGGAGCGCCGAACGGTCGACGGTCGCACCTTCGGCCGGGACCGGCGGCGGTGCGGCTTCCGGCACGCAGCGGGCAGAACCGCATCCGAGGTCCAACTCGGCCGCTTCCGCTCCGGGCGACGCCGTCGTCGGTCCGCGCACACCGCGCCGCTGGTCCCGCATCACCGTCGTCTTCGCGATGTCGATCGCACTGCTGGTGATCCTGGCGCTGATCTCGGCCGCTGTCGGGCAGGTCCCCACGACCCCGCTCGAGGTGGCCGGCAGTGTGCTGCACCGGATCGGGCTCGACTGGGGGCCGATGCCGCACCACCCCGCCGGTGAGGTCACGCTGTGGGAGGTCCGGTTCCCGCGGGTGGTGCTGGCGATGCTGGTCGGGGCTGCGCTGGCGACCGCCGGAGCGCTGCTGCAGGGTGTGTTCGCCAATCCTTTGGCCGAACCCGGCGTGATCGGTGTGTCCGCGGGCGCGGCCGTCGGGGCGGGTGTGGTGATCGTGGTCGGTGGCGCGTTCGTGGCGGCCTGGTCGGTCGCCGGAGGCGCGTTCGTCGCCGGACTGGGGACCACACTCGCGGTGTATCTGCTGTCGCGTTCGGGCGGGCGCACCGAAACCGTCACGCTGGTGCTGACCGGTGTCGCGGTCAACGCCTTCGCCGGCGGTCTGATGTCGTTTCTGCTGTTCACCGCCTCCCCCGCGGCGCGCGATCAGATCGTCTTCTGGCAGATGGGCAGCCTGAACGGCGCCACCTGGCAGGCGGTGGCCGTGGTGGCGCCGCTGGCCGCGCTGGGTGTGGCGGCGGCGGTCGCGATGGCGCCGCGCCTGGATCTGCTCGCCCTCGGCGAATCGGCGGCGCGGCACCTCGGTGTCGACGTGGAACGCTTGCGGCGCAACGTGATCGTCGTCGTCGCGATCCTCGCCACCGCCGGGGTGGCCTTCACCGGCATCATCCTGTTCGTCGGATTGGTCGTCCCGCACGTGGTGCGCATGCTCGTCGGTCCCGCGCACCGGGTGCTGATCCCGCTATCAGCGATCCTCGGCGCGGTGGTGCTGCTGGCCGCCGACATCGGGGCCCGGACCCTGGTCCACAACGCCGATCTCCCCCTGGGCATGCTGACCTCGCTGGTCGGCGGGCCGTTCTTCTTCTGGCTGCTGCGGCGCACTCGCGCCCGATCGGGAGGCTGGGCATGAGCGGCGCCGGAACGGCACGCGTGCGCGCACTGATCCGCACACTTCGCCCTGCCCACGGTCTTCCGGAACCGACACCGCGCGGTGCGGTGACCCTGCGAGCGCGCGGCATCGATATCGCGCGCGGCGGGCGGCCGGTGCTCGAATCGGTCGACATCGACGTCGTCGCCGGGCAGATCCTGGCACTGGTGGGTCCCAACGGCGCGGGCAAGTCGACGCTGCTGGCCGCGCTGTCGGGCGAACTCGAACCGGCAAGCGGCACAGTCGAACTCGACGGCCGACCGGTCACCGATTGGACTCCCACCGATATGGCGCGCCGCCGCGCGGTGCTGCCGCAGAACCACACCGTCGGATTCCCGTTCACGGTGCGCGAGGTCGTCGCCATGGGCCGCTCTCCCTGGGCGCGAACCCCGCGCCAGGAATTCGACGACCGGCTGATCGCCGCCGCGCTGGCCGCCACCGATATGGAACATCTCGCCGCACGGCCGTTCCCGGCGCTTTCCGGTGGTGAGCGTGCCCGCGCGGCACTCGCCCGGGTGCTGGCTCAGGACACCGAGACGTTGCTGCTCGACGAGCCCACCGCCGCATTGGATCTCGGCCATCAGGAACAGGTGCTGCGTCTGGCCGCGGCCCGCGCCGGCGAGGGCGCGGCGGTCGTGGTCGTACTGCACGATCTGGGCCTGGCCGCCGCCTACGCCGACCGCGTCGCCGTGCTCGACGCGGGCCGCCTCGCCGCTGTCGGCCACCCGCGCGAGATCCTCACCACCGACCTGCTGACCCGCGTCTACCGTCACCCCGTCGAGGTCATCGACCACCCCGTCACCGGCGCCCAGCTGGTCCTGCCCGTGCGACGCTGAACCCCCGTTCAGTCCGCGAGCACGTCCGGGTGGCCGAACAGTGCGACCAGCGCCGGATCGTGGAACTTCACCACCCGCGATACCCCGGTGGCGGTCGCCGCCAGCACCACGATCCCGTCCGCACGCAGCAGGCCGTTCGCGGCCCGGTGATAGACGACGGCGGCGGGCTGTCCGTTGGCGGTGGTGGCGACCATCCGCCACCGGCCGGGCACACCCAGCACGTAGGTGTCGAGCATGCGGAGGCAGTGCGCCCGCCCGGCCTGCCAGTCGCGGAACGGGGTCGCCTCCAGCGTGGCATCGGTGCGCAGCACCTGTTCCAGCAGCGCGACGTCGGACCGCTCGAAGGCCGCGATGTAGCCGTCGAGCAGTGCCCGTGCGCGCCGGTCGGTGGGTTCCAGTAGTTTCTCGGGTGCCGGGTCCAGTTCGTCGAGGCGGGCGCGGGCGCGTTGCAGTCCGCTTTTCACCGCCGCCGTCGTGGTCCCGAGAATCTCCGCGGTCTCGGCCGCGGAAAAAGTCAGCACCTCGCGCAGCAGGAGGATGGCGCGCTGGCGCGCGGGCAGGTGCTGCAGACTCGCGACCAGCGCCAGCCGCAGCGATTCGCGTGCGACCACCACCGCTTCCGGATCGTCGGCAGTCGCGATCCAGCCGTCCGGAAGCGGTTCCAGCCATGAAACCTCGCCTGCCGCAACATATCTCGGCGGGTTGCCCGACTCGTTGTCCGGACCGCCGAGTCCCGAGGGCAGTACCCGCGTGTGATGCGAGGTCCTCGCGGTGAGGCAGACATTGGTAGCGATCGTGTACAGCCACGACCGCATTGACGCCCGGCCCTCGAACCCGGCGTAGGAACGCCAGGCCCGAAGGTAGGTCTCCTGCACCAGATCCTCGGCATCCTGTGCCGAACCGGCCATGCGATAGCAGTGCGCCAGCAACTCCCGGCGGTAGCGCTCGGAGTCGGCGGCGAACCGGTCCCGGTCGGCCGTGCGCACATGCGCGGTCATATCGCCGAGTGTAGGAGCCGTGATCACGGCCGCAGCGCCAGTTTGCCGACGGTCGCGCGAGCCTCCAGTTCGGCCAGCACCTTCGGGCCCTCGGCCAAGTCGTAGACCGTGGGCCGGGCCGGTTCGACCACGCCGGCGGCGACGAGGGCGAACACCTCCGCCATGACCGCGCCGAAGATTTCGGGCGCCGCCTGGATCAGCACGCCGATGTTGAGGCCGATGAGCTGAATCTGGTGTTCGTAGATCAGCTGCCGATTGCTGATCGTGGCATCGCCACCGGCCGCGCCGAAGACGACCACCCGGCCGGTGACCCGTTTGGTCGCGGCGAGGGTATCCGCGAAAACCGAACCGCCCGCGGATTCGAGCACCAGATCGGCGCCGGCGCCGCCGGTCAGCTCCCGCACCTCGGCGGCCAGGTTCTCGCCGCGCGAGTCCAGAACGTGGTCGGCGCCCAGCTCGCGCACGAGGTCGTGTTTGCCGGGCGCCGCGGCGGCGATGACCGTCGCCCCGAAGTGTTCGGCGAGAGTCACCGCGGCCTGTCCGGTCGCGCCCGCCGCGGCCTGGATCAGCACGGTCTCACCGGCCACGAGGCGGCCCAGCGGTTTCAGCGCGGCGAGCGCGGTAGGGAGGTTGACGGTCAGGCCCAGGGCTTGTTCGGCGGTCCAGCCCTCCGGCACCGGCACGGCCGCCGCGGCCGGAAGGACCAGGTATTCGGCGAACGCGCCTTCCCCCACGCCGGCCACGCGTGCTCCCGGCCACGGTTCGGTTACGCCCTCGCCCGTTGCCACGACCTCGCCGGCGGCTTCGAAACCGGCCGGGTACGGCGGCTGCGGGCCGCCGAGGAACGTCCCTCGGCTTTTCGAGATGTCGGCGAAGTTGACCCCGGCCGCGGTCACCCGGATCAGGATCTCGCCGCGGCCCGGGTGCGGCACCGGCGCGTCGGTGATCAGGCACGTGTCCTGCGGGCCCCGCAGGGACGTCTGGCGCAGGGCTCGCATGGTCGCGGGAACGCTCACGGCACTCTCAACTCTCTTTCTCGGCTCGTCGCGGCCCACCGGTTCGGCGCCGCCGACCATGTAGACCTCGGGTGCCGCGAAAAGGAATCGGTGGGCCGGCCCGAGTTCGCGGAGCGAACGACCTTGACGAGCCCGGCCGGTCTCTGGTTCTCGCCCCGGTGACCCGCCGCTACCGGGTCAGCGCCGCCCGCGGAAGGTGCGGCGCAGGTCGTCGATCCACAGATCCGGGATCTCCCACGGGATGAAGTGGCCACCGCGGTCGTGGACGGTGAGCTCGACGTGGTTGTACCACTGGGCGCGGTCGCCGGTGCGGAAGTTCTCGACGCGGTCCTCGGTGTCGACACCGGGCGGGTTCTCGTAGCCGACGAAGGTGATGCCGGTGGGTGCCTGAACGACCGGAAGGCGGTCGTGTGAAGGCGTCCAGGGATAGCGATTGTTGTTGGCGTAGAGGCGGATCGAGGTGCCGATGGTGTTGGTGGCCCAATAGATCGTGGCGTGGGTGAGCATATCGTCTCTGCTGAACACGGTTTCGACGTCACCGCCGTTGTCGCTCCACTTGCTCCACCGCTCCAGAATCCACGCCAGCATGCCCGCCGGAGAATCCGAGAGGGCGTGGGCGAGGGTGCTGGGGGCGAGCAGGTGCGCGGCCAGGTGGACGGCGAAACGTCTGTCCAGCTCCACGAATCGTGCGTGCACCGCCGCGGGCAGGTCGTCGGGAATCGGCCGCCCACCGCTGAAGTCCCAGGCTCGATCGCCGTTGAACAGGGTCAGTTTCAGCCCGGATCCGATGTGGATGGCGTACAACTCCTCGGCGTACTTGTGGCCGAGCTGCGCGGTGACCAGCGCGCCGACGTCGCAACCCGCGGCGGCGTATTTCTCGTACCCCAGCACCTCGGTCATCAGTGTGTGCCAGAGGTCGGCGACCTTCCAGAAGTTCAGATCGGGGCGGTCGAGCAGCGGACTGGAGAATCCGAAGCCCGGAAACGACGGCACGATCACGTCGAACGCCTCGGCCGGGTCGCCGCCGTGCGCACCCGGATCGGCCAAGGGGCCGGCGACCTTGGACCAGTGCCAGAACGTCCAGGGCCAGCCGTGCGTCAGGATCAGCGGTGTCGGATTCGGGCCGACTCCGGGTTTGCGCATGATATGGATCGGCACCCCGTCGATGTCGACCTTGTAATGCTGAAAGGTGTTGATCTCGGCTTCGGCTGCGCGCCAGTCGTATCCGCTGCGCCAGTAGTCGACGAGCTCCCGCAGATAACCGGCGGCCACGCCGTAATACCCGTCGTCGTTGCCCACGTCGTCGGGCAGGCGGGTCCGCTCCAGGCGCTGCCGCAGGTCGGCGAGCACACTGTCGGGGACGTGAATCGTCGTGGGAGTCAAGGGGAACGGTCGGGCATCGTCGGTGGTGTCGTTCATATGGCCTCCTGCGCCGTGTGAACGCCACAATTACATAAGCAACTTATTTAAGCAACTTGTATAAGTTCCGGATATAGTTGCTCGTGTGGACGACATCGATGATTTCGACGTGGACGGGTTCGCTGCGGTGATCGAGGACTTCAACCGCGTCTACATCCGCATACCGGTCCGGGAGAAGCTGCCGTTCACCACGCTGTCGGTGCTCGACACACTGGCGCAGCGGGGCCCGATGCGACTGACGGAGCTGACCGATACCGAACAGATGACCCAGCCGGGCATCACGCAACTGGTCGCGCGCCTGGAGCGCGACGGCCTGGTGCTGCGCCGCCGCGACCCCGGTGACGGGCGGGCCGTGCTCGTGCACCTCACCGAGGCCGGCCGGCAGATCCGGCGCAGCCGCCACGACGACCGGGTGTGCTATCTGGTTCCGCTGATCGGCGAACTGAGCCTCGCGCAGCGCCGGGCCTTGGCGGCCGCCCTACCCGCGCTCACCCGGCTGGCGCAGTTGGAACGGGAGCGCTGACACCGCGCATCCGTCCCGGCCCGCTGTTGCCTGCGGAAGGCTCACCGCCACACCAATTTCAGCACCGCGGGGGTCAGCAGCATGCGGATCACGGTGGCATCCAGGATCAGGGCCGCGATCATGCCGTAGGCGATGTATTTCATCAGCACCAGATCGGAGAAGCCGAACGCACCGGTCACCACGATCAGAATCGCCGCCGCCGAGGTGATCACCCCGCCGGTGTGGGCGATGCCGTAGCGGATCGCCTCCGCCGGCGGCGCCCCGCCCGCCCGTGCCTCGGCCATGCGCGATTGCAGGAACACTTCATAGTCGGTGGACAATCCGAAGAGCACCGTCACGATCAGCACCAGCACCGCGAACATCAGCGGCCCCGGGGTGAAGCCGAGCAGGCCCGCGCCGTGCCCTTCGACGAACAACCACGTCAGAATGCCCAGTGCGGCACCGAGACTCAGCGCGCTCATCAGCACGGCCTTCAACGCCAGCACGATCGAGCGGAAGGCGATGTACATCAGCACCAGGGCCGCAGTCGCCAGAATCGTTGCCAGCAAGGGTAATCCGTCGATGAGGCCGTGGATGGCGTCGCGTTCCAGGGCCGGCACCCCGGCCACCATCACCTGCACCCCGGGCGGATGCGGAATCGCACGCAGCGCCGCGATGGCGGCGTCGGCGTCGGTCTTGTGCACCAGACCGGTGGACAGCACATTGATCCCGTTGGTCGTCGGCGCCGCCGCCTCGAACGGTCCCGTCAGCCCCGGTGCGAAATTGGCTTGGAACCGGATATCGGACAACTGCTGCGGATCCGCCCCCACGACCACCAATTTCAGTGGCTCCGTGCGGAATTCGGGAAACAGCGCGTCGAATTTCTCCTGTGCCACGCGGGCCGGGTTGTCGGCCGCCAGGTATCGCTCCGACAGGCCGCCGAATTCGATGTTGCGGAACGGGATCAGCAGGAAGAGCAGTCCGGCCACCACCGGCACGATCACCCGCGCGGGATGACGCATCGCGAACAGGGCCAGCTTGGAGAAGAACCCGTTGTCGATCTCCTGGGCGCTGCGGATCCCGGCGAACCGGTGCCAGCCCCACAGATCGATGCGCCGCCCGACGATACTCAGCGCCGCCGGCAGCGCGGTCACCGACAGCAGCGCCGCCAGCAGTACCGAACTGATGCCGCCGTAGGGCACCGAGCGCAGCACCCCGTTCGGGTAGATGAACAGCGCCGCCAGGCTCACCGCGATGATCGCGGCGGAGAACAGCACCGTGCGCCCGGCCGTGGCGACCGTGCGCGCGGTCGCCTCCTCCACACTGCGCCCGGCCGCCAGCTCCTCCCGGAACCGGGTCACCGCGAACAGGCCGTAGTCGATCGCCAGCCCCAGGCTCACCAGGGTGACCACGGCGCTGGCGAAGACGTTGACGTCGATGTGGTCGGTGAGCAGGCGCATCATGCCCTGACTGCCCAGGATCGTCATCCCGCCGATGAGCACCGGCAGCAGCGCGCCGACCACGCCGCCGAACACGAAATACAGCAGCACGGCCACCACCGGCAGCGCGATCAGCTCGGCGCGGTGGATATCGTCCTGCATCCCGATGTTGATGCCCTCGACCACCGGTTGCAGACCCGCCAGCTGTACCGTCGTGCCGCCCGGTCCGCGCCCGGAACCGCCTGCGCCCAAATCCTTTTGGATGGCGAGGTAGTTGTCGACGGTGGCGGTGTCGGAGCCGTGCAGGCCGATGCTGGCGAAGGCGTGGGTGCGGGAGGCGTCGGCGAACTGCCCCATCATCGAGCCGTCGAAGTAGCTGTCGATCTTCTTGATCCGGTCCGGATACCGGTCGTGCAGATCCTTCAGGGCCGAGGCGATCGCCGTGCGGATCGGCGGATCGTCGACGGTGTGGCCGGGTGGTGCTGTGTAGAGCACGATCACGTCGGCATCGGTGTCGCGGCCGAAGGTCTGGTCGGCGAGTTTGGAGGCGACCACCGATTCGCTGTGTTCGTCGAACCACCCGCCCTGCGTCAGCCGGGAGCCCAGATCACGGCCGTAGAACCCCGAGACGGCCACGATCAGTACGAAGATCGCGAACACCAGGTAGCGATGGCGATGAACGAATCGACCCCAGCGCAGCAGAAACCCCTCGAGCATGCCGGGGGTCAGCCGCAGGCCGCGGTGCGGTAGTCGGCCGAACGCAGGATCCCGCACAGATCGTTGCGCGAGATCTTCCACTTCCCGTCGATATCGACGAAATGCACGATGGTGGTGCGCACGTTCTCGCCGCTGCCGTCCTTGTCCAGCCGCATCGTGGCGGTGAGGGTGCCGTCGTGGTTGTCGAATACCGGATCGACCACGCCGTAGACGGCGCGCGGATTGTCGTGCAGCGCCTTGTACATGTCGGGAATGGCGTCCTTGAACGCGGCGCCGTCCTCGATCAGGTCGGTGCGTTCACTGTCGGGCAGCGAGGGATCCAGTGCGCGTTTGATCTGTGAATCCAGCTGTGCGGCGGTCGGCAACGGCGGCCGGTTGGCGCTGCTGACGGCGGCCGCCTCCGAGGAGGAGGTGAGCGCGGCGTAGGCCGACGAGCGCGCCGCCGCCACCGAAGCCTCGTCGGGACCGCTGTCGCAGGCGGCGATCACCAGCGCGAGCATCGTGATTCCGAATGCGCCGTGGACCGTGCGTCGCAATGCCATTACGTCCTCGAATGTGTCGAAAGTAACCGGTGGTTCCTACAGTCTGGCACGTGTGATCAGCGGCCCTCGATGACCGCGCTCAACCGGTTCAGCAACGCGCGCACCGTCGTGGTCGCCCCGCGCTGCGCCGGGACCGGCACGGCGGTCGGCACCAGATCACGCACCAGGGCGCGCACGCTGCGGGCGTCGTCGAGGTCGATATCGGTGACGGCGGCCTCGACCACGGCCACCACATCCTCGGGGCCGGGCACGTCGGTGGGGGTGTCGGCGCGGTAGATCTCGAGGGTGAGGGTGGAACGCACCGTGCGGAAGGCGAACGGCTGCCCCTCGGCCGTTCGGCCGAACCCGTGGGCGAACGGACCAACGGTTAAATCTTCAAGTGTGAATTCAGACGTGCGGTCTGTTTCCAACCGAGACTCCCCTGGTTCGACGTCCGATATGAGGTATCCACGGTAACGGGTGAGGCGCGTGCCACGCCGGAACCACCCCGGTGACCGGGCCGCGTGTCCGATCATGGTCAGATGAAACAGTACGCATGAGTCACACGAAGGAGTTCGGAGCATGCGGGGTTATCGGTCGGCACTGGGTGCCGTCCTCGCGGCCGCCGGCGCCGTCGTGCTCGTCGCGGGCTGTTCCTCCCACAGCGACGACACCACTGCCCCCGCGGCCGGTGCTCCCGGACGCGCCGCCGCCGCGCCGGCGGCGACCGCCACGCCCGCCGGAGCCGTCACCGCCTTCGGGCCGGTCGGGACACTGCTCGCCGAACCCGCCACCGGCCGGGTGGTCGCCCTCGACCCCAACGGCCTCGGGTTACGCCTGGTCGACCCCGCGAATCCCGCGGCCGCGCGGGCGCTCACCCTGCCCGCGCAGGCCACCGGCCTCGCCCTCGGCGCCCCGGGCGAGGTACTCGTCGCGGCCGGGCGGGAGGTGTTGCGCGTCGATATCGCCACCGCCGCGATCCGCCCGGTGCCCGTCGACGGCGACGTGCGCGCGATCGCGCGGCGCGGGGACGGCCGTCTGGTGGCCGGACTCGACGGTGGCCGCGTGCAGATCCTCGACGCGGACGGACATCCGAACAAGATCGTCAGCGGCCTGAGCACCGTCGACGCGGTGGCCGCCACGGCGAACGCGGTGGCCACGCTGGATCTGGACCAGACCACTCTCACCGAACTCGACCTCGATCGCGACCGCCCGGGGCTGGCCCTGCGCGCGGGCCTGGGCGCCACCCATGTGATCAGCGACCATTACGGCCGCCTGCTGGCCACCGATACCTCCGGCGGAGCCCTGCTGGTCTACACGACCGATCCGCTGCTGCTGCGCCAGCGCTTCCCGGTCGGGCCCTCCCCCTACGCCCTGGCCTACGATGAACGGTCCGACACCGTGTGGCTCACGCTCAGCGGAAGCAACGAGGTGGTCGGTTTCGATCTGTCGACCGGTATACCGGAAGAAGTGGGTCGCTTCGCAACGGTGCGCCAGCCCAATTCGCTGACGATCGACAGCCGCACCGGCGACATGTTCGTCGGGTCGGCAACCGGAGACGGTCTGCAACGCATCGGCGCGGACCAGAGGAAGAGAGGTCAGTGATGGCTCGAGCGCCTCGATACGAGTCGGCGTCCGGCGCCGCACACCACGACCGGCGCAGACGGTCGATTCCCGCGGGATGGGAGGAGACCAGCGAAGAAGGAGAATACGAGTACGTGCCGCTACGACTACCCCCGGACGTGAATCGGGTCACCGCGTCCATGCGCCTGGCCATCCAGGCCGAATTCGGCGGCTGGGAGCTCTCGCGAGTGCGCGCCTACACCGACGGCAGCCGGCGAGTGTTGTTGCGGCGGCGCAAAACCAGCTTCCCCGTGACCGAAACGGGGATGTGAGGGATGTATTCCTTATTCCTGCGGTTGCTGTTCCTGGTGCCGCCCGAGCGTATCCATCACCTCGTGTTCACCGTCATCCGGCTCACGACCGCTTTCCCGCCCACACGATGGCTGGCCCGAAAACTCACCGCGGCGGGCAATCCGATCCTCTCCACCACCGTCTTCGGCGTCCACTTCCCGGCGCCGCTCGGGTTGGCGGCCGGGTTCGACAAGAACGCCGCCGGTGTGAACGCTTGGGGCGCACTGGGTTTCGGGTTCGCCGAGATCGGCACCGTCACCGCGCAGGCGCAGCCGGGTAATCCGGCGCCGCGACTGTTCCGGTTGCCTGCCGACCGCGCGCTGATCAACCGGATGGGCTTCAACAACCACGGGGCCGCCGCAGCCGCGGGACGGCTGGCCGCACGCCGGAGCGGTGGCGTGCCGATCGGCGCCAACATCGGCAAGACCAAGGTCGTGGAGCCCGAACACGCCGCCGAGGACTACGCGCTCAGCGCGCGGCTGCTGGGCCCGCTCGCGGACTTCGTCGTGGTCAACGTCAGCTCACCCAACACCCCGGGGCTGCGCGATCTGCAGGCCGTGGAATCGCTGCGCCCGCTGCTGCGCGCGGTGCTCGACAGCGTCGCGGCCGGCGCCGAACCCAAACCGGTCCTGGTCAAGATCGCCCCCGATCTGTCCGACGAGGACATCGACGCGGTCGCCGACCTGGCCGTCGAACTCGGGCTCGCCGGAATCGTGGCCACCAACACCACCATTCGCCGCGACGGACTGGCCACTCCGGCCGCCGAGGTCGCCGCGATGGGCGCGGGTGGGTTGTCCGGACCGCCGGTCGCCGACCGCTCGCTCGAGGTGCTGCGCCGCCTCTACGCCCGCGTCGGAGACCGGCTGGTACTGATCTCGGTCGGCGGCATCGAGAACGCCGATCAGGCCTACGAGCGCATTCTCGCGGGAGCCTCGCTGCTGCAGGGCTACACCGGGTTCATCTACGGCGGGCTGTTCTGGACACGCTCGGTGCACCGCGGCATCGCCGCGCGCCTGCGCGCGGACGGATACCGCAGCCTCGCAGAGGCCGTGGGCGCCGCCCACACCGCCCGCGCCTGAGCGCGGCTGGCCCCACCCGCTCGCCGATAACTCTGCTGCGGCCGGTTTCCGGTGCGCGGAGCCGGTTGCTACCGGCCGGAACAGCCCCCCGAATGTCCGATTTCACGTTTAGGATGGGTGATCCGCATCACGTCCCCGACGTGATGTTCGTGCACCGACCGGGAACAAGGGATATGACCACAGCAGAGATCGGCTACACCCACCACACCGGCGCCACGGTCCGCACCGTGCCCGAGGCCTTCCAGCAGACGGCGACACTACGCCCGAATCAGGTCGCGTTGCGGACCGTCGGCGGTACCCAGCAGATCACCTGGGCCGACTACGCGCGCCGGGTGCGCGCGATCGCGGCCGGGCTGGCGAAACTCGGTGTCGCGCACGGTGACACGGTTGGGATCATGCTCACCAACCGGCCGGAGTTCAATCTGGTCGACACCGCGATCCTGCATCTGGGCGCCACCCCGTTCTCGGTGTACAACACCAGCTCTCCCGAACAGATCGCGCACGTGTTCGGCAACGCCGAGAACGGCGTGGTCGTCACCGAACAGGCGTTCCTGGCGCCGATCACCGCCTCCGGGGTGAAACTCGAGCACGTGATCGTCGTCGACGGCGCCGCACCCGAGGGCGGGCTGACCCTCGATCAGGTCGAGAACGATCCGGCCGAGGATTTCGATTTCGACGCCGCCTGGCAGGCGGTGCGGCCCGACGATCTGGCCACCCTGATCTACACCTCCGGCACCACCGGGCCGTCGAAGGGCGTGGAGATCACCCACGCCAATGTCGTCGCCCAGATCGTCGCGCTCACCAACGGCGCCCTCGTCGCCGATATCGAAGCGCGGGCGGTGTCGTACCTGCCGGCCGCCCATGTCGCCGACCGCATCTCCGGACACTGCCTGAACCTGTTCACCGGCGTCACCATCACCTGCGTGCCGGATCCGCGCGAGATCGCCGCCGCTCTGCCCGATGCCCGGCCGACCTTCTTCTTCGGCGTGCCGCGGGTGTGGCAGAAGATCAAGGCCGGTGTCGACGCGGCGATCGCCACCGAATCCAGCGCGGTCAAGAAGGCGCTGGCGCAGTGGGCGATCGGCGTCGGCGTGGCCACCGCCCGGGCGCGATTGGCCGGCGGCAACGGCGGCCCGCTGCTGGCCGTCCAGCACAAACTCGCCGATGCGCTGGTGTTGTCGAAGTTGCGCGCCACCCTCGGCCTGGACGAGTTGAAGGTCGCCTCCTCGGGCGCGGCCGCGATCCCGCCCGAGACGCTGGAATTCCTGCTCGGGCTGGGCTTCACGGTCAGCGAGGTGTGGGGCATGTCGGAGACCACCGGCGTCGGCACCTTCACCGAACTCGAGAAGCCGCGACCCGGTTCGGTGGGCCGGGCC
Source organism: Nocardia sp. AB354 (assembly GCF_049538315.1). Taxonomy (NCBI): domain Bacteria; kingdom Bacillati; phylum Actinomycetota; class Actinomycetes; order Mycobacteriales; family Nocardiaceae; genus Nocardia; species Nocardia sp. AB354. Next base: position 37,641 of record NZ_JBMVFU010000018.1, on the reverse strand, counting down.
GTCGACGGGGTGGAGATCCGCCTCGACAGCGACGGCGAACTGCTCATCCGCGGCGGCATCGTCAGTCACGGCTACCGCAAGATGCCCGAGAAGACCAGTGAGGCCATCGATTCCGACGGCTGGCTGCACACCGGCGATATCGCGACCATCGACGGCGACGGCTACGTCACCATCGTGGACCGCAAGAAGGAATTGATCATCACCGAGGCGGGAAAGAACATCTCCCCCACCAACATCGAGAATTCGGTGAAGGCCGCCTCGTCGCTGATCGGCCAGATCGTCGCCATCGGCGACTCCCGCCCGTACATCGCCGCGCTGGTCGTGCTCGACCCCGACACCGCCGCCGTGCGCGCGAAGGCGCTGGGCATCCCCGACGCCGATCTCGACGCCCTCGCCGCCCATCCGCAGATCCTCGAGGAGGTGCGCGCCGCGATCGTCGCCGGTAACGCCAAACTGTCGCGGGTGGAGCAGATCAAGCGTTTCCGCATCCTGGCGCGGGCCTGGGAACCCGGCGGCGTGGAACTCACTCCCACGCTGAAGTTGAAGCGCTCGCCGATCGCCGCCGAGTACGCGGCCGACATCGCCGAGCTCTACACCGATCCGGTCCCCGAGGGAGTGCACAACCTCTAGTCGAATCGGTTCGGACACAGTCTGTTTCGCGTCGGCGGGGTCTTCGGCAGTTACCGAAGATCCCGCCGACGCGTCGAGACTACTTCTGTTCGTAGGTGCCGACGAGCGTCGCACGCGCGATGGCGTGGGAGAACAGATTGAAACCCAGATAGGCCGGGGTCGCGTCCGCGCCGACGCCCAGCGATTCGACGTCCACGGCGTGCACCACGATGAAGTAGCGGTGGTAGCCGTGTCCGGGCGGCGGGCCGGCGCCGACGAATCCGGCGAAGCCGCCGTCGTTGCGCAACTGGATCGCCCCGCTCGGCAGGGCGCCGCCTTCACTGCCCTCTCCGGCGCTGCCCGCACCCGATTCCAGCGAGGTCACCGACGCCGGGATGTCGGCGACGGCCCAGTGCCAGAAGCCGGAGCCGGTCGGTGCGTCCGGGTCGTACATGGTGACCGCGAAACTCTTGGTCTCGGCCGGGAATCCGCTCCACGACAACTGCGGGGAGATATCTCTGCCGCCCGCCCCGAACACCCCGCTGACCTGTTCGTTACCCAGCGGCTGTCCGTCGGTGACATCGGTGGAGGTGAGGGTGAACTCGGGCAGCTGCGGCAACGCCGCATAGGGATTGTAGGAATAGTCGGGCACGAGGACCGTCCTTTCTGCTAGTCGAGCGGATCGTCAGCTGTGCAACAGGAAATGCTCCATGACGCGAGCGCCGAATTCCAGCGCCGACACCGGCACCCGTTCGTCCACGCCGTGGAACAGTGCGGAGAAATCCAGCTCCGGCGGCAATTGCAGGGGCGCGAAGCCGAAACACCGAATTCCCAAGCGCGCGAACGCTTTCGCGTCCGTGCCGCCGGACAGCATGTAGGGCACGGTGCGGCCGTTCGGGTCGTGGGCCAAGATCGCGTCGTTCATGGCATCGACCAGATGCCCGTCGAACGTTGTCTCGTAGGAGTCGAGTCTGGTGATCCACTCGCGCTCCACGTCCGGGCCGATCAGCTCGTCGACCTCCCGTTCGAAGGCCGCCTGCCGGCCCGGCACCACCCGGCAGTCCACCGTCGCCTCGGCGGTCTGCGGAATCACATTCGCCTTGTACCCGGCGCGCAACATGGTCGGGTTGGCGGTATCGCGCAAGGTCGCGCCGATGATGCGCGAGATGGTGCCCAGTTTCGCGAGCTGACCCTCGATATCCGGGCTGTCCGGATCGAAGTCGATGCCGGTCTCCTCGCTGACCGCGGCCAGGAATTCGGCCACCGAATCCGACAGCACCAGCGGGAACGTGTGCTTACCCAGCCGCGCCACCGCCTCGGCCAGAATCGTGACCGCGTTGTCGTCGTGCAGGAACGAGCCGTGGCCCGCGCGGGCCTTGGCGCGCAATCGCATCCAGCCCAGGCCCTTTTCGGCGGTCTCCACCAGATACAGCCGCCGCTCGGTGCCGTCACGGCGCGGCACGGTCAGCGAGAAGCCGCCGACCTCTCCGACCGCCTCGGTGACCCCTTCGAACAGATCCGGCCGGTTGTCGGCCAGCCACTGCGAACCCCACTTGCCGCCGTTCTCCTCGTCGGCGAGGAACGCGAACACCAGATCGCGCGGCGGCACCGTGCCCTCGATCTTGAACTGGCGGGCCACCGCCAGCATCATGCCGACCATATCCTTCATGTCGATCGCGCCGCGGCCCCACACGTAGCCGTCGCGGATCGCGCCCGAGAACGGATGCACACTCCAGTCCGCGGCCTCGGCCGGCACCACGTCCAGATGGCCGTGGATCATCAGCGCGCCACGACCGCGATCGGCTCCGGGCAAGCGCGCGAACACATTTCCGCGTCCGGGGGCTCCCGACTCCACGTATTCGGTGGTGTAACCGGCCTGCTGCAACTGGTCGGCCACCCACTGCGCACATTCGCGTTCACCCTTGGTGGTTTCCAGCACCCCGGTATTGGAGGTGTCGAAGCGAATCAGCGTGCTGACCAATTCGACCACTTCGGCTTCCGCCCGGGAGCGGGACTCGCGCTGTACACCTGTCACGCCCCTTTCCTACCACGCGTCGCGCCGGGGCGAATGACGCCCGACCCGGCCGGGCCCGTGGAACCCCGCATCGACGTGGGCCTCGGCACGCTCACATCGCAGCGGGCTCCCCGCGCCTGCTCGGGCAATGTCGACCGCGTTGTGATCTCGCTGATCGAATTGTCCGGCCGGGGCGTCGCCGGAGATCGGCGGCGTGTCCCGACGGTGCCGTCGGCTCGGCGAGATTCTTCGCATATCGGGCGCGCGGATTCCGGTGGTGACACTTATCATTCCGGCATGCGCCGTCGTAGGTGGCTTCGGGCCGCGGTGTGCTCGAGCGTGTTGATCGCCTGTGGCTGCGTCGGCGCGGTGGAACGCGACGCCTTCGAGCAGCAGATCCGCGCTCGCGGGGGTGGCCTGGTGGACGGCCTGCCGGCCGCGGCATTCGAGGCGGTGCGAAACCGGCTGGGCACCGGCGACATTCAGGCCGGCGTCGTGATGTTCGTCGCTCCCGAGTCGACGCAGTTCCGCCTGGTCCTGGCCGATCAGCCCGAGCAGGTGACCCGATTTCTTGCCGACCACGACGATCTGAGCACCCGTGAACCGGTCGTCCACCTGCGCGTCCGAAGTCCGCAGCGCCCACGCGAACTCGACGACTACTCCTATCGCCTCGGCGCCGTGAGCGCACCGCGGCCGGTGCGCGTCTCGGCCTTCGACCACCTGGACGGCGAATGCTTCTCCCTCGGCGACGTACCCGGCCTCACCCGTCTCGAGTCGATCGTCGAGACCGCCCGCGCCCGCAGTGGCCTCGCCGACGGTGTCGTTCCGGTGATCGTCGTGAGCCGATTCGGGCGCGACATCCGTATCGTTGCCGACGTGACCTCCGCGCGGTCGGACATGATCGCCGAATTCGATTCCGCCGGTTCGTTTCTCCGTATCCGGCAGGTGTGAACAGTGGCCGGACCGATCGTTTCCGCACTCGGCGCAGGCGTCAGCGCCGGGAGTCTCGTCAGCTTCGTCCTGCCACTGGCGATCTGGCCCGGGGAGGCCCGGCTCACGGCGCCGCTGTTCTGCCGGTCCCCCTACCTGGATCCGATGGTGGTGTCGGACACCGTTCAGGATTCCGAGGGCACGTCGGTGAACTACACGCTCTACTGCGTGAGCGAGCGCGGCGCTCTGACCGACGAAGGTTTCGCGCTGCCGTTCCTCACGCTGTTCGCGGCGCATATCGTCCTGGTCACCGCCGTCGTCCTGGTGGCGGTGCTGTGGACGCGCAAGTCGTCGGCGGACACTCCGGCGGCGACCGGCGCCGTGGAGCTGTGACGCCCCAGCGGCGCGGTCCACGCCGATGCGCTAGCCCGTCGTAACGGCGGCGCCGGCCGGTTCGGGCAGCTGTCCGATCGGTGTCCCCGTCGCGTTCTCCCGCCAGCCCGGCGGGCCGAAGACATAGCCCAGTCGCCCCCGCCAGGTTCGGGCGTGGCGCACGTCGCGCAGAAGCGCCGCGAATTCGTGGTAGTTGACCTTCAGCGGATTCCCGGTACCGATGTCGTGGGTGAGCCCGTAGCGGATGGGTTCGGATTCGGCGGCGAAACTGCCGAACATGCGATCCCACACGATGAACACACCGCCGTAGTTGGTATCGAGGTAGGGCTGGTTGGAACCGTGGTGCACGCGGTGATGGGCCGGGGTGTTGAAGACGAATTCGACCGGCCGCCACAGGGTTCGGACGCGCTGGGTGTGGATCGGGAATTGATAGAGCAGCCCGAGGGTGTTGAGCAGGAAGATCATCCACGCGGGGAAGCCCAGCAGTGCGGCCGGCACCCATGCCAGGCTACGCGTCATCGAGGCGATCGGGTTGAGCCAGGGCAACCGGATCGCGGTCGTGAGATTGAAGTGGGTGCTGGAGTGGTGCACCGAATGAGCCGTCCACAGCAACCGGATTCGATGATCGGCCCGATGCGCCCAGTAGTAGCAGAAATCGGTGACCACCAGTCCCAGCAGCCACACCCACCAGTCGCGCGGTGACAGGTGCAGGGGTGTCCACGAGGCCGCCAGCACGATGGTGGAGAACGGCAGCACGTATTGCAGCAGCGGCTTGGTGAGCTGGCCGATCGCATAGGTGGCCCAGTTGGTGGCCGCCTCGCGTCCGTATCGCCCGCTGGGTGCGCGGTCGGGATCGCGGCGCGCGTCCCACCACTCCACGGCCATCATGGCGATGAAGGCGGGCACCGCGTACAGCGCCAGGTCCGCATTGTTCATCCGAACTCCTGTCCGATCTGTGATCCGGCCGTACGCGGGAACCGAGGTGTCCCCGCGCGCGGCGTGCCACAGCGACGGTAATGCCGCCGACCAGCCGGAACATCGGGCCCGAGAGGGATTGCCGATCCCCCGGCCGAGGGACTCGCCGTCCCGGTCCGCGCCGGTATCGTCGCGGTGTGTTGTGGGAGCGAGCGGTGTCGCCGAGCCCGTGGGCGCTGCTGCGGCGCACTCCACGGCCGGGGGCAGAGAGCGCGGCGGAGCCGCCGGGCGGTGAACTGCGTGCGGTTCGCCGGTCGCTGACCAGGCAGTCGGTGGCGGTCGCGGTGGTCGCGGCCGTGGTGGACGCGGTCGTCTTCACGCTCTCCGGCATCTTCGCCGTAGCGCCCGGCCCGGCCGCCGCGGTCCTGGTGGCCATCGTGGCGGCCGATCTGGCCTTCGCGGCGCCACCGGCGACGGCTGCGGTCGTCGCGGTCGTCCAGGTCGGGATCCGGCTGGCGGTCACCGTGTTGTTGCATCGGCACGGGCTGCCCGTCCGGGTGGCCGACGTCGGCTTCCTCGTGGCCGGCTATCGGGCGGGTGCCTGGTTGTCGGGCCGGGCCTCACTGGTCACGGTGCCCGTCCTGGTGCTGGGGGCGTGCGGTGCGCCGCTGATCGCGGGCGGGGCGCCTGCGGCGGACTGGCGGCTGCTGCTCACATCGTCGATCTCCGGTGGCGTCGTGCCGTGGCTGGTCGGCCGCTACACCGCAGGTCGCGGCGCCTACATCGCGGAACTGGAGCAGCGCGAACGGCTCGCCCGCCAGCAGCAGCGGACCGCGCTGGAACGGGCGCTGACCGACGAACGCGAAGCGATCGCCCGCGACCTGCACGACGTCATCTCCCATCACGTGAGCGCGATCGGCATCCATGCGGGCGCGGCGCGTCTGGCGCTGCACGGAAGCGGCGCCGCCGCCGCGGCGACGCGCTCGCTGTCGGCGGTGGAATCGGAGAGCCGCGCCGCGATGGTGGATCTGCGCCGTCAGCTGGATCTGCTGCACGGCCGCGAGGACGCCGCCCGCCAGCCCGGTATGGCCGATATCGACGATCTGGCCGACCGCGTGCGCGGCGCCGGGCTGGACTTGACTGTCACCACCACCGGCGCCGAACTACCCCGTTCGCTCGACATCACCGTCTACCGGATCGTCCAGGAACTGCTCACCAACGCCCTGCGCCACGGCGCCGGCAGCGCGCGGCTGACGGTCCGCAACCACGGTACCGGGGTCGAGATCGAGCAGTCCAATCCGCTTGCCGGCGAAGAGGATTCGAACGTGTCCGCACCTTGCGCACCGGCGCGACCGCTCGGTTCGGCAGCGACTCCGCACGGGCCCGATGCGGTCCGCTTCCCGGCCGCTGAGCGTGCGACCGTCCGCGCCACCGCACCGGCCGGGGCCAGGTTCCGTTCCGGCCGGCGAACGCCGTCGCGAGAACGCGCGACCGTCGCCCGGCCGGGTGGTGCCGCGCCGGAAGCGACCACGGGCGTGCACCGGGGACTCGACGGCATCCGCCGGCGCGCGGAGTTGTTCGGCGGCAGCGTGGACCACGACGTCGCCGACGGTCACTGGCGGGTTCTCGTCCGGCTCCCGGGCGGGCGGTCGTGACGGGCACGGTCCGGGTCCTCATCGCCGACGACCACGCGATGTTCCGATCCGGACTGCGGGCCGTCCTCGATGCGGCCCCGGACCTCGAATGCGTCGGCGAGGCGGGCGACGGTCGCACCGCCGTCGCCGACACCGCACGGCTGCGGCCCGATGTGGCGATCCTCGACATCCGGATGCCGAAACTCGACGGTCTGGCAGCCACGGAGGCCATCGTGGCCGCCGGCGGTACCCGGGTGCTGGTCCTGACCACCTACGACAGCGAGGCGAGCCTCGCGCGCGCCCTGCAGGCCGGTGCCAGCGGCTTCCTGCTCAAGACGCTGCCACCGGAGGAGCTGATCGCGGCGATCCGCGTGGCGGTGCGCGGTGACGCGATCATCGACCCGTCGATGACCCGCCGGCTGGCCACTCGGCTGGCCGACACGCTGGCCCTGGCGCCACCGCCCGATCACGCCCTGACCGCCCGGGAACAGCAGGTTCTCCTCCTGCTCGCCGACGCCCGCAGCAACAGCGAAATCGCCGCCGCCCTGGGGGTCGGCGAGGAGACCGTGAAGACCCACGTCTCCCGGATTCTGGCGAAACTGCAAGTGCGCGACCGCATTCAGGCCGTCGTGTACGCCTACCGGCACGGCCTGGTGCGATCGCCCGGCCGCTAGCCGTCCGCCGGGCACCCCGACGACGTGGGCGAATCGTGGCAAATTTCCCGCATCTCGGGTATCCGAACCCCCGCCACCACCGCCGAACCGGGATTATCCTCGCGGTGTGTCGACCCATCACCGGGCTGCCGGTGATGTTCAATCGGTGCCGTTGAGGTTCCAGCGAACGAGTGAAAGGTTAGAGACATGGCACTTCCCACCATGACCGCCGAGCAACGCTCCGAAGCGCTGGCCAAGGCGGCCGCGGTCCGTAAGGCGCGGTCGGAACTGATCGAGCAGATTCGCAAGGGCTCGGTCTCGTTGGCCCAGGTGCTCGAGCGTGCCGACAAAGAGGACCTGGTCAAGAAGACGAAGGTCGCCGCGGTCATCAAGGCTCTGCCCGGCATCGGGCCGGTCAAGGCGGCAAAGCTGATGGACGAAGCCGATATTCCGGTCGACCGCCGTATCGGCGGCCTGGGGTCCCGTCAGCGTGCCGCACTGCTCGAGGCGTTGACGAACTAGCCCTCCCGAAGGCGGCGCTCAGCAGTCACCCGCGAGTCCGGGACCTGCACGGACACCCGTGATTTGGACCTCGCGGAGAGATCCGTTAACCTTGCTGAGCACCACCGGTCCGGGTGGCGGAATGGCAGACGCGCTAGCTTGAGGTGCTAGTGCCCTATTAACGGGCGTGGGGGTTCAAGTCCCCCTCCGGACACTGTGTGTAACTCGGAGTTACAGATAACCCCCGGCTTTCGGCCGGGGGTTATCTGTTTCCCGAAATTCTATCGCGTCGGCTCCGCGCCGTCGGAGTGTTCGCCCACATGGGCTCCCCGAATATGGCACCAACCTGCTGTGAGTTCAGTTTCCGCTGGTCGCAGCTGCTGATTTGGGCGGGCTCAGCCGGCTCCCGAGGTTGCCCGGTCGTGGTCTCGGAGTAGCTTGCGGTCCCGCGCCTATGCGGGCCGACTATCACGCGCGGCCGGAAAGCGGCGTGACGCCACCGATACAACTGCGCCGAGTGCGCGACGTTCGTCCGCGACTCTCGAGGCTAGCGGTTTGTCACCGGCTAGTGCAGTTCTCCGATGGGGTAATCGGGCACTGTAACCCCCGCGCTGTTGAAACAGAACCAATACCAGTCGCCACCGAGGTGACGGGATGCGCGTGCCGCGGGCCGGTGGCCGGAATGATCGGCAAAGCCACTCCCCATCGAGCAATAGTTCGCCATAGGGCCAGTCCTGAAGTAGATGCCGTCGTCGCGGCGTTCCACACCGCGTATGCGATAAAGGCCGAGGCGGCCACCTTCGAACGTCCGTGGATCGACCCCAGCAGTCACCTGCTGTGCCGCATCGTCGAAGGCGTGCGCCGAGAGGTACCAGCGTGCAGCCATTGGCAGGTGTGCGCTCCATGAAATGGCCGTGAGCGCGATTATCAGTACGGGAGCAGCCAGGGGGCCGAGCTCAGGTACCCGAAGCCGCCGGGCTCGGATTGCCAGGATCGGGTAGGTGATGACCACGGTCCACACCACAACCGCCACGAATGCCCCGCCGAGGATCTCCGACGGGGACAACGACATGATCTCGGTGCCGACCGGCTCGCTCGCCGGGACGAGTATCCCAAGGCAGGCCACGACAGTGCAGACGAGCAGAAGAAGCCTGCGAAGCAGTGACCGGTGTCGTCGGTTCCCTGGTTGGCTTTTCTTGGTCGGGGCCGTACTCATGGCAGGAGCCTAGGCTCCTGGCCGCGATCGTGGGTGTCGGCGTGTCGCCGCCGATGAAAAGTTGCCGCCGCGCCGTCACTCCTGTCGAGTGTGTCTGTAATACAACCAAATTCGCCGTGGCCATCGCGCACAGCCTCGCGGGTGATCGGTGACAGGCCGGTTTGGAGGAACAACTGCCCCGCACAGTCGTTGTCGCGCGGGGGGAGATGCTGCAACTGGTTGTTGTCAGCTCCGGATTCGAGTTCGGTCACCGACCGACCACACCGACACCGGCTCTCGCGCCGGCCATTACATCCACGGCGTCCCTGACATCAGCGGTTACGCCACAGAACGTGGAACTGTCCGCGACGGCCTCTACCGCGGCGATTCGGCGCCGTCGGAGTCGGAGTGTTCGCCCACATCGGGCAGATCCGCGACTGCCGCTGTCACGGTCGGGTACAGCCCGACCGGCGTCGAGCCTGCTTCGGCGGTGCCCAACGCGTCACCGAACTGGCCGATCGAGCGGGCGATCCGGAAATCGATGTGGCGCCGGCCCAGATCGTCGCGCAGATCCGCCAGCATCGCCGCGGCGGTGACGTCGATACTCGGGGAGGTCTCGGCATCGAGCACCACCAGCCGGGTGGCGTCGGTGCACAGCTGCTCGATACGACCGCGCACATAGTCGGCGTTGGCGAAGAACAGGCCCGATTCGACGCGCACGACCACCAGATCCGGCCGCTGGGTCAACTCGGGATGCCGGTCCGCGTCCAGCCACAGCGTGCCCGACCGCACCACCGGCGCCACATGCGGGCGCGACGAGCGGTACACCAGCAGCAGCATGGAGATGCCGATGCCGATCAGCAGGCCGGGCAGCGTATCGAACAGCAGGACGCCGATCATCGCCGCGACGGCGGCGGTGAAGTCGGCACGGGCGGCCTTGCCGTAGATTCCGCCCAGCCGCTGCGTCCACACCCGATACCGCCGCCGCAGCGCCGCGAAGTCGACCAGCTCGATCACCGCCGCGATCACCACACCCGCCAGCGTCGCCTCGGGCAAGTTCTCGAACAGGCCGGTGAGAAACAGCAGGGTCAGCACCGTCAGCGCCGCCACCACCAATCCGCTGCCCTGTGATTTGGCCCCTGCCGAGCCGTTGACGGCGGTTTTGGACAGGCTTCCGTTCACGACCATGCCCGACGCCAGCCCGGCGCCCAGATTCGCCGCTCCCACGCCGAGCAGTTCGCGGTTGGCGTCGATCTGGTAACCCGCTTCGGCCGCATAGGTTTTCGCCGCACCGAGGCCCTCGGCGAAGCCGATCAGCAGGACGCCGACCGCGGGGCCCAGCAGATCGATGTAGTCGCTGACATCGAGGCCGTCCGGAAGTCCCAGCGCCGGCAGACCGGAATCGATATGGCCGACGATGGCGACTCCGCGCTCGTCCAGATCGAACACCGCGACCGCGCCGATCCCGGCCAGCACCGCGAGCAACGAACCGGGTACCAGCGGCAGCCATCGCTTCACCACCAGCACGATCGCCAGACTCACGAAGCCGACCACCACGGTCCGCCACTGCGCATCGCCGAGGTGGCGCAGCACTCCCCACGCCTGTTCGAAGAAATTGCCCGCGTGCTTGGGGATGCCGAGCAGTTTCGGCACCTGGCCGATGATGATGGTCAAGGCCAGCCCGATGATGAAACCCTTCAGGACCGGTTCGGAGATGAACGCCGCGACGAAGCCGAGCCGGATCGCTCCCGCGATCAGGCCCACGATTCCGGTGGCGATGGCCAGCCCCGCCGAAAGCGCGATGTAGCGGCCGCCATCGGCACCCGCCATCGGTGTCACGATCGCCGCCGACAGTGCCGCGGTCGCCGACATGGGTCCCACGACCAGATGGCGGGAGCTGCCCGCCAGCGCGTAGAGCACGAGCGACGGTACGGCCGCGTAGAGGCCCACGACCGGCGGCACACCCGCGATCGTGGCGTAGGCCAGTGCCTCGGGCACCAGCACCGCCCACACGGTAAGTCCGGCGACGACATCGGCGCGCAACCACTGCGGGCGATATCCCGCCAAGGACTCGAGTATCACCCAGCGTGCCGCCACCTGTCCTCCACACGTCCGCGGGACCGGTCTTCTCGATCACCGACCGTCGTTGCCGCTCGGCAGCGACGCTAACGGCGGTGGCGGCGGGCGCGCGTCACACGTTGCGGGTGAATTCGTGGTCGGCGCTCACACCTTCTTGCCGACCGCGCCGTAGAGCGAGACCTTCTTGTCGTGGTCGGCGGGATGTTCGATGCCCTCCTGCCGCCACCGGTGAATGACCTCCACACCCGGCTCGACGAGTTCGAGGCCGTCGAAGAAGCGGGCGACCTCGTCACGGCTGCGCGGGCGCACCGGAATGCCCTGATCCGAATACACCTGCAGCAGGCGGCCCATCCCGTCGGGATCGTTGGCACCGTTGTCGAAATCCGTGGTGACATGGCTCATCGCGAGATACGAACCGGGGGCCAGCGCATCCATCAGCGTGTTCACCATGGCGTAGACGTCACCGGGCACGAAGTGGACCACCGCCATCAGCGAAATCGCCACAGGCTGCGACAGATCCAGCGTGTCGCGCAGCTCGCGAGAAGCGAGGATCGCCTCGGGATCCGCGGCGTCGGCCTGCACATAGGTGGTACGGCCTTCGGGGGCGCTCACCAGCAACGCCCGTGCGTGCGCGAGCACGATCGGATCGTTGTCGACGTACACCACCCGCGACTCGCATGCGTGTTCCTGCGCGACCTGGTGCAGATTGGGTTCGGTCGGAATCCCGGTGCCGATGTCGAGGAACTGGCGCACGCCCTGCTCGGCGAGATAGCGCGTCGCGGTGCGCATGAATTCACGGTTGGTGCGCGCGGTCAGGCGGACCGCGGGAAAGTTCGCGAGAGCGGTCTCGGCGGCGCGGCGGTCGGCCTCGTAGTGGTCCTTGCCGCCGAGAAAGTAGTCGTACATGCGGGCTGGGTGTGCCACATCGGTGCGCAGGTCGACCGGATGATCGGACACGGGAAGGCTCCTCGCGGGTCGGGAATGTATCGCCGATATATAGCGCATACGATCCAATTCGGCAGGGGGACGGCGCAATTCGCGCCGCGATCAGGCCGGGGCGGAGTCGTCGGGCGGCAGCCGGGGCGACCGGGGATCGGGCGCGGCGTCGTGCGCGGGGCCGATACGCGGATCGGCGAAGATCTCGGCCGCATCCGAGATCGCCGCCGCCCGCGTCGCGGCCGCATCGCTCACCCGCAGGGCATACAGGTGTTGGTCCGGGTCCACCGCGACGAGGCCGTAATCGAGGTCGACCTCGGCCTCGGTGAGGTGCAATTCACGCAGCGCCGCCGCCAGGGTGGCGTCGCTGGAGAGCCGGACGGTGAGCAGCGGCATGGTTCCACGCTACGCGCGGATCTCGGTGTTCTTCAGCTCCGCCAGCAGCGCGGCGGCGTTCACCACACCGAATCCGTAGTCGTAGTCGAACCCGCCGGGCTGCGCGGTTGCGGTGCGCCGCAACAGGTCTCGCAGCTGGGCCGGTGCCAGCTTGCTCGCCGGATAGACTGTGCGGATCGCCGCGACCAGTCCGGCGGCGACCGGGCAGGCCGCCGACGTTCCCGTATCGGGCTCTTTCGCGCCGAATACCGTCGACCCGAGGAAGTGGGTGTAGCTGCAGACGTCGGGTTTGCGGTCGGACAACCGGCCCGGCCCCTGCGAGGAGTAGCCGACGCGCTGTCCCTTGCTGTCGACTCCGCCGATGCTCAGCACGCTCGGATGCGAATTGGCGCCGCCGATCGGCCGATCCTGGTACGCGCACCGCGAATCGGGACAGTCGCGACCGCAATTGCCCGCGGCGAACAGGATGTCGGCGCCGGCCGCTTCCAGCGAACCGACGATCACGTTGAACGGATGCGACGGGTTGTCGGAGTAGTTGCCGGGCTGCCCCACCGGGAAGTCCCAGTCCGGTGAGAAGGCGCCCCAGCTGTTGCTGATCACCAGCGTGCGGGTGACCTCCGGCTGGTCGGTGAGCACGGTGCGCAGATGGGCGTAGGCGGCCAGCGCGTCCGACAGCAGCCCGTCCATCGTGGAGCCGCCGCGAGTCTTGCTCTGCAGCACCGGAATATCGAGCAGCGTGGCGTTCGGCGCACCGATCAGGGTGTCGAACGCGCACATCGATCCGTGGTCGACCGGGAACTGTCCGGCCGTGCCGCTCACCCCCGGCGGATTCCAGCTGCGCGCGGCGTCGACGGTCACCGGGCCGCCGCGGGCCTGCTCGACGCGGGCGGCGTTGATGCCGGTGTCGACGATCGCGACCGCGACCGATTTTCCGTCCATCCCACCGGCGGCCAGATCGCCGGTGTGCAACAGGGTTTGCACGTCGTGCCAGGTGCCGACCGCTGGATCGCCGCCGCAGGTGAGGTTCGTCTCGATCCGCGGGTCGGCGAAAACGCCTGCCACGCCGCGGGTTCCGGTCAGTCGCGCCACCGTGGCGTCGAGGTCGTCGTCGGGGATCTGCCCGCGCACCACCACCGAACCCGCGCCCGCTCGGTCGGCGGCGACGGTATCCGGGACGGACAGTGGGGCGAAGTCGTGGTCGAGGTCGAACCCGGGCAAATCGCCGGCGACATCCGCCGGGGCCACCGAGACGGCCGGATCGGCAACTGCGGCAATCAGATCGGCGGAGGGACGGAGTTGGATGAGTGCGCGCATATCTGCCATCCTGCCGCCAATTGCCGCGAATTTCCCCCTATTGCGCGAACGGAGTGCTCACCCGGTCAGCGCGCGGCCGACACCACGTCCACGAGGGCTCGGACTGCGCGCCGGCAGTCGTCGCGGCTGTAGCCCAGCAGGCGCACTTCGTCGGGATCCGGTTCGTAGGCCAGGGTGTTGCCGCGGCCCTGGATGATCGAGGCATCCGGCTGCAATCGGTGCGGCTCGTCGCGCTCGGTGATGACCCGCCCGCCGCCCGCGGCGTCGACGAGCATCTGGAAGAACTCCCGATACGACAGGTTCTGGTCGCCGACGAGGTAGGCCGCACCGGGCTCACCCCGCACCAGTGCGCCCCGAATCGCCTGTGCGAGTGAGGCAGCGGACATGTAGTTGGTGCCGCCGGCGGGTGCGAAGTCGGGGATGTCGGGTTCGTTCCCCGCCGCCCAGGATATCATCCGACGATAGCGGCGAGCCGACGTTCCCGGCACCGCACCGATGATCGACGGTGGATTGAGGGTGCACGCGGCGAACGAATCGTCGGCGAGCGCGCGGGCGCCCTCGTCGGCGGCTTTGCGCGCCGCGATATACGGGTTGCGCTCGGCGAGGTCGGGGCGTAGCTGGTGGTAGTAGCTGCCGACCTGCACGAAGCGCGGCACGCCGGCCTGCTTGGCCAGGGCCGCGAAACGGGGTACGCCGACGCTCTGGGTGGTCTCCCAGAATCGCCGGGTGTCGTCCTCGGGAGTCATGTGCCGCACGTCCTGCCCTGCGGCGAACACGATGCCGTCGAAGCGTTCCAGTGGTGCCGGGGTGAAGGTGGGCACCGTGTAATCGCCCAGCAGCAGCGGAAAATCGGCGACCGGTGAATCGGCCGATATCGGGCCGCGGCCCGCGACGGTGACCTCGTCACCGTGCTCGCGCAGGTGCAGCGCGGCGTGCACGCCGATCATGCCGGTGCCACCGACGATCAGAATCTTCATCTGCGGACATCTCTCGCTGAGTGGGAACAGGGGCGTGGCCGGTCGGTTCCGGTCGCTCGTCAGCGCGGCCGGGGAACCCGTTTGTCGATGAACAGACCCTCCACCGACACGCAGAGGGTGCCGTCGGCGCTGTGGATCGCGCCGGCCGAGTTGATCTTGCGGCCGTCCTCGGACACCATCCGGCCGCTGACCGTGAGCGGCTCGAACAAGGGGGTCGGACGGTGATACCGCACATTCAGTTGCGCCGTCGCGCCGCTGCGGCCCGACCAGGCGTTCGCCACCCCGAGCGTGTGGTCGAGCAGCAGCGCGGCCACTCCCCCGTGCACATGTCCCGGCGGTCCCTGATATGGAAGCGTCAGGGTCACGACACCGTCCACCGACCCGTCCGGACGGCCGGTGAGTGCGAGGGGCGGTGCGATCGCGTTCTCCGGACCGGTGACCGGATCGTGCCGGGTCACACCTTCACCGCGCCACATGTCGATCAGCCGTTCCGCGACCACCGGGGCATGCTGCTCGAGGTGGTCGGCGATGTTGTCGAGTTCCTCGGCCACCCGGTCCAGATTCGCGTTGGTCCGGTCGGTGCGCAGCAGGGCGTCGATCACCCGCCGCGCCGCGGCTGTCGCGCGGTCGACCGGGACGTCCTGCAGTTGCGAGGTCAGGACGATGTCGGCAGGTGAATTGCTCACTGTGGGAACGCTTTCCGGTTCCGGATCGGCCGACGTCGTCGCATCCATCGTGGTTTCTCCTCTGCCGTTCGCGGTTGTCGCGATACGTCAATCGCACGTTAGCGGTGTCGACCGGTCGGATGTCCGGCGAGGTCCCACCCACCGGAAAGCTCTGTCCCCGCGTCGGGCCGAGCGGCGAGGATGGGACCGTGGAACCCGCGGACCGACTTGCCATCACCACACTCCCGGCGAGATATGCGCGCGCCGCCGACCGACGGGACAGTGCGGCGCTCACAGCGCTGTTCACTCCGGATGCGGTCCTCGTATTACCACCCGTGCTGAACGGGACGGAGCAAGCCGTGGAGGTGATGGGCAGGCAGCGCGTGGTTGCCTCGGTGGTGGACGCGGTGTCACGTTTCGTGCTCACCCGCCACGTCGTGGAACAGCATGTGCTCGAGCCGGTTTCGCGCGATCGCGTGCACGGTGAGGTCTACTGCACGGCACACCACATCTCGCGGCGCGCGGACGGCTACCGGGACCGGCGGGTCGCCATCCGCTATCAGGACACCTTCGCCCGCATCGGCGCGAGCTGGTTGTTCTCCCGTCGGGAACTGGTGGTCGACTTCATCGAGGACGTCGCGGTTCGCGTTCCGGACGTTTCCAGCGCCGAGAACGCGGGTCCGGCCTAGCCGCGGCCGGCGTTGCGGGCCGTGCCGCGGTGGGCGGGCACGGTGGTGGGGTCTTCCGGCCAGGCGTGTTTGGGATAGCGGCCGCGCAGGTCCGCGCGCACGCGAGGCCAGCCGGTGCGCCAGAACGAGGCGAGATCAGCGGTGACCGCGACCGGGCGCTGAGCGGGTGAGAGCAGATGCAGCACGATCGGGACGCGGCCGTCGGCGAGGCGCGGTGCGTCGGTCCAGCCGAAGATCTCCTGGACCTTGATCGCGAGCACCGGCGGATCGGCGGAATAGTCGATGCGGGCGCGGCTGCCGGAGGGAACCTGCACGCGTTCCGGTGCCAGTTCGTCGATGCGCGCCGCGGCCGGCCAGGGCAGCAAGCGGCGCAGGGCTTGTGCGGTATCGATGCGTTCGAGATCGGCGCGGCGGCGTGCGGCGGCGAGTTCGGGTCCGATCCAGGTGTCGGCGGCGGCGAGCAGCGCTTCGTCGTCGACCGCCGGCCACGGGTCGCCCAGGGTTCGGTGCAGGAAGTCGAGGCGCTGACGCAGGGCGGTCGCCTCGGCGGGCCAGGTCAGCAGGCCGAGCCCCGACGAGGCCAGCCCGCGGCGCACGGCGGCGCCGAGCAAATCCGGATCCGGATCGCGAATGGGCTTCTCCGACAAGGTGATCGCACCCAGTCGTTCGACCCGCCGCGCCACCACATCGCCGTCGATCCACTCGACCTCGTCGGTGGTCGTCAGCAGTTCCGAGGCTGCGCGGCGGGCCAGGCGCTCGTCCGCGACCGCGGCCAGCCGGATGTAACCCTCGGAACGCCCGGGGTCGCGGGTGGCGACACCGACCGCCAGCCATTCCGGATCGCCGGTTCCCGAGCCGGCCGCAAGCGTGACCGCGGTTCCGCCGGCCATGAGATAGCTCGCCGACCCTGGGGCGCGTCGGCGCGCCAGCCGTTCCGGATATGCCAGCGCCACAATATAAGCGGGATCGTCGGCCCCCTCCGGCCCGTCGACCGTTCGGGCCAGCCGCTCGGCCTCGCGTCGCCAGCGCACCGGCTGCTCACGCCGGAGCCGGTGCAGGCCCGCGGTGAGATCGACACCCGAAATCAGGGTGTCGTCGTCGAGGACGGCGACGACTTCCGCGGCCGGTCGCGCCCCCACCTCGGCCGCTCCGTCGAGTAACGCGCGCGCCAGCCGCGGATGCAGCCCGATGCGGGCCATGCGCCGCCCGCGGTCGGTCACCGCACCGCCGGAGTCCACGGCACCCAAGGCGTGCAGCACATTCCGGCCGGCGGTCAGCCCACCGGCGGGCGGCGGATCCCACCAGCTGAGACCGTGACCGTCCGCCGTGCCCCAGCAGGCCAGTTCCAGTGCGAGCCGGGTCAGGTCGGCGGTGCGGATCTCCGGCTCGGGATAGGCGGGCAAGGTGGCGTGCTCGTGCTCCGGCCAGCATCGCCACACCCGGCCCGGCGCCTCGCGCCCGGCCCGCCCGGCACGCTGGTCGGCGACGGCCGCCGAGACGCGGACCGTGGCGAGTCCGGCCAGTCCCCGCGCCCGATCGATGCGTGGCACGCGCGCAAGGCCCGAATCCACCACGGCACGCACGCCCGGCACCGTCAGGCTCGACTCCGCCACCGCCGTGGCGAGCACCACGCGCCGCCGAGGTCCGGGACGCAAGGCCGTGTCCTGGCTCGCCGCGGATAATCTGCCGTGCAGCGGAACGATATCCACGCCGTCGTGGCCGTCCAGAAGTGCGGCGACTCTTCGGATTTCGGCCGCACCGGGAAGGAAGACCAGCACGTCGCCGTCGATTTCGGCCAGTGCGGTGCGGGTGGCGCGTGCGACCTGTGCGTCGATTCGCTCCCAGGGCAAGGGCGGGACGTAGGTTGTGGCCACGGGAAAGGTCTGCGCCTCGACCCGCACCACCGGCGCCGCGTCGTCCTCGCCCAGCAGCGCCGAAAGGCGTTCGGCGGCAACGGTGGCCGAGGTGGCGAGGACCCGCAGGTCCGGCCGCAATCCGGCCCGGGCGTCCAGTAGCAGCGCCAGCAGCAGATCCGCGTCCAGATGGCGCTCGTGACATTCGTCGAGGACTACCACGTCGACCCCCGCCAGCTCCGGATCGTCCTGCAGGCGGCGCACCAGCAAGCCGGAGGTCACGACCTCGATGCGGGTCCGCCGCCCGACCCGTCGATCCCCGCGGACCGAGTAGCCGACGGTTTCGCCCACCTGCTCGCCGAGCAACGTAGCCATCCGCGCGGCCGCGGCCCGTGCCGCCAGCCGCCGCGGCTCGGCTACGAGCACCCGGCCGGAGTTGTTCGCCGCCAGCGCCAACGGCACCAACGTCGTCTTTCCGGTGCCCGGCGGCGCGACCAGGACCGCGGTCTCGCGGTCGGCCAACGTCGCGACGAGATGATCGAGCACTGCCCGGACGGGCAGATCGGGAAGTTCGAGACCGATCACCGCAGCCCCAGCATGCGCATCGCGGTGTCGCGCGCGGCCGCGCGGTCGGTCTTGCCGCCCGGGCCGAGGTCGAGCCGGTCCACCACCACGACATATTCGGGCGTGTATTCCTTGGTCACCCCGCGCGATGCGAGCCGGTTCGACAGCCCGGGCGCGTCCAGGGTCGCGCCGTCGGCGAGCACGACCACGGCGCAGACGCGTTCTCCGTAGACGTCGTCGGGAACACCGACGACAGCGACGTCGGTGACCGACTCGTGCTCGCGCACCAGCTCCTCGATTTCGGTGATCGAGACGTTCTTTCCGCCCCGGATGACGAAATCCGATGTCCGCCCGACCACCCGCACCCGGTCGGTCTCGTCGATCTCGACGATATCGCCGAGCAGTGTCCACCCGTCGGATGTGTAGAGCTCGGCGTCGGCGGCCGGGTCGTCCCAGTACCCGGCCGACACCAGTGGCCCGCGCACCGCCGGCCGGCCGCGGCGGACGGCACCGGCCACGTCGGCGCCGGCATCGTCGAGCACGCGCACGTTCATCGCGGCGAGAGTCCGGCCGCAGGTGCGCAGTCTGGTGTCGATGTCGTCGTCGAGGGTGGTCCGGCTCACCGCGCCGCTCTCGTTGGAGCCGTAGAACTGCAGGACCTTCGCGCCGGTCCGTTCCTCGAACGCGCGGGCATCGCGATAGGGAACGGGCTCACCGCCGGTGTACAGCACCCGCAGGCTGGACAGGTCACGGCGTTCCAACGCCCCGGAACGCAACAGCATCTTGAATTGCGTACTGACGCAGCACAATACGGTGACCCGCTCGCGCTCGATGAGCATCGCGGTCTCCTCGGCGTCGAAGCGCGCGCCGACGACGACCGGTATGCCCAGCAGGGCGGGCAGGAAATGCGCCGACCACAGGCCGAATCCGTACGGCGCCGGGACCACCGAGCAGACGATGTCCCGCGATCCGATCCGAGCGCCCAGCATCGCCTCGCGCGCGAAGGCCGTCCATCGTCGCTCGGTGTGCGCGACGATCTTCGGTGTCCCGGTCGTCCCCGACGTCGAGTTGAGGATGGTCACCTGCGATGGTGTGAAAGGCGCTGTGGCGGAATATGTTTCGGTCGTCGGCGTCGTGCCGGAACGGTGGCGCGCGACGGCTCCGGACTGCTCGTCGACGAGGAGAACGTCGCCGGGCATCACACCCTCCGCCTCGAGTTCGCGGACCAGCGCCTGCCAGGATCTGCCCCGGATTTCGGGCACGGTGACCAGTGTCGACGCGTCGGTCCGGCGCATCACGTGCGCGATCTCGCGCACGCCGGATCGCACCCCGACGGCCGCGGCGATGCGTCCCGCGCGGTAGCACCCGCACAGCGCCGCGTGGACGGCCGCGGTATCCGGGAGCAGCAGCGCGACCCGCGAACGGGGACCGCCGGAAGTAGAACGCAACGCCGCACAGGTCGCGTCCGCCGACCGGTCGTATTCGCTCCAACTGGTCGGCCCACCGGTAGTGACGAATGCGGCCCGGTGCGGAATCCGCTGCGCCCAGATGCGAACGATGTCGCTGATCGCGTGGTCCGTATACGACTCCGGCGTGGACGCGAAACTGCCCGGAACGATCGACTCCGCAGCGCGGTTCGTCATGATCACCTCACTCACCTACCGCCACCGATGTCGCATCCTCAACCGTAGCCACCGCGCCCCGGTGCGCTGCACAGCGGTCAGAAGATCGCGACCGGGGCGACCGGACTGCCGGTGGCACCGACGAACGGTTCCGGCATCGCCGACAGCAGGAAGTCGTAGCGGCCTTCCTCAGCACACACCCGGGAGAGGTCCTCGAGATTCCAGTTCTGGCCCTGCAGCATGCCCATCTCGACCAGGTGCAGGGCATGCACCGCCAGCCAAGGGCCGTCGGCTTCGGGCGGGCAGATCTCGAAGGTGAGGGTGTCGGTGGCGACGGCGGCGACGTCGCGGGCATGGAACCATTCCGGGCAGCGCACCGACAACCCCGGTGACGGCGTCCCGTAGCCCTCGCGGTCGCCCGCCAGATAAAGCCGCATCTGCCCGGTGCGCACCAGCACCACATCCCCGGCCCGCACCCGCACCTGCGCCATCGCCGCGGCGGCGTCGAGATCCTCCGGTGAAACGGCGTGATCGCCGGCCAGCCGGTCGACCCCGCGGGCGCGGGCGACGTCGAGCAGCACCCCGCGCGACACCAGATGCGGCACCTTCTCGATACCGCTGAATCGGGCACCGCGGTGAGCGGTGATCGAGTCGGCGGGACGGCCGTTGTAGAGACGCCCGGCATAGGAGACATGTCCGAGGCCGTCCCAGTGCGTGCCCGCCTGCAACCCCATGGTGATCGAATCGTCGCTGGTCGCAATCGTGCCGGGCCCGAACATCTCCCAGTTCAGGGCCACCATGGTGTGCAGCGGATTCACTCGTCCCGGCACGAGTCCGGTCTGCACGCCACGCTGATGCAGCGGCAGTGCCAGCCCCACTCGCCGTCCCGTGCGCACGGTCGCCGCGGCGGCCCGGACCACTTCGTCGGTGACGAAGTTCAGGGTGCCGATGTCGTCGTCGGCGCCCCAGCGTCCCCAGTTGTTCACGCGCGCCGCGATCTCACGAAAGACAGACATGTCCGGCATGTGCGCACGGTACCGGCGGTCCCGTAGGTTGCCAATCCTTCACTCCCACTGAGCGAAACGACCGTTCGGGGCGTCCGACGGTCAGCCGACGGGCGGCCGGACGGGGGCGGTGCGCCACGGGCGTGCCTGCTCGAGTTGTGCCGCGACCTGCAGCAGCAGATCTTCGCGGCCGAAGGCGGCGACCAGTTGAACGCCGACCGGCAGTCCGGCACTGTCGGTGCCCAGCGGGAGCGAGATCGCCGGCTGCCCGGTCACATTGAACGGGCTCGTCATGCCGCTGAACGACAGCGCGTGCTCCCACAGCGACGCCGGGTCCGTGGTGTCGAGCAGGCCGAGCGGCGCGACGACCGTCCCCAGCGTCGGCGTGAGCAGCAGGTCGTGGTCCGCGAAATAGCCGCCCAGCGTGATGGCCGCCGTCTCGAGGTCGCGCAGTGCGCGGACGTAATCGCCCGCGCTGTCCTGATTCGCGGCGTCGTACATCATCCGGGTCATCGGTTCGAGGTCGTCGTCGCGCACGTCGCGGCCGAGCGCTGCCAGCCGCGCCCTCACATCCACCGCGACCGGCACCGCCATCAGATACTGCAACCCGCTCATGATTTCCTCGAAGGGAAAGTCGGGCGCCTCGTCCACGACGTCGTGGCCGAGATCGGTGAGGACGCCGGCGATATCTCGCGTCGCCGCAACACAATCGGGATGTATGGCGGCGCCCGAAGGCAGCGTCGTCGCGATCCCGATGCGCAGGTGCCCCGGATCGACGCGCATGGCGTCGACGTAGCGCATCGACGGCGCGGCGATGACGTACGGATCGCCGGGGACGGCGCCGGCGCCGATATCGAGCAACATCGCCGTATCGCGCACACTGCGGGTGACGGCGTGGTTGACGCTCATCGGCGCGGCCAGCAGATTCCGTGCCGGATAGGCGGGCACCCGGCCGCGGCTGGGTTTGAGACCCACCAGCCCACACGACGATGCCGGGATACGGATGGAACCGCCGCCGTCACTGGCCTGACCCGCGGGCACGATTCCGGCGGCCACCGCCGCCGCCGAGCCGCCCGAGGAGCCCCCGGCCGAGTGATCGAGGCGGTGCGGATTGCGCGTCGGCCCGAACAGCAGCGGTTCCGTGCTCGCGTTCAACCCGAATTCCGGTGAATTCGTCTTGCCGATGATCACCATGCCGGCGCGGCGATACCGTTGCACCAGTTCGGAATCCGCGGCGGCGACAGCGTCGGCGAACAGCCGGGAACCGTTGGTCGTGGGCAGCCCCGCGACGTCCATGTGCAGATCCTTGATCACGAACGGGATCCCGCGCAGTGGACCGTCGGGTAGCCCCGCGGCCACCTCACGACGCGCCTCGTCACCGCGCTCGCTCACCACCGCGTTGATCGCGGGATTGCGCTCCGCGAGCCGGTTCAGGCTGAATTCGAGCACCTCCTCGGCCGACACGTCGCCGGCCTCGATCGCCGCGGCCAGTCCTGTCATGTCGGTGGTGTCGAACAGATCCCGCATCGAAGTCCCTATCAGTCGTGCCGTCCCGAGAATCGCGAGTCTCGTCCTACCAACCGCCGGGTCCTGGACGGACCGGTATTCCGCCTACCGGGATCTGCCGCTTCCCGCGCGTCGCGGATTTGACGGCGGCGCGGCGCGGTGAGCTACGGTGTGAGGCGATGACTACCGGGACGGCTTCACGCCACACACGGATGGGTTACCCGGTGCTCTGCTGAGCGCCCTGCGAGCCGATACGGGCTCGCATATCGACTCCTGCGGTATCGCGCGGGCTCCGCCTTCGTCGTGTTGATCACAAACCTCAACGACGACAGAAGGATTCGACAATGACCGAAACACACGGCATCTCGGTAGACGTGCGGACGCCCGACGGTGTCGCCGACGCCTATCTCACCTCCCCTGCCGATGGCGCCGCCCATCCGGGAGTGCTGGTGGTCCAGGACGGTTTCGGGCTACGCCCCAGCCTGCGGGCGCTGGCCGACCGGATCGCCGCCCACGGCTATACCGTCCTGCTTCCCAACGCCTACTACCGTCACGGGCGTGCACCGGTGGTCGAGTTGCCGGACTACATCGATCCGGTGCGGCGACCCGAGATCTTCCAGCAGGTCTTCCCGATGATCCGCGACCTCACAGCGGAGTTCTGGCGCTCCGATGCCGCCGCCTACCTCGACTGGCTCGCGGCCTCGCCGAAGGTCGCCGCGGGCAGGGCCGGCGTCACCGGCTATTGCATGGGCGCCCGCCTGGCGGTGCTGACCGCCGGCATGTTCCCCGACCGGATCGCGGCGGTGGCCGGATTCCACGGCGGACCGCTCGTCACCGACGCCGCCGACAGTCCGCACCGCAGCGCCGGAAACATCACGGGCGAACTGTATTTCGCCCACGCCGGCGAGGACGACCACATGACCCCCGAACACATCAGTGCCTTCGACAAGGCACTGGCCGACGCCGGCGTCCGCCACCGCACCGAGGTCTACGAAGGAGCCCACCACGGGTTCACCCAGGCCGACACCTCCGCATACGACGCCGAAGCCGCCGAACGCCACTACCGCGAACTCCTGGCCCTGTTCGACCGCAACCTGCGCCGGTAGGTCGAGAACACGGACCCGCGACTGGGTGCGACGCCGGATCGCTGGGAGCAGGGCGATATCCGGGCTCGGCGGCAACGCCGAGCCCGGATATCGCCCTACCGACGCCGCAGTCCCCTCACCCGGCGACTACTTGGGCGCGACCAGTTCCAGCGCGATGTTGTCCGGATCCCGAAACTCGAGTATGTAACTGACACCGATGTCCTTGATGTCCTCATGCGCTATCCCGCAAGCGTCCAGATGCGCTGCGGCGGCTTCCAATTCGGCGAGCGACGCGACAGTGAAAGCGAGATGGTCGAGACCGACACGATTCTCGTCGAAACGGTCGGAACCGACCGGCCGCAGCCCGATCAAACCGTGTTCCATCCGGTAGATCACCCCGCCGAAAAGAAAACCGAGACGCTCACGCGTCTCCTCATCCGCATCGGCCGGAACCTCCAGCGCCACAGGCCAGCCGAATACCTGCTCGTAGAAGGCCCGCGACCGGCCGATATCGCACACCGTGAGACGGACGTGAGCAACAGATCCCGTAGCAATCGCCATAACGATCATGCTCGCACGCCGCCTCCCTACCCGCAGGTTCCCGGCCGCCGACTACCGGCCGGGCGCCCCGAGCGGGTCAGACCGGGGCTTCGGTGGGCCGACCGTGCAGCAGGGCCTGCAGTTGTTCGGTGTGGCCTGGTAGCTCCACGTCGGTCAGGCCGGTGATCAGATCCCGCAGAGGTAGTGGCTGATCGACCAGCACGGTGTCGTTGGAGAGCAGACGAGTGGGAACCACGGTGTCGAGTTCGGTTTCGCTGAGGGCCGGGCCGGAGAGGCCGCAGAGGACCTCGGCTTGCCGGTACAGGCGGTCCCGCAGGCCGGTGCTGCCGCCGGCAAGCTCTACGACACGGTCGATGGTCCAGATGTCGAGGGCAATGCGGTTGTCGTAGGTGGTGTGCTCGCCCGCGGCGACGGCCGACGCGGCAGCGATGGTGGCGGCGGTGATCAGGCAGACGTGCCCGAGGATCCGGTCGGCATTCCATTCGCCTGGTGCGGGGGCGATCGTCGGGGTCGAATCGGCTACGGCGCCGGCGGCTTCCAGAAGCGTGCGGTAGGCGTCGCTCAACGCGGTGGTGTCCAACATGGGGAAATTATGCAGGCATTCACCTGCATAATTCAACCTGGGGTTGTCCCGGAAGTGCATGCCGACCGAGTCACCCCGCAGGTTCGGACTCGTGCAGAGTCACGGTGCGGTCGGCGGTTTTCAACGTCAATGTCGCGCCGTCGAGACTCCATCTCGGGCTCGCTTGCAGGAGTGAGGTCGCCCATTCGTCGGCTCCGGCGCGGTCGCCTCCGCACGCCATGCGAGTTGCGGCGAGGGGGCCGGTGTGGAGGGTGTTCCCGGTCAGGTCGGCGGAGCCCATGAGGGTGTTGCAGCCGGCGGTGGCGCTGAGGTGACCCGCGGTGAAGGTCAGGCGGAGCGGGCCGTCGCCAGGGATTCGCGGGCCTTGGACGCCGGTGGAGACGTAAGTGTGGCCGACGGGAGTGGCTTGTGCGGAATCCGTTGGGGCGGAAACGTTTCCGGAGGAGCAGGCGGCGCCTGCCGCCAGCACGGCCAGGACCGGAGCGATTCGCAGGATATTCGCCGACATGCTCCGATGGTAGCCGCCGGGTGGGGCGGATCAGCTGTTCGCGTTACCGGCCTGCCACGTGGTCCACGGGACCTCCCAGTCGCCGTAGGTGTCCCATACGGGCAGCGGCTGCCCGCCCGAGTTGGTGATCTCCACGACGTCGCCGACGCCGAAGTGGTCGAAGAACCACTGGGCGTTGTCGGGTGAGAGGTTCACACAGCCGTGCGACACGTTGCTGGCCCCCTGCTGCCCCACCGACCAGGGCGCCGAATGGACGAATTCGCCGTCGTTGGAGATCCGTTCGTCCAGGTCCACCTTCTCGCGGTAGTACCCGGGCTGGCCGGCGCAGACCCCGTAACTGCAGGAGTCCATGATGATCGACGGCGATTTCTCCGAAATGACATGCGGCCCTTCGTGCGACGGGAACCCGGGCGAGCCGAGACTCATCGGCATCTGGTTCACCTGCGCGCCGTTGTGCAGGATCGTCAGCTGTTCGGTGTTGCCGTCGGCCTGCGCGATCCAGGAGTCGTGCACCGTGTAGTCGGCGCTGTTGTTCTCGGCGCCGAACACCCCGTCGCCGAGGTCGAGACCGAAGACGTCGGCTTCGATGTGGATCTTGGTGCCCGGCTGCCAGTACTGCGCGGCGCGGTAGTGCACATCCTTGTCGTCGACCCAGTACCAGGCGCCCGGCTGCGGCGGCGTGACGGTGACCTTCAGATGCTTCTGCACCTCGGCCTTGTTCGCCACCGGCGCGGTGAACTGGAACACCATCGGCTGCCCGACGCCGATCCCGGTCCGGGCGACCAGATCGGGCGCGGGCACCACATTCGCGTACGCCTTGTGCCCGGCGTCGATGGTGGCCACGGTGAATGTCTTGTTCGTCGCGACCTGGGCGAGGTTCACCGCTTGGGCGTCGACGCGGTAGGTGGTCCCGTAGCTCAGCGGATCCTTCGAGGTCCAACTGCGATGGTCGGCACCGAAATCGCCGGCGACCGCTTTACCGTCCCCATCGGTGACGGTGACCTTGGTCAGCATGCCGTCGGCGGAGTTCACCACGAGGGGCGTCGCCGGATTGAGCGGTCCGTGGTCGGCCGCGGGCACATCGATCGTCGCGGGCGCGGTGATATCGGGCCCCTTGGACACCGGCGCCGACGACGTGCCGCCATGCGAGCCGCCACATCCGCCGACGAGCACGACGATCGCCGTCAGCACCGCCGACACCACCAGTAGAGATCGACGCCTGCGCACGTCCTCACCGCCTCTGTCTCGCACCCTCGCATGCACAGCGCCCACCCGGGACACAGCACCCTCCAGTCCACACCATCAATCCGGTGTCGCACCGCAGCAGCAGAGTACGTGTCGTCGCCGCCCGGCGCGCGTCCGGCATGGTCGGACCAGGCGTTTTGCCGCATTCGTGGCATTCGGCGACGGATGATGCGGGCTCACCCGCTACGGGTGATTGCGCGCGGACAGTGCGGCCGCATAGTGGAGCGATCTTCGCGATTCGTCGAGGAAGGTGACCGATGCCCAGGCGAGAGCGCTTCCGGTGGCGGACCGCCGCGGGCGCGGTCGGCGACTACATCCGGCACGCGCCCGGCACCTACATCTGGCTGGCCATCCTGCTGGTGTCCACACTCGTGGTCCGGCACCTGCCTCCCGATCAGGCCGAGATACTGCTGGGCAACCGCTCGACCAATCTGCATCATCTGCGCGAGGATCCGGTGCACGTGCTGATCTCCAGCGCGTTCTGGCTCGCGGGCGGTGGCTGGTTCGGCTACGCGGTCAGCTACACCCTCTTCCACGCCCAGGCCGAACGCTGGCTGGGAACGCTGCGCTGGCTGGCGGTGGTGGTGATCGCGCACGTCGGCGCGACCTATATCAGCGAGGGCGTGCTGTATTGGGCTATTCATCACGGTTACGCACCCGAATCCGCGGTGAACACCCTCGATTACGGCGTGAGCTACGCCTTGGCGGGTGTGATCGCCGTGCTGGTGTATCGGATCGCGAAGCCGTGGCGGTACGTGTACCTGCTCGGAGTGGTCGTCTTCTACGCGATTCCGGTCTTCGCGAACCGAACCTTCACCGACATAGGACATTTCAGTGCGATGGTCCTCGGCCTTGCCTGCTACCCGCTGACCCTCGGGCGTCCGGGTGTGTGGGATCCGGAGGTGGCGGTGCGTGGGCTCGCCGGGTCCGTGCGACACCGGTAATCACACCGCTGGGCCGTCGTCGCGACAAGGATTGGATTCAGCGCGATCCAGAGTGCTGACCCCGCATCGGAATTCCCCTAGCGTGACGTTTCGCCCATCCAGAGCGATCGAGAGACCCGGCTCCACGACATCGCAGCAACCCGCCGACCGGGTGTGGGTGCTACCGCCGGGACCGGCCGACCACTTCCAGCCGTCCACCCGGCACCTACCGCATCGATCCACCCGGAGTCATCGAATGAAACGCATTCTCTCGCCGGCGCTCGCACTCACCGCGACGCTGGCGATCGCCGCCTGCGCGAACACCACCGATGGTGGCGGCGACGCCGGTCCGCCGCAGTCGGGCGGAACCCTGCGCTACGGCCTGTCGCAGGCGCCGACCTGCTCGGATCCGGCCCAGGCCGGCACCAACCAAACCCTCTACGTGGCACGCCAGATCGTGGATTCGCTCACCGACCAGGATCCCGCGAGCGGGGAAATCAAGCCGTGGCTGGCGACCTCCTGGCAGGTGAGCCCGGACGCGAA
Source organism: Nocardia sp. AB354 (assembly GCF_049538315.1). Lineage (NCBI taxonomy): Bacteria > Bacillati > Actinomycetota > Actinomycetes > Mycobacteriales > Nocardiaceae > Nocardia > Nocardia sp. AB354. Next base: position 9,744 of record NZ_JBMVFU010000018.1, on the reverse strand, counting down.
GACCTTCACCTTCCATCTGCGGCCCGACGTCACGTTCAGCGACGGCACACCGCTGACCGCCACGTCGGTGCAGAAGAACTTCGACGCCGTGGTGCACACCCTCACCGCGGCGAAAGCGCCGCTGGGCGCGAGCTATCTGTCCGGCTACGCGGGGACCACGGCGATCGATCCACTCACCGCCGAGGTGCGATTCGACACGCCGAACGCGCAATTCCTGCAGGCCTCCTCGACCCCGCAGCTGGGCATCCTCGCCGCCGCGACCACCGCGAAACCGGCCGAACAGCGCTGCCTCGGTGACAACATCGGCAGCGGTCCGTTCGTCTATGCCGGCTATCGCCAGGACGCCTCCGCCACACTGGTCAAGCGCCCCGGATACCGGTGGGGTTCGGCGGTGTTCGCCCATTCCGGCGAGGCGTATCTGGATCGCATCGAATTCACGGTCGTCCCCGAGGCAGGAGTGCGGACCGGCAGCCTGTCGTCGAATCAGCTCGACGCCGTCAGTGACGCACTGCCACAGGATGTCCCGCAACTCGAGGCCGCCGGCGCCAAGGTGCAGTTCGACTCGAATCCGGGCGTTCCCTTCGGACTGCAGCCGAATGTGAGCCGTGCGCCGCTGTCGGATTCCGCCGTGCGCCAGGCCCTGTTGCACGCCATCGACCGCAAACAGCTGGTGGATACGGTGCTGGGACCGCAGTTCCTGCCCGCCACCGGCCCGCTGGCCTCGAAAACGCCTGGGTACGTGGATCTTTCGAAGTCGATAACCTTCGACCCCGACCAGGCGCGTCGCCTCCTGGACCAGGCCGGGTGGGTGCCCGGCGGCGACGGAATCCGCATCAAGGACGGGCGGCGACTGTCGTTCGGTGTGCTGTTCGGTGCGCAGTTCGCCGCGAATCAGGCGACCTTGGAACTGGTGCAGCAGCAACTACGCAAGGTCGGGGTGGACATCCGGCTGGAGTTGACGCCCGTCGCCGAGTACACCGCGCGGCAGAACGCCGGTGACTTCGACGCCACCTACTTCAACACCACCCGCGCCGACGGCGACATCCTGCGCACCACCTTCGGCCGCGGACAGCGAAACCTCAACCAGCGCGGACCGATTCCGGCGCTGGACCAGGCGCTCGCCGACCAGCTCTCGACCACCGACCCGGCGGCGCGGGCGGGGATCATCGGGCAGGCACAGCGATCGGTGATCGAGAACGGACTGTGGTTGCCGACCATCGAATTGTCGCAGGCGATCGGTGTGTCGGGCGCGGTGCACGATCTGAAGTTCGAGGCCTCGGCCCGTCTGCAGTTCCACGACACCTGGTTGAGCAAGCGATGAATCCGATGACCCGGTATGTGATCGTGCGCGTGCTGCAGGCGATCGGCGTGCTCTGGGCGGCGTTCACCATCTCCTTCGCCGTACTGTTCCTGCTGCCGTCGGATCCGGTGCAGATGGCCGTCGACGCGGATCCGGGCGTGCCTCCCGATCCCGCGGCCATCGCGGAACTGCGGGCCAGATACGGCCTGGATCGCTCGGTGCCGGAACAATATTGGACCGCGCTCACCCACGCCGTCCGGGGCGATCTCGGGCGCTCGCTGAACACCGGGCAAACCGTCACCGGGGCCCTGGCGCAGTCGATTCCCTCGACTCTCGCGCTGGCCGGTCTCGCGCTGCTGCTGGCGATCGTCTTCGGCGCCGCGCTGGCCGTGGCCGCGTCCTACACCCGGCGGCCGTGGTTGCGGAATCTGCTCACCGCGCTACCGCCGATCGGCGCGGCGATGCCTACGTTCTGGGTGGGATTGCTTCTGCTGCAACTGTTCTCGTTCCGGCTTCGTCTCGTGCCCGCATTCGGCGGGACGGGTTTCAGCGGCACGATCCTGCCCGCGATCACCCTGGCCGTGCCGGTCGGTGCCGTCATCGCGCAGGTGCTCCACAGCGGTCTGGCCACCACCTGGCGGCAGCCGTTCGTCGAGGTGGCTTTCGCCAAGGGCGCCTCGCGGCTGTGGGTGCAGTGGCGGCACGTGCTGCGCGCCGCGGCCGGGCCGGCCCTCACCGTCGCCGGACTGTGGGTCGGCACGGTACTGGCAGGTTCCGTGGTGGTCGAGACCGTGTTCTCCCGCGGCGGACTGGGCCGGCTCACTCAGAACGCGGTGCTGCATCAAGACATTCCGGTGGTGCAGGGCATCGCGTTGATCGCCGCCCTGGCATTCGTGGTGGTGAACCTGGCGGTGGATCTGATCTATCCGGTGCTCGATCCCCGCGTCGCCGAGGCTCGCGAGAAGGTGCGCGTTCATGTCTGACACACTGCTCATCGCCGACCCCCCGTCCGTCCGGACGGCGGAACTGCGGCGCGCGTTGGCGCCGAAACGGCTGCGTGCCACCGCAGGACTCGCGGTGTCGATCCTCGTGCTGATCGTGGTTCTCGGCTGGGCGGTCGCGCCCTCGCTTCTCGCCGGCGACGATCCACGCGCGGGCGTGCCGGAGGAGAAATTCCGCGGCCCGAGCCTGCAGCACTGGTTCGGTACCGACAATCTCGGCCGCGATCTGTACACCAGAGTGGCGCACGGGGCGGCGCTGACGCTGTCGGCGACCGTCTGTGCCGTGCTGCTGGGGCTGGTGGTCGGGTCGGCGATCGGTCTCGTCTCCGGCACCCTCGGCGGCACCGTCGATGCCTTCGTCATGCGCGGAGTCGATGTGCTGCTCGCGATTCCCGAACTGTTGTCGGCGCTGGTACTCATCACGGTGCTCGGTCTGGGCACCCGGAACGTGGCCATCGCGGTGGGAGTGGCGCTGATCGCCCGGTTCGCGCGGGTGATGCGTGCGGAAGTGCTGCGAGTGCGCCGCGCGCCCTACGTGGAGGCGGCGTTCGCGTGCGGAGTGCGCTGGCACACCGTGCTGCTGCGTCACATCCTGCGGACGGCCTACGCGCCGGTCGCCGCCCTGGCCGCGGTCGAATTCGGTGTTGCGGTGCTGGCGATCTCGTCGCTCAGTTTCCTCGGCTACGGCGCCGCGCCACCCACCCCGGAATGGGGTTCGCTGATCTCGGAAGGCCGCAACTACCTCGTGCTCGCCTGGTGGATGACCACCCTGCCCGGCCTGGTGATCGTCGCGGTGGTGCTCGCCGCCCAGCGCATCGGCCGTTCGATCGGGAGCACGGACGACCGATGAGACATACTCGCGCGGCTTCTGATCGGTCCGACCGGGTGCGGGTGTCCCGCGAAAATACAGGAGGACCGATGAGCGACGATACATTGTTGCGGGTCGACGACCTGCACGTCCGCTACGGCGGCGCATCGGTGGAGGCGGTGTCCGGTGCGACGCTGGAGATCGCTCGCGGAGAGACCGTCGCGCTGGTCGGCGAATCCGGTTCGGGCAAATCCACACTCGCCCATGCGGTCATCGGCCTGTTGCCCGATTCCGCGGAAGTCTCCGGCGGCGGAATCGTTTTCGACGGTCACCGGCTCGACACCGCGTCCGACCGCACCCTGCGCGGCCTGCGGGGTGCGCGCATCGGACTCGTCCCGCAGGATCCCGGGACGTCGCTGAATCCGGTGCAGCGCATCGGCGATCAGGTGGCCGAGGTGTTGCGCATCCATCGGCGGGCCGATCGCCGCACGGCACGGCTGGAGGCGGTGCGGTTGCTCACCGAGGCGGGCCTGGACCGGCCGGAGGTGCGGGCCAGGCAATATCCGCAGGATCTGTCCGGAGGGCAGCGCCAGCGGGTACTGATCGCGATCGCACTGGCCTGCGAACCGGAGCTGGTGATCGCCGACGAACCGACCAGCGCCCTGGACGTCACCGTGCAGCGCCGCATCCTCGATCACCTCGCCGACCGCACCGCGCAGCTCGGCACGGCGGTACTGCTCATCACCCACGACCTGGCGGTGGCCGCCGACCGCGCCGATCGGATCGTGGTCATGCGGCACGGCCGGATCGTCGAAACCGGAACCACCGCAGCCGTTCTCACCGATCCGCAGCACGAATACACTGCCGAACTGCTCGCCGCCGCGCCGAGCGCGGAGTCACCGGTGCGCCGAGCGCGCCCGCGTGCCGAACGATCCTTGCTGGTGGCGACCGGTTTGCGCAAGAGTTTCCGGATCGCGCGGGGCGTGCGCACGGACGCGGTCGACGACGTCTCACTGGATCTCGATCGCGGCGAGACACTCGCCCTGGTCGGCGAATCCGGCTCCGGCAAGACCACCACCGCTCGCATCCTCGCACGGCTGTCCGCGCCCGATGTGGGCAGCATCCGCTTCGACGGGCGCGATGTCGCCGGTCTGCGCGGCGCCGCGCTGCGGGAATTTCGCCGGCGCGTCCAGGTGGTGTATCAAAATCCCTACACATCGCTGAATCCCACCCTGAGTGTGGCGAAGATCGTGGGAGAACCGTTGCAAGCCTTCGGGATCGGCGATCGCCGCGCCCGGGTCGCCGAACTGCTCGAGCAGGTAGCCCTGCCCGGAGAAGTCGCCGACCGGCGCCCGGAGCGGCTGTCGGGCGGGCAGCGGCAGCGCGTCGCGATCGCGCGGGCGCTGGCACTGCGGCCGGATGTGCTGGTGCTGGACGAACCGGTGTCGGCGCTCGATGTCGGAGTGCAGGCACAGATTCTGGCGTTGCTGGAGCGATTGCAGTCCGAGCTGGACCTGAGCTATCTGTTCATCTCCCACGATCTGGCCGTGGTGCGTCGCATCAGCGACCGCGTCGCGGTGATGCGGCAGGGCACGATCGTCGAAACAGCCGACACCGCAACGCTGTTCGACGATCCGAGGCACGAATACACGCGCGAGTTGCTGGCCGCGGTACCGGGCGGGTTCGTCCGGCCGGCGATCGAACGGTCCGCCTGAGACGGGAACTATTCGTCGTGGCCGGCCGGCTCGTCGGGGTCGTTCGCATCGGTCTGCCGGTCCCGCCACACCCAGAACACCGCTGAGGCGACCAGCGCCCACCCGGCGAGCACCAGATACGGGAAGAGGTGCTGGTGGCCGGAGAAGTACACCGCGGTGTGCTGGGCGTTCACCGACGCGCCCGGCGGTAGCCAGCGGCCGATCGCCCCGAGTACCGATGGCAGCAGCGGCCACGACACCGCGCCCCCGGAGGACGGGTTGCCCAGCAGCACCATCACACCCCAGGTCGGGATCATCGCCCAGCGCCCGAACAGCGCGCTGAACATCGAGAAGATCATGCCCGAGGTGAACATCGTGAACGCCAGGATTCCCCACGACTGCACGAACGGCAGCGTCAGCGCGCCCAGCCACCAGTCCACCAGGGCGGCGATCGCGAACCCGCCCAGCAGGGAGTAGGCGACGGTGAACCCGATCCGCTGCACCGCGGTCAACGCCCCGGCGTGCACGCTGAGCTGGATGGCGCCGACGAAGCCGATGATCACCGCCGCCAGCGTGATGTAGAAGATCGCCAATCCGCGCGGATCGCCCGGCTGGAGCGGGTTGATATCGGTCACCACGATCGGTATCCCGGTCCGGCGGCTCGCCTCGGCGGCCGCGGTGGTGACCACCTGGGCCACCGACGAACCGGACGCACCCGACACATCGACCGGGATCCGCGCGGCGGTGCGCACGTCCAGGATGGCGAACACCCGCTGCGATTCGACGGCCTCGCGCGCCGCCTCCGGGGTGTCGTAGTGCAGCGGATGCAGCGAGCCGTTCAGTTCTCGGTCCATGGTGTCGAGGAAGCGCTGGTCGAGCTCCGGTACCGCGGTCCCCGCGTCGACGACGGCGACCGGGATCCGGTGCGGTGTCGGATTGGCGAGGATATAGGTGTAGGAGCCGGCGAACAGTCCGGCCGCGATCGCCAGGATGAACACCAGCACCGTTGCCGGCAGATACGGCGAGTGCCGGAAGCGATGCCAGCGGCCGCGCCATCCGCTCGGGGCCACCGGCACCACGGCCGCGGTATTCCGCTCGTGGTCGGACATGCCGCCACCTTAGGAGCCCCCGGCACCCGAATCCGGGAAGCCGGCAGGAACGGCGGCCCCCGCAGGAAGGCCGCTTCGAGTCCGCGCCGATGCCGCCGCCGCAAGAATAGAATTCAGCGCGATCGAGAGTGCTGACGCCGCAGGTGATTTCTCCTAGTTTGAGCTTCTGCCCATCCGGCGATCGCGGGACATCTCCGCTTCCCTCCTACCGCGATGCGGCCGTGTTGTCTGGTGTCGATCGAAAGGACGCCTTCGCATGTCGTCGTTGCCGCCCCTGCTCGGGGTGGAATTGTCCGGCACGGGTACCCACCCGGCGTCGTGGCGGCGGGCCGACTCCCGCGCCGAAGAGCTGTTCACACCCGGCTACTGGCTCGACGCGATCACCGCCGCCGACCGGGCCGGATTCGACTTCGTCTTCCTCCCGGACTCCTTCGGTGTGGGCGCCGGCGGTTACGGGCCGTTCGACGCGATCGCGCTCGCGGCCCGTGCCGCCGCCGCGACCCGGACCATCGGCCTGATCCCGCAGGCCACGGTCACCCACACCGAACCGTTCCACGTGTCCAAGGCGATCGCCTCCCTCGACTACGCCACCTACGGCCGGGCGGGGTGGGAGGTCGCCGTCTCGGCCGAGGCCGAGCAGACGACGCTGTTCGGCCGCAAGCAGCCGCGGGACGACACCTCGCTGTGGCGGGAGGCCGACGAGGCAATCGAGGTGGTGGCCCGGCTGTGGGACAGCTGGGAGGACGACGCCGAGATCCGCGATCTCGCGACCGGCCGGTTCATCGACCGCGACCGGTTGCACTACATCGATTTCGAGGGCGAGAACTTTTCCGTCAAGGGCCCCTCGATCACACCCCGGCCGCCGCAGGGCGGGCCGCCGATCGCGGTGCGCGCCGCGTCTGCGGCGAGCACCCGCCTCGCGGTCAACCGTGCCGATCTGATCCGGATCAGCGCCGCCGGCCTCGACGAGGCCGCCGCCCTGCGCACTCGGCTGCGCTCCGCGGTCGCCGCGGCCGGCCGGACGCCCGACGAGGTGCGGATCCTGCTCGACGTCGAGGTGCATCTCGCCGCGACGGAGGGCCGGGCCCACGCGGAGCTCGACCAGCTCGACGCCTGGGGGCCTGCGGCCCCGGCCGCGACCGTGCGCCACCTCGGCACCGCCGACGGACTGCGCGCGCTGCTCGACCGGACTCGGCGCGAATGCGCCGCCGACGGTCTGGTGTTGCGGCCATTGGCGATACCCGCGTTCAGCGCCGCACTCGTGCGGCCGGCACGCAGCCTGCGCGGCCGCATCGGCTTGACGCGCCCCGCCAACCGCTACGTACTCGCTCAAGGATGAGGATGCCGAAACAACAGGTACGCAAGCAGATTCACCTGGCCGCCCACTTCCCCGGAGTGAACAACACCACGGTGTGGAGCGTGCCGGAATCGGGCAGCCAGATCGAGTTCGACTCCTTCGTGCACCTGGCGCGCACCGCCGAGCGCGGCCTGTTCGACTTCTTCTTCCTCGCCGAGGGGCTGCGGCTGCGCGAACACCGCGGCCGCATCTTCGACCTCGACGTGGTCGGTCGTCCCGACACCTTCACCGTGCTCAACGCGCTCGCCGGGGTCACGACCCGCCTCGGCCTGGCCGGCACGATCAACACCACGTTCAACGAACCCTACGAACTCGCACGGCAATTCGGCAGCCTGGACCACCTCTCGGGCGGACGGGCCGCCTGGAACGCGGTCACCTCCTCCGACGCGTTCACCGGCGAGAATTTCCGCCGCGGCGGCTATCTGGACCACTCGCAGCGCTACGTGCGCGCGGCGGAGGTGGTCGACGCGACCCGCGCGATCTGGGACAGTCGCGCCGGCGGGGCGCCGGTCGTCGACCGCGAACGCGGGGTATTCGGCGGCCCGGCGTCCCGATTCGCCTATCGCGGAACGCAATTCGATATCGAAGGCGTCTACGGGTTGCCGGCGAGCCCGCAGGGATATCCGGTGCAGATTCAGGCCGGTGATTCCGAGGAGGGCCGGGACTTCGCCGCCGCGAAGGCCGATGCGATCTTCAGCCGCCACGGCGAACTCGAGGACGGGCGCCGGTTCTACACCGACATCAAAACCCGGCTCGCGAAGTACGGCCGCCGCCGCGACGATCTGAAGATCCTTCCCGCCGCCACTTTCGTGCTCGGTGACAGCGACGCCGACGCGCAGGAGCGGGCCCGGGAGATCCGCCTGCAGCAGGTGGGGCCGCAGACCGCGATCGCCTTCCTCGAACAGGTCTGGGGCCGTGACCTTTCCGGCTACGACCCCGACGGGCCGCTGCCCGAGAGCGATCCGGTCGACAACGCGAACATCACCCGCGGACGCGTCCGGCACGCCAAGGATCCGCGCGCGATCGCCGAGGACTGGCGCGCCAAGGCCGCCGCGGAGAAGCTGAGCATCCGCGAATTGATCATCGAGGTGACCGCGCGCCAGCAGTTCGTCGGCACGCCCGCTCGGGTCGCCGCGGAGATCGATCGGTACGTGCAGTCCGACGCCGCCGACGGATTCGTGCTTGTCCCGCATCTCACGCCCGCCGGCCTCGACGAATTCGTCGACAAGGTCGTTCCCGAACTTCAGGAGCTGGGCAGTTTCCGAACCGAGTACACCGGTGTGACCCTGCGCGAACATCTGGGTCTGCGCCATCCGCATCGCGGCAGCGAAGGAGTGCGAGCGTCATGACCGTGCCGTTGTCGATTCTGGATCTCTCCCCCGTCAGCGCCGGATCCACACCGCGGCAGGCGCTGCGCAACACCATCGATCTGGCCCGTCACGCCGAGGCGTGGGGGTATCGCCGATTCTGGGTCGCCGAACATCATTTCGTCGCGGTGGCCTCCTCGGCGCCGACCACCCTCATCGCGTTGATCGCGGCCGCCACCGACAGCATCCGCGTCGGCTCGGCCGCCGTGCAGGCCGGTCAATACACCTCCGCGGCGGTGGTCGAGGCGTTCGGCACCATCGACGCGCTGTATCCGGGACGGCTGGATCTGGGGCTCGGACGCTCGGCGCATCGGATCGCGGAGGTGCGCTCGGCGGGGGTGAAACCCGTACCCGCGCCCGACCGCCCGACCCGGGTGCGCGACGGTGTGGTGATCCCGCCGCCGTTCAGCCCCGGGCGGCTGCTGGATACGACCCGGCTGGCGGCGAGTTTCGAGGCACTGCAACTGCCCGGGACAAAGCCACTGGACTACGGCCGTCAGGTCCGCGAGATCCGCGACCTGCTCTCCGGGAACTACCGCAGCTCCGAAGGTGTTGCCCTGCACTCTGTTCCGGGCGAGGGTGCCGAGGTTCAGCTGTGGCTGTTCGGAAGTTCCGGCGGTGAGAGCGCCCAGCTCGCGGGCCGGCTCGGACTCCCGTTCGCGGCCAACTACCACGTCTCCCCCGGCACGATCGTGGAGACGGTGGAGGCGTATCGCGCCGCCTTCCGGCCCTCGGCGGTTCTCGACCGGCCGTATCTGGTGGTGTCGGCGGACGTGGTGGTCGCCGACGACGACGCGACCGCCACCCATCTGGCCTCGACCTACGGACATTGGGTCTACAGCATCCGCAGCGGCGCCGGCGCAGCCGAATACCTCGATCCCGATACCGCTCCCCCGCTGACCGAACAGCAGCAGCGCCTGGTGCACGATCGCGTCACCACTCAGTTCGTCGGCGCGCCGAATGTGGTGGCCGAACGACTCTCGGCGCTGCAGCAGCTGACCGGCGCCGACGAACTCGTCGTCACCAGCGTCACCTACCGGCACGAGGACAGGCTGCGCTCGCACGAACTGCTCGCCTCCGAATGGGGTCTACCGCAGCTCCGCGCGGC